>NZ_JAQTWM010000076.1 GCF_028689305.1 Rhodoferax sp. | reverse complement strand
CGGGTCGAACTGAGGTGGCGCTCCAGCAATTGGGCGTTGTAGTCGATCACCACAATCGGAATGCCCGCCGCCTCGATCTGATCGCGCGCGGTTTGCAGCGACTTGTAGGTCCACTCGGCGATGAACAGCACGTCGGGCTTGAGGGCAATCACCTTCTCGGCGCTGAAGGTGTTGTCCTCGGAATGGCCGAAGTCGGGCATGGCTTGCAGGTTGGGAATAACTGCGGCGTAGCGGCCAAAGATCACCGGCCGCCAACCCTCAAAAGGCGCACGCGAGATGCCGACCACCTTGGCCCAGTTGTCCTTGCCGGCCACGGCGGTGAATTCCTCAAAGTTGAAGTTCAGCGCCACCCGCTGTACCGGGCTGTTGACCCTGACCTTGCGGCCCAAGGCATCGGTGACTTCAAGGGTGGCAGACCAGGCGCTCAGGGCGAAGATAGCAGCGTAAAGCCAGAAAACGGTGCGCAACAGGCGTTTCAAAAATAGCATGGTATTTGGAATGAGTGGATGGGTGAGTGAATGGAAAAGGGGATCAGGGAAGCCGGGAAATGCTCTGCGCCACCGGATACCCGCCCATAGTGCCAATGCCCGAGTAACCGGTCATGCAGGTGCCACCCATCATGCCTCCGGCAAAGCAGTCGCCGTAGGCCAGTTGGTTGATCTGGGCTTGCGTCAGTGGGGCGGTGGGATTGGCCAGGTTCACATAAATGGTGGCAAAGGCGTTGCCCACACCACCAGCGGCCGGATTTTTCGCCGCCGGATAGCCGTAGTACAGGCCCTGCGAATTGGCAGCAAACCCACCCTCGGCAAACACGTGGGTGGTATTCAGGGCAAAGCTGGTGACCTTTACGCCTCCCGCTGCATCGCTGAGGGCAGACAACTGGTATGCCAGCGGCACGGTGGTCATCGGCGGGCCGGTCATGGACTCGGTCAGCGAGCCGCTCAAACCAGTGACGGTTTGGCTGGTGGAGTTCAGCGTGAACGTACCGGTGAAGATGCTGTCATTGGGCTGGGTGTCAGGCTCAAACCAGCGGGCCGTGACCTTGTACGCTGTCAGCACCGGGGCCGCTGCCGACAAGGCTCCGCCGCCCACGCTGTTGCTGGCCTGCACGGCAAAGGCATAACCGGCGCAGCTGCTGGGGCAGCTCACCGTCAGGGGTGAAGCCGCGCCGGAGGCCGAGAGCCCGGCAGGCGTAGAGCTCACGCTGTACCGGCTGATCGGGCTGCCGCCGCTGGCGGCCGGGCCGCTAAAGCTGACCTGCACCGTGTTGGCCGCCAACCCCAGGCTGGCTGACACAGCAGTGGGTGCACCGGGCACGCTGGCGGCTGCGGCAGAGCCCGCCACGTTCAAAGTCTGGCTGACCGACGGTGCGGCGTTGACGCTGGCATTGCCCGGCTGGCTGGCGGTGAGGGTGCAGTCCCCCGCCGTCAGACTGGTCACCACCCCGGTGCTGCTGTTGACACTGCACACGGCGGGTGTGTCGCTGCTGTAGCTCACTGCCAGGCCGGAAGTGGCGGTGGCCGTGACCGTGGCTGAGCCGTACAAAGCCAGCGTGGGAGCCGCGCCAAAGCGGATGCTTTGCACCGGGCTGGCCTGCACCACAAGGTTTTGGCTGGCGGATGTGGCCGGGGCAAATTCATCGTTACCCGACTGGTCTGCCGCAATCACGCAAGTGCCGGCCACCAGGCTGCTGACCAGGCCGGTGCTGGTGTGGACGCTGCACAGGCTGGGGGTGCTGCTGCTGTAGCTCACCGCCAGGCCACTGCTGGCGCGGGCTGACACCGTGGCCGTACCACCCAGCGCCAAGCTGGGTGCGGTAGTGAACACCAGGGTTTGTGATTTGGCCTGGATGGCCGGGCCGCTGCCCCCGCCTCCGCAGGCCGTCAAAGCCGTTAAGAACGCAAGGCTCAGGAGGGGTTGTTTTGTCATGAAGATCATCTTTCAAAAACGCAGGTTCAAAGCCACATTCACCGAGCGGCCCATGCCGGGTACAACCCCACCCCAGGGAATGCCCAGGCTGGTCATGGATGCGCCCTGGCCCAGATAAGCGCCGCCCAGCGGCAGCACATAAAAGCGGTTGAACAGGTTCTCAATACCCAGATCCAGCCGGAGCTGCTTGGTCTCATAACTGCTGCGCAGATTAAACAGGCTGTAACCGGCGGTGGGCACTTCATTACGCACTTGCGAGACCCGGGTTTTGGCGGCCACCAGTTGCACTTCAGCGGTGCTTGTCCATGCGCCCAGACTGTGCTGCAAGGCCAGTTTGGTGTTGACCGGCATGATGTTGTGCAAGTTGTCACCGGTGGTCTGGTTGCTGCCGTTCACAAAACTCAGCACCCCGCTGCCCTTCAAGCTGCTGCTCAGCTGCAGGTGGCCCGACAAGTCCAGCCCATGCAGCCGGGCCGACTGGTTGACGTATTGCAGGTTGACAAAGCCGCGGGTGGCACTGAGGTTGGCCGCACCACCACACTGGCCGATGGCGCAGCGCTGGGCATCAATGAAGTCCTGCACCCAGGTGACATAGCCGGTGGCCTTGAAGCCCCATTGGCTTGGGTCGGTAGCGTGCCAGTCGCCGCTGGCGCTCAGGGTGTGGGCCACCTCTGGCTTGAGGTTCGGGTTGCCAACGTAGCCATTGCCGTCGCCGACAAAGTTGTTCATCAGTGTGGCCATCGGCTGGGTGGACCAGGGGTAGCGCTGGTACAGGTTGGGCGAGTGGGTTTTGCGGGCCAGGCCAAGCTCAAAACTGCGGCTGTCTTCTGGGGTGTAGCGGGCCAGGGCGGTGAAGTCGAGGTTGTGGTCGCTGCGCTGGCGGTTTTGCGCGTTGAAGGCCGCCGCATCGGTGGCCCAGATGGCTTGGGCGTTGTAGCCTTGCACCGGGCCTGCGTCACTTTTCACGGTCTCGCTGCGCAGGCCGATCAGGCTCAGCCATTGTGGGTTCCACTGCGCCTCCCACTCGGCAAAGGCCCCGAGCCGGTCGCGTGTACCGTAGTCCACATTCCAGAAAGTGCGCGGGCCCATCACCCCACCGGCTTGCGGCCACCAGTCGTACAAGCTGTAGGTTTGGGACTCCAGCCCGGCTTTGACAATGTCGCGCTCAGACAGCACGGTGTCGGCTTGCAGCAGCGCCCCACGGGTTTTGGCGCTGGTGTTCATCGGCATGCCAAGCAGCCCGTAGCTGAAGCGGTCTGGCCCCATGTTCATGAAATGTTCGGTGTTCTGGCCGTAGGCACGGGCGATCAACTTGCCCCAGTCAAACTGGCCGGTGTAGCGCAGGTTGAGCTGGGTGCTGTTGTTGCCGGTCATGTCCATGCGCTGGTTGGGGAAACCCTCAAACGGCAGGTGTTGGGTGCCCACATTGAGTTGCAGCAGGTGCGGGCCTTGGCGCAGGGCCAGCCCGAGGTCGTGGTTTTCGGTGGTGTAGTTACTTGAGGCTACTTCATTACCGGCCAGCCAGGGGCCACCGGCTGTACCTGGGCCTGCGGTTTTGAAGTCAGCCCCGGCGCGGTAGTTGGAGGCTTTGGCGCTGGCCCCGCTGTACGTCAGGCTCAGGTTTTGCCCGATGTAAGTGGCCCCGGCGTTGAGCCCGCTGGCCTTGCCATTGCTGCGGTAAAACGTGCCAAGCGTGCCCCTGGCGGTCACTGTTTCGGCACTCTGGGCAAATTCCGGCGGCGCAGAATTCACGGCAATCGTGCCACCCAGGCTGTCGCCGCCGACACTGACCGGGGTGATGCCGGCAAACACCGTGATGCTGCCGACGCGGGTTGGGTCAATGTAAGACAGCGCCGAATTCATGTGGTTGGGGCAGGCCGCCACCAAGTCCATGCCATCGACCTGAATGCGCAGGCGGTCATCAGCCAGGCCGTGGATGGCGGGCAGGCTGGAGACACCGCCTGCGCCATACAGGCTGAGGCCAGGCAGGTCTTGCAGCAGCCGGGCGCTGTCGCTGGTGGCGCCGCGCTGCGGGGCCAGTTGGGCAGCGGGCGTTGTCCTTGCGCCCAGAGGTGAAATCTTGTCCGCCGTTACCGTGACTTCTTCAAGGGTTTTCAGCTCTTGCGCCACGCTGGCCCAGGGGAGCGCAGCCAACACAGCCGCCACTGTGGTCATCCGAAACATCATCACGCCCCCACCAGTTGGCTGCGCTGCAAGGCCGAGCTGCTGGTCATGCCCGGGATCAGCGCCTGCGCCCGCAAGGCCAGACTGGAAAAACGCGCTTTTTGCGGTTTGCGGTCTTGCAGGTAGTCCAACTGGCGCATGCTGCTGAACACACGCGAGACGGTCTCGGGCGCGGCATCCAGAATGACCGACATGTCGGCCAGGTTGGGCAGGGCGCAGTCGGCGGTGTTTTGCACGCCCTGGTTGACGCTGTCTGCAAACATCAGCAGCAGGCATTTGACGCGCTGCGCCACCGGCCCGGTGCGCAGACTGACCACCTCGCGGCAGCGCTGGTGCGCCAGCACCACGGTTTCCATCAGCAAGGCCATCATCTCGGCCCCTTCGGCCTGCACTGGCTCCAGGCACACGGGGGTCAGTGCCCGCATGGCCAGGCTGTCATCGGTGCCAACCCATTGTTCGACCCCAATCACATCACCGGGCAGGGCCAGACGCATGAACCGGCTGGCCTCGTCCCCCACGGCACTGTCAATGCGCAGTGCGCCCGATTGCACCCGCCACATCTGCTTGAGGTCTTGCCTGGACATGGCCTCACGGGCGTTGAGCGTGCGGTTTTCTGATGGACGGGTTGAGTGGTTCATGGTCTCTCCTTTTTACATACAAAATGAGCCTATAGCCATTGATATACAAGCGTAAGCAGCTATTGTTTCAATAGTATTCATCGAGGTTTAAACGGGTCGGCAAACCTGGGGTTGTTCAAGAACGCCTGGTCAGTCAGGGTTTTCAGGAAGGCGATGAGGTCAGCCTGCTCGTCTGCGCTCAGCCGGATCTTGTCCAGCCGTGCATCCTTGAACGGGTTCTTGCGACCATCACCCTGGTTGGGCCCGGACGTGATGTTGCGCCCGCCGGCGGCATAAAACGCCAGCACATCTTGCAAAGTGGCCAGCGTGCCATCGTGCATGTAGGGCGCGGTGACTTCGATGTTGCGCAGGCTGGGCACGCGGAATTTGCCCATGTTGCTGGCCTCTTGCGGCAGGACACCGATCACACCAGGATTGTTGTCAGGGTAAGCCCCTTTGCCATCCACGTTGTACAGGCCGGTGTTGTGAAACGGCTGGTTCGACTGGGGTGACGCGGCAGACACGGTCTGGTCAGAGAAATTGAAGCCGCTGTGGCAGCTTGAGCATTGCGCCTGCTCGCTGAAAAACAGTTTGCGCCCGCGCTCTTCGGTGTCGGTCAAAGTGGCTGTGCCCGCTTGGGCCTGGTCGAAGCGCGAGTTGCCGGAGATCACACCGCGCTCAAAGGCCGAGATCGCCTTGATGATGTTCAGGTAGTTGATCGGCTCACCCGGAAAAGCCTCTTTGAAGCGACGCTGGTAGTCGGCATCGTTCTGGAAGCGGGCCAGCACAGCGGCCTTGTTTTCGTCGTTGATGCCCAGTTCCACCGCCAGGTTTTCGACAAACATCGGTACACCGGCCTGGATTTCCAGCGTGTACTGCGAGGGGTTGGCCCAGGTCAGCGTGGGGTAGTAAGCCACGTTGGCAATACTCATCGCGCCGCGCGAGGTGAGGTCGCCGGTGGAGCCGGTGGCTACCGCCTTGCCATCGGTGAAAGCCAGATTCTGAAAGTGGCAAGAGCCACAGCCCATGCTGCCATTGCCCGACAAGCGGGTGTCAAAAAACAAATGGCGACCGAGCTGGAACTTGGCCTCTGACATCGGGTTGTCAGCGGGCACCAGGGGCTCAGGAAAGCCCTGGGGCAGGTTCCAGCGCCAATCGCTGTTTGCAGAAATTGACGCAGCAGGTGATTCCTTGGCCAGGAACGGCGAAGGAATCACCCCAAGCGCCAGCAGGCCAGCCGCTACGGTGGTAGCAGCCAGCCCGACCAGGGTCAGGGCGGGCTTGTTCATCGGTTTACCTGACGCTGAAAACGGTTTGCACGTCCGCACCGCTCAGGGTGCGACCTGCGTTGGCACCAGTGAATCCCAGGCCCAGGGCCTTGAAGATCGGGGCGCATTCGGGGTCGGTCGGGCCGGACATACAACCCGCGGCCGCACCCCCTTCATAAGTCAGGTCGGCGTTTTTCAACAGCTTGGCCACGTCCATCAACACGGTGTTGCTGGCAGTTTTGAAGCCATCGAACTTCACGCCAAGACGGTTGGCATTGGTGCAAGCGGTCTCGGTTCCGGCCACCGTGGCCGGGTTGCCGACACAGCCGGTCGAGCCAATGTGGGTGTTCACTACAGGCGTTGTACCCACCAGACCGGCGGCGAATTTTTTGGCCGGGGTGTCAGGCTGGAAATCCACCTTGAAGAACTTGCGCCCTGACTGCCAGCTCCAGTTCATGGCCAGGTTTTGCAGCGGTGCGGGTGATGCGGTGTCGGCCGGATTGACGTGGTTGAGCTTGCTGTTCAGGTCCGCCGAACGCACTGGCACACCCACGGTGAAGGAGATGCCGGTGTAGGTGCCTGGTACCACCTTGCCGATGATGGAAGTCTTGTAAGCCGTGCTGCAAACAGGTGTGCCGGTGGCGGCGGTGTTGTAGCCAAAGTCAAGCAGCGCCACGTTTTTGGACTGGCTGGCATCTTCGGTCAGCACCAGCGGCACTGCGTTGCCAGCAGCATCCCACAGCAACACGTTGGAGATGTAGAAACGCAGGTCTACAAACTTGCCAGAGGTGGTTTGTGTCACCGTGGGATTGGCAAGCAGGGTGGCTGCGGCCGGTGTGGCGGCGGTCAGAGGAGTTTGATCCCAACGTTTTATGTTGGTCAGTGTCAGCGCATCACAGGCCTTGATGGATGTTGCGCCATTGACCGCGTCAAAATTCACCGTGACCGCTTGTGATGCCGTACCGGTGGTTTGTTTGTTGGCCAGTGTGGCACGCACGGTGTTGAAGTCTTCCACGCCGACCACAGGTACGCTGGCCGGAGCAGATGCGCTGGATGCCGGTGCGGCAGCAGGCACGGCTTGTTTGGCCATGGTCAGTAACACGCCTTGCAGGTCTTTTTTCTGGGTAGCAGTCCCACCACCGATGGCATCTGCATTGTTTTTCAGGCTCTGCGTGATCATCTGGGCACGGATATGGGCGCTGGCATCTGGCTTGGCAATGTAGTCAGCCAGCGGGTCGGTCGTGATACCCAAAGCCGTTTTCACATTGGCCGCAGCCGATGCCGCGCTCAGTGCCGGCGCAGCTTGCAGCTCCTGGTGTACCAGTGAGCTCAAAGGGGTGACGGTGCTGTTGCCCTTGGGGGCGGTCAGCACAAAGGCTTTGCCCACGGTGGTACCAGGGAAGTCCGAATCGGTGGCGGTGGCGGGCACTTCGGCCACTACCGGGAAGGCCGCCACATCGGCCGCTGTGACTCCGGCAATGGTGTAAGCGCCGCCCGCACCGGTGGTCGCTGAGGGTTCACCGGCATCACACACGGTGTTTTCGTTTTTGTCCAGACAAACCTTGGCTCCGCTCAGGTAGCCATCGGCCACCACACCGGCCAGGGAAACGGTGGCTACGGGTGTGGTGGTAGGAGTGGCCGTGCCACCACCGCCGCCGCCACAGGCGGTCATTACGGCAGCAGCCATCAGGCTGAGGGTGAGGGTCGGTTTAAAGATGTGTGTCATATGAAGTCTCCAGTTGAAAAAATAAAAAATACCAGTCGTCAATACAGGATTCAGGAATCAATGTTCATGTGCTGCCGCAGCAGTGCGTGGTGTTTGCACCCAAACTTTCACGGTCTTGCTGCCAGCGTGTTCAAAATTCAGCGTCAGGTCAAACCGGTCGCCGTCTTTCAAAGGTGCTTTCAAGTCAATCAAAGTGAGTTGGTAGTCGCCGGTGTGGCGCAGCGGTGTCAGCGTTTTGGCGGGTAAATCGATCACTTCGACCTGTTTGCCGCGCAAGCCCTGGGCATCGGGTTTGAGGCTGTGCAACTCCACCCTGGCGGCCACCGGTGTGCTGGCTCCCAGCAGCTTTTCAGGCTGGGAACCCGCATTTTTGATGCCGCGCAAATAGGCCTTGCCATGGGGCTCACCCGGCGCACTGGGCACGGCGTAGGGGTGATCCAGCTGCAAATCCCCAGCCGACACGCCATGGGCATGCGCCGCAGTGGGCAGGCCAGCCAGCCACATCAGCAGCGCCAAGGCCAAGACAAAGTTGATCTGCGTGAGCCACCGCAGAAAGGTGAGTTTTGATAAGTTCATGAGAATTTCCTCGGTTCAACGCCAAACACGCGTGCCAGGCGCAGGGCTGCGCGGCACAAGAGGGGGTGATGCTGCAGCCCCCACCCCTGCCCTCCCCCAACGGGGGAGGGAGAAAGGCTAAGGTGCGGGAAAACTCAAAGCGCGGGCGGGCCGCGTGGCTGTGCTGCCGCAACGGTGTGGGCAGGCGGGGTGTGAAGTGAGGGATCGCTTGGGCGCACGGCGTGGCCGGGCGCGATAAAAAACAAGGTGATGCTGGCGCTGGGTGGGGCCAGACGGTCGGCCATCAGCAGGCAAAACGGGCAGTGCGCCAGCGCCAGGCCAGACGCAGGGTCAGAGCCGTCCGTGCGGCTGTCCATGGCGCTGTCAGGGCTGGTGGTGACGCTGCGGGCGGGGTCAATGGCAAGCGCTTCAGAGGTGGTTGTGGTTCCTGAGCGGGCTGCCGCATTGAGGTCAGATGCTGAGGCCAAGCCCGGCAACGCCATCCAGCGCGGGCCGGTGCTGGTGCAAATCTCAATCCATGCGGCTTGTGCGGCGCCTGGTGTGGCGGCCCAAGCGCGCACCGCATGCGACACGCTTGGCGCCAGCGCCGCAAACAGCGCCAGCCACACCGCCAGCCACGCCACCCAGCGTTGGCGCGAACAGCCAGCCCCCACCCCTGCCCGCCCCCAAAAGGGGTGGGAGCAAAGTCCAAGCTGTCTTGGCTTGAGCCCCTTCCCCCGCTGGGGGAAGGTTGGGATGGGGGCTGGCTGCATGCGTGAATGGAGATAGGGGCTGGCTTGATGGTTTACTTGGTGACGGGTTTGTCGCCGTGCATGTTGTGCATGCTGTGATCCATGGCGGCGGGTTTGGCAGCACTGCCAGGGGCGGACATGGCCACGGGCAGGTTCAGCTCTTGCTTGATCTCGGCACCCTTGGCGTCTTTGAAAATCAGCGTCACGGGCACGCTGGCGCCTTTCATCAAGGGCTCTTTCAAGTCCATCAGCATGACGTGGTAGCCGCCGGGTTTGAGCTCAACGGCTTTGCCAGCGGGCAGGTTCAGGCCGCCTTTGACCTCGGCCATTTTCATCACGCCGCCTTCCATCTTCATCTCATGCACCTGCGCCACACCGGCCACGGGCGACGATGCGCCGACCAGGGTGGCACCCGCGTCGGCGGTCAGCGTCATGAAGGCGCCGGTGGCCATTTGGCCTTTGACGGTGGCGCGCGCCCAGGCATTTTGCACCTCGACGGCGTCATGCGCCAACGCGCACAGGGTGGTGGTGGCCAGCGCCACAGCGGTGATCAATGCTTTGAGTTTCATGGTTTTTCCTTCAGGGTGATAGGGTCAGATTGACCGGGTTGTAAATGATTAAGGGCTCTAGCGCTGATGAATAAAGCGCAAGCAGCTATTGATTTGATATCTTGCAAGCATCCATGACGTGTGGCGGCCTGTTGCTGATGCAAAACACAAAATCAGCCTCTAGCACTGGTGGAATAAGCGCTAGTAGCTCTCATAACCGCAGCATGTGCGGCAGGGTGAATCAGGCTTGGGGTGGGCCGCGCGCGGGCAGCGGCGCAGCGGTCAGGGCGGCGATGCGTGCCGCCGGAATGCTTTGCAGCACATGGCTTAAAGCGTGTGGCGGTTCAACCGTGAGAACCACCACCGGGGCGGGCGCGCCGCCCACCAGGCAGAGCGGGCAAAACAGCGCGTCAGCGCTGTCAGACGTGGCCGCGGTGGTGACCGTGCCGTCGTCTGCCAGCACCACCTTGAGCATGCCCGCGCCGGTGCAAATGACCAGCTCGTTGTGCGGCTGCACCATGGGCGAGGCCACGGCCACACCCAGCGTCAAAGCAAACCACAGCAAGGCCAATTTGGCCAGCCAAGGTGAGGTGCGCAGGGTGTGCAAGGGGTTCATGGGGCGAGATTATGGCATTGAGCCTGAGACATCAGCCTGACAGGCATCAAACGCCAAGAACGGTACAGCCAGGGGCCGGTTGATACGGCCATTAAACAGTCTGACCCGCGTGGTAGCGCGCAAAAAACTGCTGTGTGGCGGCTTGTTGCGGTTCGTCAATGACTGCCTGCGGCGTGCCGCTTTCCAGCACCACGCCGTCGCGCATGAAGACCACCTGGTCAGCCACCTCGCGTGCAAACGACATCTCGTGGGTGACCAGAATCATGGTCATGCCGTCTGCTGCCAGGTCGCGGATCACGCCCAGCACCTCGCCTACCAATTCGGGGTCCAGCGCAGAGGTGACCTCGTCAAACAGCATCACCTGCGGCTGCATGGCCAGCGCGCGGGCAATGGCCACACGCTGCTTCTGGCCACCCGAGAGTTGCGCCGGGTATTGGTCAGCCTTGTCCTGCAGACCCACTTTGGCCAACAGGGCATGGGCTTGCTCACGCGCTTTGGCCTTGGGCGCGCGCAGCACGGTGACCGGGCCTTCCATGACGTTTTGCAGCACCGACATGTGCGGAAACAGGTTGAAATGCTGAAACACCATGCCGGTATTGGCTCGAAAGCGCGCCAACGTGCGGTCGCCAGGCAAGCGCGTGGCATCGCCTGAATAGGTCATTTCGTGATCGCCCACGCGGATACTGCCCTTGTCGGGAATGGTCAACAGGTTGACACAGCGCAGCAGCGTGGACTTGCCTGAGCCCGAGGGCCCCAGCAGCGCCACCACCGCGCCTTTGTCAATGTGCATGTGGATGTCTTTGAGGACGACGTGGTCACCAAAGCTCTTTTGTAACCCGTGAATGTCGATCATGGCATGGCGTCTGGCGTGCTTCATTGTCTGGTGATAAAACTTACTCGGCGCGTTTGGATTCAAGCCGGCGCACCAGTTTGCTGGCGGGCAACAAAATGGCGATGTACATCAGCGCAATCAGCGTGTAGGCCTCCAGCGGACGGTAGGTTTCGTGCGCCACCGCCTGGCCTTGGTAGACCAGGTCAGGCAGGGCCAGCACCGACAGCAACGAGGTATTTTTGAGCTGCATGATGGACTGGTTCATCAGCGGCGGCGTCATGCGCCGCAAGGCCTGCGGCAGCACCACCCGGCGCATCACCTGAAAACGCGTCATGCCGAGGGCACGCGCGGCATCACTCTGGCCGGGGTCGATGGACACAATGCCGCCCCGGATGATCTCGGCGTAAAACGCCCCGCCGTACAAGGACAAGGCCAGCACCGCCGCCACCGATGCCGTCATGGCCACGCCAATGAGCACCGGCAGCGCGTAATAAAACCAGATGATCAACACCAGCACCGGCGTGGCCCGAAACAGCTCCACATACCATTTCAGAGGCAGATGAATCAGCCGCGATTTGGCCAGCCCGCCGATACCGGCCACCAGCCCCACCGTCAGGCCAAACACGATGCACAGCAGGCTATAGCCCACCGTGACCATCAGCCCATTGGCAAACAGCTGGCGGTATTGCCAGAGGTATTGAAAGTTCCACTCGTACACGCCAACGTCCCTTGCGAATGGGTTAGAAACTGACGATGGCGGGGATCTCTTCGCGCTTGATGCTCATCAGCTTGTCCAGGTTGCCCAGCACGATGGTGTTGATGGCGCCGCTTTTGCGCAGCTCGGCAATCCAGCCGTCCACATAGGTTTTCCAGCGCTGATCGGTCTCCATGCGCAGCCCGGCGTTGGTGGAAGTGCCCTTGATGGGCTCAGGCACCACCACATGGCCAATGCCGGGGTTCTTTTTGACAATACCGGCTGAGAGCGTGACCACCAGCGGCTGCACATCGGCACGACCGGTTTGTACCGCCAGCGTGGCATCGGCGGATTTCTCAAAGCGCAGAATTTTGGCTTTTTTGTACATGGCGGTCACCAGGTTGTCGTAAGACGAACCGACATCGACAGCGATGGTCACCTCAGGCGTGTCCATCTCTTCCCAGGTCTTGGGGTTGAAGCCTTTTTTGGCAATCAGGCTGTAGGCGTTGTTGTACAGCGGCTCGGAAAAGCTAATCACCTTCATGCGTTGTGGCGTCGGGTTCAGACCAAAAAAGATGTCAATTTTGTTGGACTGCAAGTCCAGCACCGAATTGCCCCAAGTGGTCTCCCTGATCTCCAGCTTGACACCGAGCTTGGCGGCCAAATCATTGGCCAGGTCGATCATGATGCCGCTCCATTGACCGGTGGCCAGGTCTTTGTGGTAATTAGGGGCGCCGCCAGCCACGGCGGCAATGCGCAGCGTTTTGCTGCTGGCAATGCGCTCCCAGGTGGCCATGTCAGCCTGGTTCTGCGCCCAGGTTGGGACGGTTATGGCAGAGCCCAATAAAGCGGCGCTACCCAAAAGCACGTTGCGGCGGTTGGTCTTGGTCATGGCTTTTCTCCTTGAAAATGGCAAGTGGCTTGCCGGTTAAAAATGGATTCAGAGCCGGGTTCGGCATAAGCGGCCAACGCCGCCAGCGACACAGGGCGCAGTGGCCAGCGCGGCACGTCGCCGTTGAGCGCCGCGGGATCAAAGCCAAAACCGTGTTCATGCGCCAGTTGGCTTGTGGTGTGGGCACAAAACCGGCCCTGGCAGGCACCCATGCCAAAACGTCCCACCAACCGCAATTCACGTGCTGAGCCTGCCACTTCCAGGCGGTCAAAATCAGCGCGTCGAAGGGCTTCGCAGCGGCACACCACGGTGTTGGCTGTGGGCATTTCGGGCGGCGCCTGAAACAGTTGCACCAGCGCCTGTTGGGTGCGCTGCGCCTGCGCAATGGCCTGCTCCAGCCGTTGGCTGTCACAACGCTGGCCCAGTTGGCGCGCCACCTGCTGCGCCGCGCGGCAACCATCGGCCACCGCGGCGCTGGCACCCAGTACCTCGCGGCAGTCACCGGCATGAAAGATGCTGCCATTGGCTGACCGGCTGGCCACGGGCAAGCCTGTGGCATTGGGCACCAGTCCGTCATGCAAGGCTACATGCTGCACCGGGTAGTGCCGGGTCACGCCGCTGTGGTGCTGCGCGCTCACCGCCAGACCTGCGCCAGCCAACCGCACCGACACCACGCGCCAGCCTGTCAGGTAAGGCACACGTGCGCGCCACAGTTCGCGGGCATACAGCGCGGCTTCTGCCACATGGGGCCAGCTGCGCAAGACGTTGAACACAGAGCGGCCTTGCCAACGCACCGATGCCAGGGGTTGCGCGCGCTCCAGCACCGCCACCGGGGGGTTGCCGGCTGCCGCCAGTTGGGCCGCCAGCGCCAGCAACAGCGGGCCACTGCCAGCCAACAAGATGGGGCCGCACGGTACGTCACCGGTTTCCTTGAACTGCACCTGCATGCCACCCACAGTGACCACGCCGGGCAACTCCCAGCCTTCGCAAGGCTGCACTCGCTCGACCGTGCCGACAGCCAGAATGACCGCCTTGGGGGTCACACTTTGCACCCGGCCGGTGCGCCGGTTGTCAATCAGGTACCGGCCATCACGGTCTACCCCAATGAACACCGATGACAACAGTTGCGTGACTTGCGCCTGTGCCTGCGACAGGTTGTGCATCAGCGTGTCGCGGGTGCGGCGATGGTGTTCCGGCATCACCAAGGGGTGGCTGCCGTCACCCACATGGCGGCGGTAGATGGCACCCCCCACCTGGTTGCGTTGCTCCACCAGCAGACTTGACAGACCCAGGCGAGCCAGTTCGGCCACGGCCGACAGGCCAGCAGGCCCGGCACCAATCACCAGCACATCTGGCACGTTCATGCAGCAGCACCCCGTTTGAGCGCAGCGTGGGTGGCGTTTGGGTTTGAGTCACCAACCAACTGTGCCGAAGTCAATTGCATGCCAGCTTGCGCGGGGGTCAGGCAAGCCTCCACTGGGCTGGCGCCGTCCACCGACACCAGGCAGGCCTGACAAGTGCCGATGCCACAAAAATAACGCCCTCGCAAACCGCCCACCGACGCGCCTAAATCGTTCAGCCCATGGCGTTGCAATGCTGCTGCAATGGTCTCCCCCGGGCGAAACGGGATCGCAACAGTGTCCCAGTACAAGGTTGATGCGGTGGCGGCGTTCATTTTTTATTTGCACAAATGTAATTTCGACGATAACAGAACATGCGGCCAGCGTCACCCGGCTATTCCCCTAGGCGTTAACCCCTCAGAACTTGTCGCAGGTCAGGAACTGCCTTGCACGGGCAAGTCGCCAAAACGGCCGGGATCCAGCACCGACACATCAAAACTTGACGGCGCACCCAGCACCATGTCGGCCATTGCTTTGCCGATTACCGGCGCCAGGCAAATGCCATCCCCCTCCATGCCGGTGGCAATGAACAGACCCGGCAAGGTGGGGTGGCGACCCACGATAGGCAAGCCATCGCGGGTACCGATGCGGATGCCGGCAAAGGTGCGAATCACCCGCTGGCGGGCCAGCGCCGGGTACACCGCCAGTGCCTCGCGCAGCAAGGTGGACACGGTGAGCACATCAGTTTGGCGGTCGGTAAAGCCGGTTTCGCGGCTGCTGCCAATCAAAAATTGCCCGGTGGCCAAGGGGTCAATCACCAGGCTGGTGCTGGCTTGGCCCAGCACCATGCGGCGCTTGGCGGCCAGGTAACCGGCCGACATCAGCGGCCCGGGCAGTGCAGCACCGGCAGTGGACGCGCGGTCAGTCACAATGAGCTGGCCTTTGCGCGGAATCAAAATATCGTCCAGCCCCACCAGCGGCCCACTGCCCAGGCCAGCCGCTACGATGACGGCGTCAGCCACCAGTGTGCCCTCAGGCGTGATCACACCCACCACCTTGCCGTTTGACTGAGCAAGCCGCAGCACCGGCGTATGGCGGCGCACCGGTGCGCCGCTTGCCTGCAGCAGCCGGTCAACCACCCGGTAACCCAGGGCGTGGCCGTCATTGGGCACTTTCATGCCAGCGAGCACGTGCCGCCCCAAGCCGGGTACGCGCTGCATCAGCTCGGCATGGGTCAGGGGCAAGATGCGCTCACCCAGAGCCATCAGGTCGGCGCCCTGGTGCGCAATCACCGCCACTTCCTCATCGGTACGGGCAAACAAATAGGTGGGGCGGGGGTGGTAAATGTCTTTGAGCACGCCTTGCTCAACCCAGCGCCGGTACAGGCTGCGCGCCTCACAGGCCAGCGCCATCATGGGGCCGGGGCGTTTGCTGGCCACCGACACCGCGCCGTCAGATGCGCCGGACGCGCCAGCAGCAGGTGTACTTGCCTCCAGCAGCGTGACTTGCGCACCCGAACGCGTCAAAAAATAAGCAATGGCAGCACCCACAATGCCGACCCCCACAACCAGCACCTTGGGTGCCGGATGGAGGGTGGGTTCAGAAGCGTTCGTCAAAATACTTTAAGTGGCAATACCGATGTGTAAGCCTACCCTGTCTCGCTTGTTCACCAAGGCCGGTCCAGGGCGCTGGGTTTGGTCAGCGCCAGCAGGCGATCCAGGTTGTGGTTGATCTTGACCTCGCGGTGCGGCACGCTCGCCACAATGCGGTACTCGGCCTGGCTGGTTTCGCGCAAAATCGGCTCGCCGGTGGGCATGCCCTGGCGGTTGATCAGCACTGCCACCCTGGGCATGGTGGTGTTCAGGCCGCGCTTGACCACAATCGCCACCTCGTTGGTGGTCAGGCGCACATAGGTGCCGGGCGAGTAAATGCCCACCGCTTTGATCAGCGCCGCACCGGCTTCGTCAATTTCGCGGTGCTCATCAAAATAGCACGACTGCATGGCCGAGGCCGGCGTGCCCGGCGCGCGCGAGGCACGCGGTGAAAGCCGGGCGGCAAACATGTCCGCGCGCTGAATCAGCCGTGCCAGCCGCTTGCCAGGGGTGCGCTTGGCCAGCGCGCCGGGCACTTGGGCGCGGTGATTCAGCACCGCTTCCAGCCACAGGCGGTCGGCTACGCCCATTTGCTGCAGCATGTCAACTGAACGCGGGGCATGGGTTTCAATGCGTTTGATCTGCTCGGGCGTGGGCGGCTCAATTTGCACTGTCAGGCGGTCATGCAGGTCGGTCATGCCAATGTTCATGGTCAGCGCCGCGCTGCACAGCGATTTGATCTCGTCTTCAGGCCACTTCAGCACCTCGCGCGCGGCCACCATGCAGACCACCGCCACCAGCAAGGCATGGGTGGCGCTGTAGTGGCGGGTTTCGCTGCCAGCGATGTTGATCAGGGCAAACAGCGTGCCGTCGGGGTTGCGCTGGGTGTATTTGTCGAGCGCGGTTTGCAGCCGCTCCAGCCGGGGCAAAAAGCTGTCGCCCTGGGTGTCGCGCAAAATGCCGTGCGCCTGGGTTTGCAGGTCGAGCCAGTCGGCATCGTCTACAAAGTCAGCCGGGTTGGGTTTTTTCAGGCCATAAGAGGCCATTTGCACATCTGCAATCTGGCCAATGGCGCGGTCTTCCATCACCAGGTTGTTGAGCCGGTTCACATAGGCACGGCGAAAGTTGTCAGACTGGTCAAAGTCAATGTAGATGTGCTCACGCTTGCCCAGCATCACCTGCAGTTCAAGCCGGTTGTTGACCAAAAACCCCTTGTTAGCCAACAACGTGCCACCCTCATCACGCAGCGCACACGGCAGCGGCTGGCCAACCACGATGGAGTCAATGTTGATGGGGATCAGGTTCATAGGGGTCGGATTATGCCAAGAGGGTTGTTTTTGGATAGAGCGGTCAGTCGGATGCGATTCAAAGTCGGGTGGTTTTGGGGGTCATGGGTCATGGGTCAGGGGTTCAGGGTTTTGGGTGGAACCCGGCAGGGCGACTGGGTCAGGCGCATGCGGTTTTGGGGTGAAAGCACGCGCGGGGCGGGCGGATCAATACACCAGCACCTTCTTCGCGCGCATTTCACCCCAAAGCCCGGTCGCCTGACCCAATCACCCTGCCTCACGTTGTTTGGATTCTGAGATTTATAAGAAAACAGCCTGTATCCCTTGTATATCATGCACGAGTAGCTATGAATTTTATGGGTATTGTGACCGCATTTTTTTCATTTCGACCCCGATCAGCAACCACACAGATAAGGCGTGGTGGTTGGGTCAGGTGACCGGGCTTTGGGGGAGAAGGCGCGCGAAAGTGGTGCTTGCGGACCCAGACCTCCGCCCCGCGCGTGATTCACCCCCAAAACCGCATGCACCTGACCCAGCCGCCGCGCCGTGCCAGAGTGACCAAAGCAGCAGCTACGCCAGAGTGACCACAACACCAGCCACGCCAGAGACACCCTCAATGCAGACAAGCATAAGCGCCCAGGCTGAGCTGATAGCATCAAGCACATGCCCAAAAACCCCTCTGTTCATACCTTTAACGGCGCGCCTGCCCAGCCCCCCAGCCTTCTGCAAGCCAAGCTGTGCCAGCCGCAAGATTTGCCGGCCCGGCTGGCGCAACTGCCGCGCCCGCTGGTGTTTACCAACGGCGTGTTTGACGTGCTGCACCGCGGCCACGTGATGTACCTGGAGCAAGCGCGTGCGCTGGGTGGCAGTTTGCTGGTGGCGCTCAACACCGATGCCTCGGCGCGCCGCCTGGGCAAGGGCGCCGACCGGCCGCTGAACAACGAGATGGATCGCGCCTGCGTGATGGCCGCCCTGGCCAGCAGCAGCTTGGTCACCTGGTTTGACGAAGACACGCCGCAAGCGCTGATTGCCCTGGTGCGGCCCGACCTGCTGGTCAAAGGTGGCGACTACGACATGGCCACCCTGCCCGAGACCGCGCTGGTGGCGTCATGGGGTGGGCGAGCCCTGGCGCTGCCGTTTGTGGCGGGCTACTCCACCACTGCGCTGGTGAAAAAAATCCGAAACTTTTAAGCCAAATTGGTCTTTAGCGCTTATGAATAGAGCGTAAGCAGCTACAAATTATGTAGCTACATGGCGCAACTCACAGAGTCTGCGCCAAACTCAGCCAGTGGCTCACAGCCCCGGTGGTGTCCTGAAAAAGGGTGACATTGGCAGCGCTGGGCAAGGGTAACGCGGTGCAGCCCTGCCCGCCCAGCCACAGCGCGCAACTGGCGGGCAAACCCTGCACCAGCTCGGCCACATAGGGTGCCAGCTGTGCCACTGGCATGCACACACTGGCTGAAATCGCCACCACGCCCACCCCAGCCTCACGCACCATGCGCAGCACCTCGGGCGCGGGCAGCTGGCTGTCGAGGTTGATGCACGGGGCGCCTTGTA
>NZ_JAQTWM010000153.1 GCF_028689305.1 Rhodoferax sp. | reverse complement strand
CGCGCCCCTCTTCCAGGGCGACTTCCAGCTCCTTGACAAACAACCCCTTGCCTCCGACCTGGCTGAGCGAACGGTCCAGAATCTGGTCCCCCCGGGTGGTCATGCCCAGCAGCTTGACCGAATGCCCGAGCTGGCCCAGCAAAGCCTGGACATGTTCGGCCTGCCACAGGGCCAGACGACTTTCTCTGGTGGCGATGGTGAATGTACTCATAAGCGCTGGCGCGTGGCCGTAACCTTTTTGTTATCTCGATGGGGTCAAGGATGCTAGCATGCCTCTTGCTTACGTTCAGCTGACTTCCCCCTGCCCGACTTGAAAGCCGACATGACCGCCCCTCGTCCGACACGCCGCCCAACACCACCGAAACCGCGCCAGCCCAACCCGGAGCAACCACTGATCGACGACATCCGCCTGCTTGGCCGTATTCTGGGTGACGTGATCCGCGAACAGGAAGGCGAGGCCGCATTTGCGCTGATCGAGCAGATCCGCCAGCTGTCGGTCGCCTTTCGCCGTGACGCCGACCACGAGGCGGACAAAACCCTCAGCAAGCTGCTGAAATCCCTCAGTGGGGACCAGACCGTCAGCGTGGTACGGGCCTTCACCTACTTCAGCCATCTGGCCAATCTGGCCGAAGACCGCCACCACATCCGCCGCCGGACCCTGCACGAGCGCGCCGGCAGCCTGCAAGAGGGCAGCATCGACATGACGCTGCAGCGCCTGGCCGATGGCGGGGTGACGCCGCACGCCATCAGCCAGATGCTGGCGCACAGTTTTGTCTCGCCCGTGCTGACCGCTCACCCGACCGAGGTGCAGCGCAAAAGCATTCTCGACGCCGAGCGCGACATTGCTCAGCTGCTGACGGCCCGTGACGACATCCTGGCCCAGGCTGCCGCCTATGTGGTGCCCAGGGATGCGCTGACCCCGCGCGCACTGGCCGCCAACGAGTTGCAACTGCGTGCGCGCGTGCTGCAACTCTGGCAGACCCGTCTGCTGCGCTTTTCCAAGCTCACCGTGGCCGACGAGGTGGAGAACGCGCTGAGTTATTACGAGTCCACCTTCCTGCGTGAGATTCCACGCATCTATGCCAACCTGGAACAGGCGCTCGGCCAGCAGCCGGTGGCCAACTTCCTGCGCATGGGCCAGTGGATTGGTGGCGACCGCGACGGCAACCCCAACGTCAATGCCCAGACCCTGTCCCACGCGCTGCGCCGTCAGGCCGACGTGGCCCTGCGCCACTACCTGACCGAAGTGCATTACCTCGGCAGCGAACTCTCGCTGTCGGCCATGCTGGTGGACTTCCCGCCTGCCATGCAGGCGCTGGCAGCCCAATCCCCCGACACCAATGAACACCGCAAGGACGAGCCCTACCGGCGCGTGCTGATTGGTGTCTATGCCCGGCTGGCGGCCACCCTCAAGGCCCTGACGGGCGGCGAGGCCGCGCGCCACGCCGTACCACCCCAGAACCCTTACCGCAACGCCCAGGAACTGCTGGCCGATCTGCGTGTGATCGAAGCCTCGCTGCTGGCGCACCGGGCCCAGGCCCTGGTGGCGCAGCGCCTGCAGCCGCTGATCCGCACCGTGGAAGTCTTCGGCTTTCATCTGGCCACGGTGGACCTGCGGCAAAGCTCCGACCAGCACGAAGCGGTGCTGGCCGAACTGCTGGCCACCGCACGCCTCACCCCCGACTACGCCGGCCTGGACGAAAGTGCCAAATGCGCGCTGCTGATGACCCTGCTGTGTGACGCCCGCCCGTTGCGGGTGATGGGCGCCAACTACTCGGCCCACACCCTCAGTGAAATCGGCATTTTTGAGACCGCCAGGCAAATGCGCCAGCAGTTTGGCAGCCAGGCGATCCGGCACTACATCATCAGCCACACCGAAACCGTCAGCGACCTGCTGGAGGTGCTGCTGCTGCAAAAAGAGGTGGGCCTGATGCAGGGCACGCTGGACCAGGCCGCCAGCTGCGACCTGATTGTGGTGCCGCTGTTTGAAACCATCGACGACCTGCGCCATGCCGCGCCGATCATGAAGGCGTTTTACGCCCTGCCCGGCATCCTGGCGCTGGTCCAGCGCGGCGGCCCCGACCAGTATGGCGAACAGGACATCATGCTGGGTTACTCCGACAGCAACAAGGACGGCGGCATTTTCACCAGCAACTGGGAGCTGTACCAGGCCGAAATTGCGCTGGTGGAGGTGTTCAACGAGATCAACCGCCCTCACCCCAGTCCCAAAAATCAGCAATTTGTGCAGCTGCGCATGTTCCATGGCCGGGGCGGCACGGTCGGGCGCGGCGGTGGCCCCAGTTTTGCCGCCATCCTGGCGCAGCCGCCGGGCACGGTGCGCGGCCAGATCCGCCTGACCGAACAGGGTGAGGTGATTGGCTCCAAATACGCCAACCCGGAAATCGGCCGGCGCAACCTGGAAACGCTGGTGGCCGCCACACTGGAGGCCACGCTGCTGCACCCCACCGGCTCTGCCGACCCGGCCCATCTGGCCGTGGCCGCCGAGTTGTCGCTGACCAGCATGGCGGCCTACCGCAAGCTGGTGTATGGCACCCCCGGTTTCACCGACTATTTTTTCAGCGCCACCCCGATCCGCGAGATTGCCGAACTCAACATCGGCTCGCGCCCGGCCTCGCGCAAGGCCTCGCAAAAAATCGAAGACCTGCGCGCCATTCCGTGGGGCTTCAGCTGGGGCCAATGCCGCCTGACACTGCCGGGCTGGTTTGGTTTTGGTTCAGCGGTAGACCAGTTCCTCCATCCGCAAGGGGAGCAGACACCCGCCAAAACCCGCAAACAGCGGCTGGTGTTGCTGCAACAAATGGACCAGCAGTGGCCGTTTTTCAAAACCCTGCTCTCCAACATCGACATGGTGCTGGCCAAAAGTGATCTGGCGCTGGCTTCGCGCTACGCCGAACTCGTCAGCGACAAGCGGCTGCGCAAAAAGATCTTCACCAGCATCGAGCAGGAATGGCACCGCACCGCGCGGGCGCTGGAGCTGATCACCGGCCACCAGCAGCGGCTGGCGAACAACACCGCGCTGCAGCGCTCGATCCGCCACCGTTTTCCGTACATCGACCCGCTGCATCACCTGCAGGTGGAGCTGGTGCGGCGCTACCGCGCCGGCCAGGTGGATGAACGCCTCAAACGCGGCATCCACATTTCCATCAACGGCATTGCCGCTGGGCTTAGAAATACCGGTTAGCCCGCGTATTCATTAACTTTACAGCTATATTAATTATAGCAATATATCAGCAACGGACCCGTAGCCGCCACCGCCGCCATGCACTCCGCCGTTGTGGCGTTGAAGTTGTTGGCCTGCTGCGGTGAGGTGCCGGTGAAATCGACCTCGGCGTGGTGTCCTCTGGAGTCCACATAGCGGAGCCAGAATTGTGAGATTCTGGGATGAGGCTTGGGCGTGTTTTGGGCAGTGTCATTCCAAAAAAAAGGGAGGGGGTCGGTCAGGCACGATCTACATCGGCGCTTCACTCAGGCCAAACTGTCCTCGGAAATAGGCCTCCACCACCTTGGCCTTGCTGTGCGAATCGATATTCTCGGCCAACACCATTTCGCCCTTGGGCGTCTGCGCCACCACCTGGTAATTGATCCGATGTGAATCGCCATTCTGGTTGGATGTGGCGCCCTTCTTTAGCGCCACCCCGCGCACTTCATGGTAGTCGGCACTCCTGCGGCGAATGGGGATACCCAGCAGGCGGCGGATGGTCAACACCCGCTGGCCGTCCCAGGCAACGTAGAGGCTGCTAAAGGCTGCATTGAAACCGGCCATCGCCACCAGGCTGCCCAGGAAGGTGAAAATGCCGCCCAAGAAATAGAGTCCGCCCCCCTCCTGCGCGGCCCTTCCCCAGAGGATGACGCCGGCAATGGCAAAAACGCTACCAACCACCATGAACACGAAGGAAAATCCCGGCTGGCGCAACATCGGATAGTAGAGCTCCCGCACCCCGCCGTTGTATCGCAGCGGCAGCAGCGATTCCGCCTTTAACTCCCGCACCCCTTGCGGCACGGTCTTGCCGGTGTTCAGTTGCTGAAAGCGGGAGCTTTCTCCCGTGGCATAGACGGGGATGGTAAAGGAGCGGTTCAGATCGCTCCCTGGCAATTGCGCCTTGATGCTCAAGCGCCAGAAGTAGTAATTGCCACTCTCCTCTTCGCTGGGGCGCTGTCCTGCAGGCACGGCAAAACGAAAGCGCAGCCGCATCCCCAGTGCCGTTCGCTCTACTTGGGCATAGCCGCTGTCCTGCCACGCCACCCGCTCTTGCCGGGTACTGTCATCGCCGCTGCCGGTTTCATAACTGTAGAGACAGCTAAGGCTCGCCTCGCAGACCAGCGCGGGTTCGTAAGGCACATGGAGTTCGATTTCGCCGCCAACGTC
>NZ_JAQTWM010000004.1:30707-84195 GCF_028689305.1 Rhodoferax sp. | reverse complement strand
GATTCCCTTCACCCGCTCCAGACACAAGCCCTGATGACACACCCGCATCAGGGCTTTTTTACTGGGCCGCCGCTGCAAAGGCGACAAACCGAGGGACGCTTCATGAACAGACTGACAAGACTGACCGGGGCCATGACCGTGCTGGTGGCCACGACACTGGCCGGCTGTGGCGGCAGCGGCAACCCCACCGACCAGGAGGTGCAAAACCTGCTGGCCAAGATGACGCTGGAGGAAAAACTGGCGCAGAAATTCGTGGTGGATTTCCGCTATTTTTGTGAACAGCCCAGCGCCAGCTGCACCACAGCCTGGACACAGATGCAGCCGCAGATCAGCGCCTTTCTCCAGCGCCAGCAGCTCGGTGGTGTGATCCTGTTTGCCAACAACCTCCAGAATGTGGCGCAGACCGTGCAACTGACCCACGACATCCAGGCTGCAGCCTTTGCCGGCCGGCTGGGTATTGGCAGCCTGATCACCACCGACCAGGAAGGCGGCACGGTGTTGCGCACGCCACGCGACATCAGCACCCGCTTCACCGGCAACATGTCCATCGGCGCCAGCTACCTAGGCAACCACACCCGTTTTGCCCGCGCCGCCGGCGAAATTCTGGGCCGCGAACTGGCCGTGCTGGGCATCAACGTGAACCACGCCCCGGTGCTGGACGTGAACATCAACCCCAACAACCCGGTGATCAACGTGCGCAGTTTTTCCGATTCGCCGGAAATGGTCGCGCAGCTGGGCCTGGCCCTGCAAAGCGGCATCCAGTCGCAGCAGGTGGCCGCCACCGTCAAGCATTTCCCGGGGCATGGGGATACCCAGGTGGATTCCCATTACGGGCTGCCGCTGGTCAACCATGACCTGACCACCATCAAATACATCGACCTGTTTCCGTTTCAGTATGTGTTTGACCACCAGCCACCCGACATGGTCATGACCGCCCACATCCAGTATCCGGCGCTTGACAACACCACACTGGACGGCAGCCAGCCGGACTACCTGGGCCAGAAGATGATTCGCCCGGCCACTTTGTCGCGCAAGATCCTGACCGATCTGCTGCGTGGCGACATGCGTTACCAGGGTGTGGTGGTGACCGATGCCATGACGATGGCTGGCATTGCCGCCTTTTTCACGCCAGAAGACGCGGTGTTGAAGACCTTTGCCGCTGGCGCCGACATCGCGTTGATGCCGGTCAGCCTGAATTCACCTGCCATGCTGCAGACCTTTGACCGCTTCATCCTGGCGGCGGTCCAGGCGGTGCGCTCGGGGGCGCTGAGTGAAGCCGAGGTGGATGCCTCGGTGCTGCGGATTCTGACGCTCAAGAAGAAGCTCGGCCTGCTCCAGCCAGACCACACGCCCGTCGCAACCCGGATCGAGACGGCACGCCAGACCGTGGGCAGCGGCGCCCACACGGACGTCGAACGCCAGCTGGCCGAACAGTCCGTGACCTTGCTGAAAAATCACAATGGCTTCGCCCCCGCGCTGCCGCTCAATGCCACCACGCTGCAACGGGTGACGGTGCTGGCGTCCAAAGCCTTTCAAGGCCTGGCGCTCCAAAACAGCCTGCAACTCGCCGCGGCAGCCCATGGCAATACCAGCCTGGTGGTGACCGTCTTCGTCACCAACACGCTGGACCCGGTGGCCGTGGCCAGTGAACTTGACCGCAGCCAGTTGCTGATCGTCTCCAACGACGCCAACAAAGTCACCCCGGTGGAAAACCTGGCCAGCATCACCGCCAAAAACGCAGCCAGCCCGGCAGGATCAACTTATGAAACCACCCTGGCGGTGTTGACCAGGTCCGGCAGTCTGGTGTTTGATGCTGAGCCAGCGCCCCCCCTTGCGCCCGGCTTGAAGGCCGCTGCCTTGTCCCGGACTGATCAGGAAAAGGCCCAGGTCATGCTGCAGGCCCTGCAGGCGGCCAAGACGCGCAACGTGCCTTCGGTCTTTGTGAGCCAGGCAGCGCCGTATGAAACCGCGGCTTTTGCACCCTATAGCGACAGTATGGTGGCCAGCTACAACGGCAACTCCTATATCAATGCCCAGGGTCTGGAGGTTGGCGTGGCCTACCAGGCGTTTTGCCGCCTGATTCTGGGTGACCTGGTTCCCCAGGGGCATCTGCCCATCAACATCCCCGCACTGGATGGCCAGACGGTGTTGTACCCGCGCGGCCACGGTTTGCGACTGACCACAGGCCAGACCGGCACACCAGCCGCATCACTGCAGTAGGCCACTGGCTGATCCCATGGAACCGGCCAATTTGCTGAAAAACATCCCGGCCGAGCTGCCGCAGGAGCTGATGGAAACCCTTGCCGCATCCGGCACCACCCGGATCGAACGCATCGTCTCACGCGGCCACCAATCCGCCCCGGACGACTGGTATGACCAGGCCCAACATGAATGGGTGCTGCTGGTGCAAGGGCAGGCCCGCTTGCAGTTTGAAGACCACATCCTGCACCTGAGCGCCGGAGACCATGTCAACATCCCGGCCCATTGCAAGCACCGGGTGACTTGGACCACGCCCGATCAGGACACGGTCTGGCTCGCCGTGTTTTATTGACCCCACGGCCAGACCATGAAAAAAGCCCCCATGGCCAAAGGCGCATGGAGGCTTGGTGACAACCGCCAACAGCGGTGCACAACACGATCACATGTTGTCGATCATGACCTGGCCGAAGCCGGAGCAGCTCACCTGAGTGGCGCCGTCCATCAGGCGGGCAAAGTCGTAGGTGACCTTTTTGCTCTTGATGGAGCGCTCCATCGACTTGATGATGGCGTCAGCAGCTTCAAACCAGCCCATGTGGCGCAGCATCATCTCGGCTGACAGGATTTCAGAACCGGGGTTCACGTAGTCCTTGCCAGCATACTTGGGTGCTGTGCCATGGGTAGCTTCAAAGCAGGCCACGGAGTCAGACAGATTGGCTCCGGGGGCAATGCCGATACCACCGACCTGAGCAGCCAGCGCGTCAGACACGTAGTCACCATTGAGGTTCAGGGTGGCAATCACGCTGTATTCAGCCGGGCGCAACAGAATCTGCTGCAGGAAGGCGTCGGCAATGCTGTCCTTGATGACGATGTCCTTGCCGGTCTTGGGGTTCTTGAATTTGCACCACGGACCGCCATCGATCAGCTCGGCGCCAAACTCTTTCTGTGCCAGACCGTAAGACCAGTCGCGGAAGCCACCTTCAGTGAACTTCATGATGTTGCCCTTGTGCACGATGGTCACGCTGGGTTTGTCATTGTCGATGGCGTATTGAATGGCCTTGCGCACCAGGCGCTCGGTGCCTTCACGCGACACCGGCTTGATGCCGATGCCGGAGGTGTTCGGGAAACGGATCTTGGTGACGCCCATTTCGTCCTGCAGGAACTTGATGAGTTTTTGCGCCTTGGGGGACTCGGCTTCAAACTCGATACCGGCATAGATGTCTTCGGAATTTTCACGGAAGATCACCATATTGGTCTTGTGCGGCTCTTTGACCGGGCTGGGCACGCCCTCAAAGTACTGGATCGGGCGCAGACACACATACAAGTCAAGCTCCTGGCGCAAAGCCACGTTCAGGGAACGGATGCCGCCGCCAATCGGGGTTGTCAGCGGGCCCTTGATCGACACCACATACTCGCGCAAGGCCTTCAGGGTTTCTTCGGGCAGCCACACATCGGGACCGTATACCTTGGTCGATTTTTCACCGGCATACACCTCCATCCAGTGAATTTTTTTCTTGCCGCCATAAGCCTTGGCCACCGCAGCGTCCACCACCTTGATCATCACTGGCGTGATGTCAAAGCCAGTGCCGTCACCCTCGATGAACGGGATGATCGGCTGATCAGGCACGTTGAGTGACATGTCTGCATTGACGGTAATTTTTTGGCCTTCAGAAGGCACCTTGATGTGCTGATACATGGACTAGAGTCTCCGTTAGTTGATCAAAGATCGTGTTTTGAGCCGGCCAAGAGCTGGGCGTACGACCCGGGGTTTGCCCTAAACTTTTTGATTCTAGTCTGAATATTTGACTGATTCCTGTCAACCAACTGGACTGGACCGGCGTTATGGTGGCACCTTCTGCAATTCTGAAGGTTTTCTGTCTTAACGTTATTTCAAGGAAATTTTAAAATGAACAAACTGCTCGCCGCTCTGGTTGCTGGTCTCTTCGCTACTGGCGCTTTCGCCGCTGCTTCGGCTCCCGCCGCTGCTGCTCCCGCTAAAGCTGAAGCCAAGGCTGAAGTGAAGGCCGAAGCCAAGGCTGACGCTGCTTCTGCTGCCAAGCCCGCCAAGAAAGAAAAGGCTGCCAAGAAGGAAAAGCCTGCCAAGAAGGCTTCTGCCGCCAACTAATCAGGCCTTTGGCATGATTCAAGAGCCCGCTGTTGCGGGCTTTTTTTTTGCCTGTCTGTTCCAGCCCTGCCCTGACTACGTCAGAATGACATGATGAAGATTTTTGCCACCCTCCTCCTTGTGCTGGCTGCTGCCTGCAGTCAGATGGCCTTGGCTCAAAGTGCCCCCCAGCTGGACCTGCCCCGTATCAAACTCACGGCCGGCATGTATGTGATCGACACCCAGGTGGCCGCCACCGCGCCACAGCGCTCCACCGGCCTGATGTTCCGGCACCAGATGCCGCAGTCCGAAGGCATGCTGTTTGTGTTTAATGTCCCCAGCGAACAATGTTTCTGGATGAAGAACACGCCCTTGCCGCTGACGGCCGCTTTTGTCGCTGATGACGGCACCATCGTCAATCTGGCCGATATGAAACCCCTGACCACCGATTCCCACTGCTCGGCCAAGCCGGTGCGCTACGTGCTGGAGATGAACCAGGGCTGGTTTGCCAAAAAAGGCATCAAGGCCGGTTTCAAGCTGACCGGCCAGCCTTTCACTGCACCATAATTGCTACATTTTACGTAGCGTAATAATGCCGTTTATTGCGGGCTAGCGTCAAATCATGCCCATAAAAAAAGCCACCCATCGGGTGGCTTTTGTCAGACCAAAGCGCGCGCCTCAGGCGAAATTGCTCTCGGCAAACGACCAGTTCACCAGCTTGTCGAGGTAGGTTTCGACAAACTTCTGGCGCAGGTTGCGGTAGTCGATGTAGTAGGCGTGTTCCCACACGTCCACCGTCAGCAAGGCTTTGTCGCCAGTGGTCAACGGCGTGCCGGCTGCACCCATGTTGACGATGTCAACCGAGCCGTCGGCCTTTTTCACCAGCCAGGTCCAGCCCGAACCAAAGTTGCCCACGGCCGATTTCACAAACGCTTCCTTGAACGCCGCATAGGAGCCAAATTTGGCGGTGATGGCAGCCGCCAAAGCACCCGTGGGTTCACCGCCGCCATTGGGTTTGAGGCAGTTCCAGAAAAAAGTGTGGTTCCAGATTTGCGCCGCATTGTTATAGATACCACCGCTGGCCTTTTTGACAATCTCTTCGAGTGCCATGGCCTCGAACTCGGTGCCTTTTTGCAGATTGTTCAGGTTGACCACATAGGCGTTGTGATGCTTGCCGTGGTGGTATTCCAGGGTTTCCTTGGAATAGTGGGGGGCCAGGGCATCAATCGCAAATGGCAGTGCGGGCAAAGTGTGTTCCATGGAGTCCTCTCATTGGTAGCGTGGTAAAGGGCGGGATTGTAGGAAGTTTCAGCCTGCCGAGTTGATCACGGTCAAATCAACCGCGCCGTCAACAAGGGTAGCTTTCACCACCTGCCCCGGATGGGTCTGCCCAACCCGGGTGATGGCCTGACCCTGCGCATCACTGAGCCAGGCATAACCACGCTCCAGCACCAGATGGGGATCAAGCAAGCCCAGGCGCAGCGCCGCCCGGTCCAGCCGCAGCGTGTGCGCCTGCAGGCCACGTTGCAAGGCCAGCGGCAGTTGTCCCGCCAGTCGCTCCAGCTGTTGCTGGTTGCGCTGCACATGGTGCCGCGCCGCAGACGGCAGGCCCTGGGCACAGGCGGCCAGGCGCAATCGCTGCGTGGCCAGCCGGGCCGAAGGCCGCCCGAGTCGGCTGGCGGCACTGTCCAGGCGCTGGCTGTGCCGGTCCAGCTGTCGCTCCAGCGCATCGCGCAAACGCCGCTGCGCCTGGTCCAGCGCCCCCAGCCAGGCCTCGCGCGGCTGCGCCACCAGTTCAGCCGCCGCCGTGGGTGTCGGTGCCCGCAGGTCGGCGACGAAGTCGGCGATGGTGAAATCCGTCTCATGCCCGACCCCACAAACCACCGGCACCGGGCTTTGCGCCAGCACCCGCGCCAGTTGTTCGTCGTTGAAAGCCCACAAATCTTCCATGGCGCCACCGCCGCGTACCAGCAGGATCACATCAATCACCGGCATGGGCACCGAATTTTTATCAGCAAAAACAGGCTCTAGCCCACGTTTTTCCTGCGTGTATTGATACAGTTTTGATAGCGAACTGATCAACTCCGCCGGGGCCTGGCTGCCCTGCACCGACGCCGGTGCCAGCACCACCGGAATGTGTGGCACCCGGCGCTGCAAGGCCGTCACCACATCATGCAGCGCAGCGGCACCGAGTGAAGTCACCAGGCCGATGGCACGCGGCATCACCGGCAGCGCCCGTTTGCGGGCGGCATCAAAGAGGCCCTCAGCCTCCAGCCTGGCCTTGAGCTGCAGAAACTGTTCAAACAAGCTGCCCTGCCCGGCCCGGCGCATGCCTTCCACAATCAGCTGCAAGTCACCACGCGGCTCATACACCCCCAGGCGGCCGCTCACCTCCACCAGCTCTCCGTCGCGCGGGGCAAAGGCCAGACCGGTGGCGGCACGCTTGAACATGGCGCAACGCAGCTGGCCACTGGCGTCTTTCAGTGTGAAATAACAATGCCCGCTGGCGGCCCGTGAAAAACCCGACAGCTCGCCCGCCACCGTCACCGGGTTAAACCGCGCCTGCAACGCGTCGGCAATGGCGCGGCACAAGGCGCCCACCTGCCAGATCCGAGGTTCGGATGGGGTCACTTTGGCCTCAAACACGTGAAAACCCCCTTGACAAATCGCCGGACAGCGCGATGGCCGAATCAAGTCTTCCACAGATTGGTGAAACTACCTGGACCTCCAAAAAAATAGCACCGAATCGCGCATTTTGGTAAAAGATTGTTGATTTCATTGAGTTTTTCACTGCCTAATTTATCATCAAAGCATCACAACACAGGCGCCATGCGGCCTGCAGGCACTTTGACAGAGGGTTCTCCACAAAGTTATCCACAGAAATTGTGCGTAGCCCGTGCCCCAGGCCGTGCAAGGGCTGCGCCATAATCACGCAGCACTTTTTTCCTTGAGCGGAGTTCCACTTTGTTTTCCATCATACAAGCCGCAGGCTGGCCGATCTGGCCCTTGATTGCCTGCTCCATCCTGGCACTGGCGCTGGTGATTGAACGTTTCGTCAGCCTCAAAACCGCCAAGGTGGCGCCGCCCCAGTTGCTTGAGGAGGTGCTGACCGTCACCCGCCATACCGTGCCCGGGCCGGACGTGGTCAATCAGCTGGAGAAAAATTCAGCGCTCGGCGAGGTACTGGCCAGCGGTCTGCGTGCCCTCAATGTCAACCCGCGCTGCAGTGACGATGAACTGCGCGCCAGCATGGAAGGCAGCGGCCGCCTGGTGGCGCACCGGCTGGAGCGTTACCTCAGCGCCCTGGCCACCATTGCCTCGGCGGCGCCGCTGATGGGCCTGTTTGGCACCGTGGTTGGCATGATCGAGATTTTTGGCTCCCAAACCACCGCCACCGGCGGCAACCCGGCCCAACTGGCGCACGGCATTTCGGTGGCGCTGTACAACACCGCGTTTGGCCTGATCGTGGCGATTCCGTCACTGATCTTCTGGCGCTATTTCCGCGCCCGGGTCGACGCCTATCTGCTCACGCTGGAACTGGCCGCTGAACATCTGGCCCGCCATCTGGCCGTGCTGCGCCGCCAAGGCTGAACGCCCATGGATTTTCGTCCCCGCACCAAGGAAGAGCCGGAGATCAACCTGATCCCGTTCATTGACGTGCTGCTGGTGATCCTGATCTTCCTGATGCTCTCCACCACCTACAGCAAGTTCACCGAACTGCAGCTCAAGCTGCCAGTGGCCGATGTGGAAGCCCAGCGCGACTACCCCAAGGAGGTGCTGGTGTCGGTGAGCAGCGACGGCAGTTACAGCGTCAACAAACAGGCCGTGGCCGGGCGCAATGTGGCCGATCTGGCCAGCGCGCTGCAGACCGCCGCCAAGGCCGGCAAGGAGTCGGTGGTCATCATCCATGCCGACGCCACCGCCCGCCACCAGGCCGTGATCACGGTGATGGAGGCCGCCAAACGCGCCGGCCTGACCCAGATCACCTTCGCCACCCAGTCGTCCAGCGCCGCCGCCCGCTGACCCTCGCCGGATGCCCGCCTGGCAAGCCACCCTGCTCCATGCCTGGACCCGGCGTGGCCTGCTGGCCTGGCTGTTGTGGCCGGTATCGCTGCTGTACCGGCTGCTGCTGGGCGTACGCCGGCTTGCTTATCGCACCGGTCTGTTCAAAACCAGCCGTTTGCCGGTGCCCGTGGTGGTGGTGGTGGTGGGCAACGTGGTGGCGGGTGGCGCCGGCAAAACCCCGGTGGTGATGGCGCTGGTGGCGCATTGGCAGCAGCGCGGCATCCGTGTTGGCGTGATCTCGCGCGGTTATGGGCGCAGCACCCGAGGCTGCCTGGAGGTCACACGTGACTGCGCCGCGCAGGCGGTGGGGGACGAACCGGCGCTGATTCATCAGCGCACCGGCGCACCGGTGTTTGTGGCCGAGCGGCGCATCGAAGCCGCGCAGGCGCTGCTGGCGCGCCACCCGGACACCCAACTGATCATCAGCGACGACGGACTGCAACACCTGCCGCTACAGCGTGACCTGGAGATCGGGGTGTTTGACGACCGTGGCATCGGCAACGGCTTTGTGCTGCCGGCCGGCCCCTTGCGGGAACCCTGGCCACGCCCCCTCGATCTGGTGCTGCACACCGGCCGCCATCCGGCCTTCGACGGTTTTCAGGCGCAACGCCAGCTGGCCGACCATGCTGTGCGCGCGGATGGCTCCCGGGTGGCGCTGGAAGAACTGACCAGACCCGGCGCCCCGCCCCTGCTGGCCCTGGCGGCGATTGCCCAGCCCGAGGCTTTTTTTGCCATGCTGCGTGAACGCGGGCTGACACTGGCTGACACCCTGGCGCTCCCTGATCACTATGATTTTTATAGCTACTCAGGCAATCAATATCCGGGCTACACCCTGATTTGCACTGAAAAAGATGCGGTCAAGCTGTGGCCCCTGCGGCCCGACGCTCTGGCCGTGCCGCTGCAGCTGGGCCTGCCTGCTGCGTTCTGGGCGGCACTTGACGGGCGTCTGGCGCGTCTGTTGCCCACGCCTGAGCCGCTATCATCGCGCCATGGACACACGACTACTTGAATTGCTGGTTTGCCCAGTCACCAAAGGCCCCCTGGAGTACAAGCGCGAGACCCAGGAGCTGATTTCACGCAGCGCCCGGCTGGCCTACCCGGTGCGTGACGGCATCCCGATCCTGCTGGAAAACGAGGCCCGTCCCCTGACCGATGAGGAACTCGGGCTTTGAACTTCACCGTCCTGATCCCGGCACGCCTGGCCTCGACCCGCCTGCCCAACAAGCCGCTGGCCAGCATTGGCGGCGTGCCGATGGTGGTGCGGGTGGCCCAGCGGGTGTTGTCGATGGCGCCGTCACAGCCGCTGCCGCGCGTGGTGGTGGCGGCCGACAGCCTGCAAATTGTGTCGGCGTGCCAGTCGCATGGCATTGAGGCAGTGCTGACACGCGACGATCATCCGTCCGGCAGTGACCGGCTGGCCGAAGCCTGCACCCTGCTGGGACTGGCCGACGACGAGATCGTGGTGAATGTCCAGGGTGACGAGCCGCTGATCGATCCGCCACTGGTCACCGCCGTCGCCACACTGTTGCAGCAAACGCCGCAGGCCCACATGAGCACGGCGGCACACGCGATAGATTCGGTGGCTGATTTTCACAACCCGAATGTCGTCAAGGTGGTGCTGGACGCGCAGAACATGGGCTTGTACTTCAGCCGCGCCCCGATCGCCTACCCACGCGACACGCCACAGCAATTGCCACAACCCGCGCCATTGCGCCACATCGGCATCTACGGCTACCGGGTCGGCTTTTTGCGGCGCTTTCCGGCACTGAGCCAGGCCCCGATCGAGCTGACCGAATCACTGGAACAACTGCGCGCCCTCTGGCACGGCTACCGCATCGCGGTGCATGTGACCCAGCAGATTCCCGGCGCCGGTGTGGATACCCCCCAGGACCTGGAACGCGTGCGCCAATTGCTCGGTCACTGAGCCTGGCTGTAAGCGATTGAACAGCTCACACATGCTATTCTCCCAAGTCAACCGACAGGACCCATGGCGCCCCGCCAGGCACGGCAGCTGCATGGGTTTGCACTTTTTTCAATAAAAACCCGAGGACACGCATGAAACTCATCTTGTTGGGCGCCCCCGGCGCTGGTAAAGGCACCCAGGCCACCTTCATCTGCCAGAAATACGGCATCCCGCAGATTTCCACCGGTGACATGTTGCGCGCCGCCGTCAAGGCCGGCACCCCGCTGGGCGTGCAGGCCAAACAGGTGATGGACGCTGGCGGCCTGGTCAGCGACGACCTGATCATCAACCTGGTCAAGGAACGCATCGCCCAGGCTGACTGCGCCAACGGCTTCCTGTTTGACGGCTTTCCACGCACCATTCCGCAAGCCGATGCCATGAAAGCGGCCGGCGTCAAGCTGGACTATGTGCTGGAAATCGATGTGCCGTTTGACGCCATCATCGAGCGCATGAGTGGCCGTCGTTCACACCCGGCATCGGGCCGCACCTACCACGTCAAGTTCAACCCACCCAAGGTGGCCGGCGTGGATGACGTCACTGGCGAACCGCTGGTGCAGCGCGATGACGACAAGGAAGAAACCGTCAAGAAGCGGCTGGACGTCTACAGCGCCCAGACCCGCCCGCTGGTGGACTACTACTCGAATTGGGCCAAGGCCGAGCCCACTGCAGCGCCCAGATACCGCGCCATCAGTGGCACCGGCAGCGTCGATGAGATCACCGCCCGGGCGTTTGCCGCGCTGGCCAGCTGACGCCTGACGCAGCCACCTCACCCAGCCTGATGCCGACAAGGTGTCAGGCTTTTTTTGGGTCCGTACATGGGTCCACCGACACTGGTAGCCCGCCACGGACCGGTAGCAGGCAAACCGCCACCTGGGTCAAAATGGCGCTGGTCGTCATCTTTGAAAGGGTTTGTCATGTCACTGAAATCCATGGCCCGTTGGCTCGTGTTGCTAGGCTGCCTGTCCCAGGCTGCGGCCATGGGCGCCGAACAGGAGCTGCGCTTTCGCCCGGGGACCAGCGAGGCACTTTTTGAAGGTGCCGTCTTGCGCGGTGAGCGGGATCATCATGTCTTTCGTGCCAAGGCGCAACAGCAGCTGACCGTGCGCATCAGCTCAGCCGAAGACAATGCGGTTTTTGCCATCTACCGGCCCGGTTACCGCAAGGTGACCAACGACGGCATCCAGGAAATCCGCGGACAGGCGCTGCCCGGTGCGACCGAGGACAAAGAGGTGACAAGCTGGCGCGGGGTCCTGCCCGAGTCCGGCAAATACCTGATCCTGGTGGCCGGCACCCGCGGCAATGCCGAGTACAAACTGCAGGTCCGGATCGACTGAACGCAGGAAGGAAGACATGGCTTATCTCATCGGCGCCATCATGGCCATCGTCGTCTCACTGGCGGCCAGCGCCGTTCACTTTGACCGTGAGCGGGTGTTTTATCCCACCGTGCTGGCCGTCATTGCCTCTTACTACGGTCTGTTTGCGGTGATGGGTGGTTCCATCAACGCCATGGGGATCGAATCCCTGGTGATGCTGGCATTTCTGGTGGCAGCAGTTCTGGGCTTCAAGCGTAATCTTTGGCTGGTCGTGGTGGCCCTGCTGGCCCATGGTGTCTTCGACTTTTTCCATCCTCACATCGTCCATAACCCCGGCGTTCCCACCTGGTGGCCGATGTTCTGCCTGGCTTACGATGTCATGGCCGCGGCCTATCTGGCCTGGCTTCTGAAAAAATCCAGACTGACGGCCCGCGCGGCACCCCATGGCACCTGAAGCAGGCTGAGGCCTGAGTGCATCAGGGGTTGATGAGTTCCAGCATCAGCGCAATCCGGGCCTTGACCGGAGACAGCCCCTGCGAGTGGGCAAACTCGCTGTGAACCGCAGGCAGCACCCGGCCATTGGCGCAACGGGTGGCACGCACCACCCGGACACCAGCTTGTTCGGCACGGCGCAACGCGGCTTCCAGCGCCTGGTGGATCGTGCCGTTGCCGGTGGCAGCCACCACCAGTCCGCGCACGAGCGTGCCGTCAGCCCCCGGGCGCAACAAGGCATCCACCACCTCACCCGTGCAACCGGCATAACTCATCACAATCTCAACACGTGGCCAAGTTGGCAATTTTGCTATATTTTCAATAGCTATATGCTTATATTTCTCCTGGGCTAGAGGCCAATTTCTCAATAATCTGAGTTGATTTTCCTCGACATAGGCCAAGGCGCCGGCGTCACCCGAGCTGAAGGCATCGAGCTTGTAGGTGTGGGCTTTTTGCACGTCCAGTGCGGTATGCACCGTGCCGGCGCAGACCGCCACTACACCACCAGCACCGGGTGTCAACGCCACGGTCACGGCATCCATCAGGTTTTGCGGACCGTCCGGGTTCTGCGCCGAAGCCGGCCGCATGGCACAGGTCAGCACCACCGGTTTGTGTCGTACCTGCTCACGGGGCAACACCGCGTGCAGGAAGTAGGCAGTCTCTTCCAGCGTGTCGGTGCCATGGGTGATGATCACTGCGCTGACATCGGGCTGCGCCAGATGCTGCACCACCCGTTGGGCTAAGGCCTGCCAGATGTCAAAACGCATGTCCTTGCTGTCCACCTGGGCCACCTGTTCACTCAGCAGTTGGTGCCCATGCAGCAATGCCGGCAACCCTGGCACAGCATCAAGCAACTGCGCCACCCCCACCTGCGCGGCGGTGTAACCAATGTTGTCACTGGCATTCTCAGCCGTGCCGGCAATCGTGCCGCCAGTACCCAATACCACCAATTTTTTGGAAATTTGATCAGATGCCACTTGCGCTCTCTTTAAAACTGGTTAAAAATACAGCTACTGGATATGAAAACAGTGTTTTTATAGCCAGCTGTGTTTGCCACCCAGCCATCATCAGGAGTCACCATGCTCACCAGACCCAAATTGACCGATCGCCAGCAGCAAATCTTCGATCTTATCCAGAGTGCGATCGCCCGCACCGGCGCCCCCCCGACCCGCGCCGAAATCGCGGCCGAGCTGGGCTTCAAATCGGCCAACGCCGCTGAAGAGCATTTGCAGGCGCTGGCCCGCAAAGGGGTGATTGAATTGGTCAGTGGCACTTCACGCGGCATTCGTCTGCGCAGCGACGCGCTGCGCTCCATCAACGAATCCCGCCAGACACAGCTGGCATCCCCCCTGCAGACACTGGCGCAGCTGGCCCTGCCGCTGGTTGGCCGGGTGGCGGCTGGTTCACCGATCCTGGCACAGGAACACGTTGACCAGACTTACTACGTGGAGAGCAGTCTGTTTCAGCGCAAACCCGATTACTTGCTGAAGGTGCGCGGCATGTCCATGCGTGACGCCGGCATCATGGACGGCGACCTGCTGGCGGTGCAAACCACCCGGGATGCCAAGAATGGCCAGATTGTGGTGGCGCGGCTGGGTGATGAAGTCACCGTCAAACGTTTCATGCGCCATAAAAACGTCATTGAACTGCACCCGGAAAACCCGGACTATCAGACCATCGTGGTCGAACCGGGCGAGCCGTTTGAAATTGAAGGCCTGGCGGTTGGCCTGATCCGCAACACCATGCTGATGTGAACCTGCTGTCCACCCGTTCTGCATCCTACTCGAAAGCCTGTCCATGAACACCACGCCCAACACTTTTCCCGTTATGACATCGCTCAAGGCGCTCTGGCATTGGCTGATGGCAGCGCCCGGGCAGACGACAGCTGCGCCCCATCACGAGCCTGCCCCAGCCACCATCGCTGCCCCCGGTACAACCGTCACCCCGCCGTCGCAGGCTGGCAGCGCTGGCCACGGCAAGCCGGTCCGGGTGCTGCAGGTGCTGGAGTCCGGCCAGACTTCCAGCCAAATGGGGCGTTTGCGTATTTCGGGACGCATGGCCGACGTCTGCGCCGAGCTGGATCGTCTGGCAGCTCGTGAAGCGCTGTTGCACTGACCTGCCGTTCTGTGTCCATGCCGCAGCCAGGTATGCCTGCCTGGTAAAAATTGGTAAGTCGCCAGCCTCCCTCCGGGCTGGTTGATCTCCATCAAGGCACAATGAGCGGTATGAATATTGTGATCCTCGATGATTATCAGGACGCGGTCCGCAAACTAGCCTGCGCCGCCAAACTGGAGCCCTATCAGGCCAAGGTCTACACCAACACCGTCAAGGGGTTGGGGCAATTGTCGGTCCGGCTCAAGGACGCTGATGTGATTGTGCTCAACCGCGAACGCACCCATTTGCCTCGCGCCCTGATTGAGAAGCTGCCCAAACTCAAGCTGGTGGCCCAAACTGGCCGTGTGGGGTCGCATGTGGACGTCCATGCCTGTACCGAACAGGGTATCGCCGTGGCCGAAGGCGTAGGCTCACCAGTGGCGCCTGCGGAATTGGCTTGGGCTCTCATCATGGCGGCAGCCCGGCGCCTGCCGCAATACATTGGTAACCTCAAACACGGTGCCTGGCAACAGTCCGGACTGAAATCCAGCAGCATGCCCGTGAATTTTTGCCTGGGCACCACCCTCAGAGGTCGCACGCTGGGCATCTGGGGATATGGCCGCATCGGCCAACTGGTTGCAGGGTATGGCAAAGCCTTTGGCATGCGTGTTCTGATCTGGGGACAGGCCGCTTCGCGCGAACGGGCCGTCCTGGATGGTTTTGAGGTTACCAGCACCCGCGAAGAGCTGTTTGAACAGTCCGATGTGTTGTCACTGCATCTGCGTCTGGCCGAAGCCACCCAGAGTCTGGTGACACTGGATGATCTCTCCCGTATGAAACCAACTGCATTGCTGGTGAACATTTCCCGTGCCGAGTTGATCGAACCCGATGCCCTGTTGAGTGCCCTCAACCGTGGTCGTCCCGGCATGGCGGCCATTGACGTCTATGAATCCGAGCCGATTCTGCAAGGGCACGCCTTGCTGCGCCTGGAAAACTGTATCTGCACGCCCCACATTGGTTATGTGGAGTTGGACAGTTATGAAATGTATTTTGACGCCGCTTTTGACAATGTGGTGAATTTCATCAAGGGTCGGCCGTCCAATATCGTCAACCCCGGCGCGCTGCAAGTCCGGCGCTGAAAAGACACTCAGGTGACAGGTCGGCGCCCAGGCGCTGCGTCACCAGCGTGACAATGGCATGGTTTTCAGTCACCTACATGACAGGCCATGAGCGACCCCATCCTTACCATTGACGAACGCGCGGCGATCAACGCCGGGCGCTGGTTTGCAAGTCTTTCCCCCTCACTCAGGCATGACATTCTGCGATGCACTTACGTCAAGCGTTATCACGACGGCGAGTTGATCACGGCCCGTGGCGAACAGCCTCAGGAGTGGATTGCCTGCGCCAAAGGCGCGGTGCGGGTCAGTTCGACCGCGATTTCCGGCAAACAAATCACGCTGACCTATGTGGAGCCCGGCATCTGGTTTGGCGATGTGGCCATCTTCGACGGCGACCGGCGCACCCACGATGCCTACGCCCATGGCGACACCACCATTCTGTGTGTCGCGCGGGCCGATTTCACCAAAATCCTGGCCCAGCACACCGAGCTGTACGAAGCCCTGCTGCGGCTGCACGCCCGTCGCATCCGTCAGTTGTATGGTCTGGTGGAAGACCTTAACACCCTTCCTCTGCGTGCCCGACTGGCCAAACAGCTGTTGCATCTGGCCAGGTCTTATGGTGTGCCCTCGCTCAGTGACGCGGCGGAGGTGCGCATTGGCCTGCAATTGGCGCAAGAGGAATTGGCCCAGCTGCTGGGAGCCTCACGCCAGCGCGTCAACCAGGAGCTCAAAACCCTGGAGCGCGAGGAAACCATCCGCATCGAGCCGGGTGGTGTGGTCATCCGCAACCGGGACGCCTTGATGGGTATCACCCAACTTTGACCAGCACAAGCACTTATGAACAACTCTGACGATTTCTCTGGCACGCGTGCCGTTCCCGCTGCACAGGCCTTTGACCAGACCGCGCTGACGCAGTGGCTGACAGGCCACTTGGCTGGTTTTGCCGGCCCATTGCAGGTCGAGTCATTCAAGGGGGGGCAGTCAAACCCCACCTACAAACTCATCACCCCGACTCAGACTTATGTGATGCGGACCAAACCTGGCCCGGTGGCAAAACTGTTGCCGTCCGCACACGCCATTGAACGCGAATTTGCGGTCATGACCGGTCTGCGTGGCTCAGACGTGCCGGTGCCCGAAATGTTGTGTCTGTGTGAAGATGAATCCATCATCGGACGAGCTTTCTACATCATGTCGTTCATGGGTGGCCGCATTTTCTGGGAGCAGTCGCTGCCCGGCATGGCGGTCCAGGAACGCGGTGCCATTTACGACGAAATGAACCGTGTGATCGCCGCACTACACCGCGTGGACTTTACCCAGGCGGGTTTAGGCAACTATGGCAAGCCGGGAAATTATTTCGAACGCCAGATTGGGCGCTGGAGCAAACAATACCAAGCGTCCATCACCCAGCCAATCACTGAAATGGATCACCTCATGGCCTGGCTGCCCACGCACATCCCGGACATGGCGCGCGACCCGACCATGGTCAGCATCGTGCACGGTGACTACCGGATGGACAACCTGGTGTTCCACCCAACCGAGCCACGTGTGATCGCCGTGCTTGACTGGGAACTGTCCACTTTGGGACATCCACTGGCTGACTTCAGCTACCACTGCATGGCATGGCACATTCCTCCCGGCGCCTTTCGTGGTATTGGCGGACTAGATCTGGCTGCGCTGGGCATTCCGGCGGAAGCGCAGTACATCCGCCAATACTGTGAGCGCACCGGCATAGTCACCCCAACACAGCTGACCGCCGATTGGAGCTTCTACATGGCCTACAACCTGTTTCGCATGGCTGCCATTTTGCAGGGTATTGCCAAACGGGTTGAGGCCGGTACCGCCGCCAGTGCCCAGGCCGTGAGTGCCGCTGCCGGTGCCCGCCCCCTGGCACAACTGGCCTGGCAATTTGCCAACACCACACCGTGAGCCAACAGCGCCTCGCCAACATTCCAACTCTGATTTCGAAAGACTGCCATGGATTTTGATTACTCCCCCAAGACCAAGGAATTGCAGGCCAAACTGCTGCGCTTCATGGATGACTACATTTATCCAGCCGAAGGGAATCACCACGCAGAGGTCGAAGCCAATACCGCTGCCGGCAAACGCTGGACACCGTTGCAAACCATCGAAAACCTCAAACGCAAAGCCCAGGAGCAAGGGTTGTGGAACCTTTTTCTGCCGCTGGACAGTGCGCAGGCTGCCGGATTTGACGGTGCCGGCCTCACCAATCAGGAATACGCGCCACTGGCTGAAATCATGGGCCGCGTGCCGTGGGCCAGCGAAGTGTTCAACTGCTCAGCCCCTGATACCGGCAACATGGAAACCATTGCGCGTTATGGCTCCCTCGTCCATAAGGCCGAGTGGCTCAAACCCCTGCTCGAAGGCAGGATCCGCTCCGCATTTGCCATGACCGAACCTGACGTGGCGTCCAGCGATGCCACCAACATTGAGACCCGCATGGAACGCCAAGGTGATGACTACGTCATCAATGGTCGTAAATGGTGGATCAGCGGCGCCGGTGACCCGCGTTGCGCCATCCACATTGTGATGGGGAAAACCAACCCCGAGGCCGACCGCCACACCCAACAAAGCATGATTCTGGTACCAGCCAACAGCCCGGGGGTGACCGTGCTGCGCCCTCTGAATGTCATGGGTTATGACGATGCCCCCCACGGCCACATGGAAATCAGCTACAAAAATGTGCGGGTGCCAGTCAGCAACATCCTGCTAGGGGAAGGCCGCGGTTTCGAAATCGCCCAGGGCCGCCTGGGGCCAGGACGCATCCACCACTGCATGCGTCTGATTGGTCTGGCGGAACGGGCCTTGGAACTGATGTGCCGGCGCACGTCCAGCCGCATTGCCTTTGGTAAACCCATCGCGTCCCAAACCGTCACCCAGGAGCGGATTGCTCAAGCCCGCTGCAAGATCGACATGGCCCGCCTGCTGACACTCAAGGCAGCCTGGATGATGGATGTGGCGGGTAACAAATTCGCCAAGAATGAAATCGCCATGATCAAAGTCGTGGCGCCCGGCATGGCCTGCGAGGTGATTGACTGGGCCATGCAGGCGTTTGGCGGTGCGGGCATGTGCGACGACTTTCCGTTGGCCTACGCCTACACCTGCGCACGCACGTTGCGCTTTGCCGATGGGCCGGACGAAGTGCACCGCAATGCCATTGCCAAACTGGAACTGCGCAAATACATGCCTTCACCTGCAAAAGTCGATATGCCGGTCACCCGCGGTTGTTAACGGAAGCGGCATCCTGCAACTCAATAGCTATGTTATTAGTAGCTATTGAGGCAATGAATACGCGGGATAGAAGGTGTTTTTATCGAGAAAAGGTTACCAGAAAACCGGCATGCTACGCTCAAAAAGGTCAATGCAGATGACGTGGTTTGCGGCCACCACCATGCCCCATACCACTGCCACCCGAGCCGCGAGGCGGTTTGCCAAGCTGCAACGAGTTGACCAGATCATCAAAACGTTGGCTGAACAGGCTGTCAATGGCAGCGACCACGCCACCAAGTTCGGCGCCGTCAAAGTGGCGCTCCATCAGATTGACGACATCCTGCACCAATAGATCACGCTGCACTTGCATGATGGACGCCGGATCAGGACCGACAAACAGCATGACAAAATCGTCACGAGACTCAGCGTCCGACGAGGCCTCTTCGTCTTCATCGTCAAATTCGGTATCGTAAAAAGTCACTTCAATGGCTGCACCGGACAATGCCACGTCATTGAGGTTCATGCACATTTCGTCGAGCGCCTGACGAAAATCGTCATCCCCCTCCACCGTCCAGCACATTTGCAGTAGGCGGTCCTTGGCATCAAACTGGATGCCCGGCTCATCCTCGTAGTAGCTACCGGCAGCGGCCGACAGGGATTTGGCACCCGCGTACTTCCACAAGGGTTTGAGGGCATCCTGCAGATGATCAAAAGTGACATCAGCGCGCAGCGCCACTTGACCATGGACGTGAATTTCAAAGGGGGCGTTATAACGTGCCATGAGATGAAAGTGTAGTGGTGCCCGAGACCGGAATCGAACCGGTACGCCCGTTATTCACGAAGCGGCGGATTTTAAGTCCGATGTGTCTACCTATTTCACCACTCGGGCATGACCGTATTGTGAAACAAAAAACACCCGGCTCAACCAACTTGCAGGGCCTGCATACACAAATTGGAACCGGGATTTTTTGGAGGCGCGACCCAGAGTCGAACTGGGCTCCACGGATTTGCAATCCGTTGCATAACCGATTTGCTATCGCGCCAAAACCGTTACAAAAAAGGGAAGCACTGCTTCCCTTTTTTGGAATCTGGAGCGGGAAAAGAGTCTCGAACTCTCGACCTCAACCTTGGCAAGGTTGCGCTCTACCAACTGAGCTATTCCCGCGTAGACGCAAACCAGAGCTTGCATCAATAAAAAAACTGGAGCGGGAAAAGAGTCTCGAACTCTCGACCTCAACCTTGGCAAGGTTGCGCTCTACCAACTGAGCTATTCCCGCGTCGTAAGCCCTAGATTATAAAGTAAAAACTTCCTTCTTCTGCATCAACAATCAAAAATCTTCGTCAATGCTTGACCGTACCCGACAACGAGGGCTGTTCAATGGCAGCGTCTGCCGCAGTGACCGCCGTCGGCTCCACTTCTGACAACGGCGTTGGCATACGTTCCAGGGCGATTTCCAGAACTTTGTCAATCCAGCGCACGGGAACGATTTCCAGGCCATTCTTGACATTCTCGGGAATGTCCTGCAGGTCTTTGGCATTCTCTTCGGGGATCAACACGGTCTTGATGTCGCCCCGCAAGGCCGCCAACAATTTCTCCTTGAGCCCACCAATAGCCGTCACTTCTCCGCGCAAGGTGATTTCACCCGTCATGGCCACATCACAGCGCACAGGAATACCTGTCATGGCCGACACAAAAGCCGTTGTCATGGCGGCACCGGCGCTCGGGCCATCTTTCGGAGTGGCGCCATCGGGCACATGGATGTGGATGTCCTTTTTTTCAAAGAATTCGTCCTTGATGCCCAGCCGGTGCGAACGACTGCGGACCACAGTGCGAGCAGCCTCCACAGACTCTTTCATCACATCGCCCAACGAACCGGTTCGGGTGATCACCCCTTTACCCGGCATCATGGCGGCTTCGATGGTGAGCAGATCTCCACCTACTTCAGTCCATGCCAAACCGACCACCTGCCCGACCTGATTTTTCTTCTCGGCACGACCATAGTCGTACTTGCGTACCCCGAGAAACTCATTGAGGTTGTCACCTGACACCACCACCTGTCCGATCATTTTCTTGAGTTGGATCCCCTTGACCACCTTGCGGCAGATTTTGGAAATTTCACGCTCCAGAGAGCGCACACCGGCCTCCCGGGTGTAATAACGCACGATGTCGCGAACTGCGTCTTCGGTAACGACCAGCTCTGATTCTTTGACACCATTGTTTTTGAGTTGCTTGGGCAGCAGGTATCTGATGGCAATATTGGTTTTCTCGTCCTCGGTATAACCTGACAACCGGATCACTTCCATCCGATCCAGCAAGGCAGGTGGAATATTCATCGAATTCGATGTCGCCACAAACATCACATCACTCAGGTCGTAATCAACTTCCACGTAGTGATCACCAAATTTGTGGTTTTGCTCCGGATCCAGCACCTCAAGCAACGCACTTGACGGATCACCGCGAAAATCGGTCCCGAGCTTGTCAATTTCGTCGAGCAAGAACAACGGATTGCGGGTGCCCACCTTAGACAAACTCTGCAACACCTTGCCCGGCATGGCGCCAATGTAGGTACGCCGGTGACCGCGAATCTCAGCCTCGTCACGCATGCCGCCCAAAGCCATGCGGACATATTTGCGTCCAGTGGCCTTGGCGATCGATTGCCCCAGCGAAGTCTTCCCCACGCCCGGCGGACCCACCAGACACAAAATGGGGGCCTTGACCTTGTCAACACGCTGTTGGACAGCGAGATATTCCAGGATGCGGTCCTTGACCTTGTCCAGGCCATAGTGGTCTTCGTTCAAGACCTGCTCGGCATTGACCAGGTTGTGCTTGATCTTGGTTTTGGCAGCCCACGGCAAACCTGTCAGCACATCAATGTAATTGCGCACCACCGTCGCCTCGGCGGACATGGGTGACATGAGCTTGAGCTTTTTCAGCTCACCCTCGGCCTTTTTCAACGCTTCCTTGGGCATTTTGGCGGCCTTGATCTTTTTCTCAATCTCCTCAATATCGGCGCCGTCTTCACCCTCGCCCAGTTCCTTCTGAATGGCTTTCACTTGCTCATTCAGATAAAAATCGCGCTGGTTTTTCTCCATCTGCCGTTTGACCCGGCCACGGATTTTCTTGTCCACATTCAATATGTCGACTTCACGTTCAATCTGCTCGAACAGGTTTTCCAGACGTTCCTTGATGTCGGCGAGTTCCAGCACCGCCTGCTTGTTTTCCAGCTTCAAGGGCAAATGGGCTGCAATGGTGTCTGCCAACCGTCCGGCATCATCAATGCTGGAAATGGAAGTCAGTATTTCCGGCGGGATTTTTTTGTTCAGTTTGACATATTGGTCAAACTGTTGCATCACAGCGCGCCGCAATGCCTCAATTTCACTGGTCTTGGTGCGTGACTTCGCTTCCGGTTCGGACTCTGCCTCCACTGGCGTGATACTGGCCAAGAAATGCGACTCGCCATCTTCAACCTTTGTCACTGATGCGCGCTGTTGACCTTCCACCAGCACCTTGACGGTGCCATCTGGCAGCTTAAGCATTTGCAGGATGGTCGAAATACAGCCCACATTGAACATGTCGGTTACCAGCGGATCGTCCTTGGCTGCTGCTTTTTGTGCCACCAGCATGATGCGCCGATCCGAACTCATGGCGGCTTCCAGCGCCTTGATGCTTTTGGGTCGACCGACAAAAAGCGGTATGACCATGTGCGGAAATACCACCACATCGCGCAAAGGCAACAGCGGTAAATCAAACGGAATAGCAGGTAAAGGGGTGTGACCAGACATAAAGCATCCTTTAGTTACCCGGAAGATATGGAGCGGCATGACCGCATTTCAAGCGGTCATGCCATTATGGATAAGCAAATTGATCCCAATGAGGGCAATATGCCCACAAAGACAGACCTAATCAGGCCTTCCTGGCTGCTTCTCGGTAAACCAGCAACGGCGGTTTGTTTTCGTCAATGGTGGACTCGTCAACTACCACCTTTTCAACATTAGACGAATTGGGCAGTTCAAACATGGTGTCAATCAGCGCTTGCTCCAGAATGGAACGTAGCCCTCGGGCACCCGTTTTTCGGGCCAGCGCCTTCCTGGCAATGGCTTTCAAGGCTGAGGGCCGGATTTCCAGTTCAACATCCTCCATGGCAAGCAGCTTGGCATACTGCTTGACCAAGGCGTTTTTGGGCTCGGTCAGAATCTGAACCAGGGCATCTTCACTGAGCTCCCCCAGCGTCGCCACCACGGGCATGCGTCCGACCAGTTCAGGAATCAGACCAAATTTGATCAAGTCCTCAGGCTCCACCTCCTTGAAGACATCCGTCAGACTGCGATTTTGCTTGCTCTTAACTGCAGCGCCAAAACCGATGCCGGACGATTCGGTACGGTTTTCAATGACCTTCTCAAGCCCAGCAAAAGCGCCACCACAAATAAACAGAATATTGGTGGTGTCTACCTGGACAAAATCCTGATTGGGATGCTTGCGCCCACCCTGTGGTGGCACACTGGCCATGGTGCCTTCAATCAACTTGAGCAAGGCCTGCTGCACACCTTCCCCCGAGACATCGCGGGTAATGGACGGGTTATCCGATTTACGCGAAATTTTGTCAATTTCATCAATATAAACAATACCCCGTTGTGCCCGCTCAACCTCATAGTTGCAACTTTGCAGCAACTTGAGCACGATATTTTCAACGTCCTCCCCCACATAACCAGCTTCCGTCAGCGTCGTGGCATCAGCCATGACAAAAGGCACATCCAACATACGCGCCAATGTCTGCGCCAGCAAGGTTTTACCTGAGCCCGTGGGGCCAATCAGCAAAATATTGCTTTTGGACAGCTCCACATCGTCCTTGGCTGACTGCCCCTGATGCCTGAGCCGTTTGTAGTGGTTGTAGACTGCTACCGCGAGGATTCGCTTGGCCGCCTCTTGACCAATGACATAGTTGTCGAGATTGGCTTTGAGTTCGCCAGGTGTGGGCAAGTCACTTTTGCCAACGGCCTGCGTTGTTGCCGGCAACTCATCACGAATGATTTCATTGCACAAGTCAATACACTCATCGCAGACAAAAACGGATGGGCCGGCGATCAGTTTCTTGACTTCATGCTGGCTTTTACCGCAAAACGAGCAGTACAACGTTTTTTCGCCTGAGGAGCCTTTTTTTTCGGCCATGAGAACTACGCCCTTTTTGAGATAACCTGGTCAATCAGACCATATTCCTTACATTCTTCAGCCGACATGTAATAGTCACGCTCGGTATCGCGTTCGATACGCTCCAGCGGTTGTCCGGTACGTTCAGCCAATATCTTGTTGAGCTGTTCCCGTGTTTTCAAGATCTCCCGGGCCTGAATTTCGATTTCAGTGGCCTGCCCTTGGCTCCCCCCTGATGGCTGGTGGATCATGATCTTGGAATTCGGCAGCGAAAACCGCTTGCCCTTGGCCCCAGACGCCAGCAAAAAGGCCCCCATGCTGGCCGCCATACCTGTGCACAGCGTTGACACCTGAGGCTTGATGAAGTTCATGGTGTCATAAATGGCCATGCCGGCACTCACAGAACCACCGGGCGAATTGATGTAAAACGAAATATCTTTGTCAGGGTTTTCGCTTTCCAGAAACAATAACTGCGCCACCACCAGATTGGCCACATGATCATTGACAGGCCCCACCAGAAAAATCACGCGCTCCTTCAGCAAGCGCGAATAAATGTCATATGAGCGCTCACCACGACCCGACTGTTCAATCACCATGGGCACCATGCCCAGATTCTGTATGTCCATAGCACTCCTGCAAGGGTTCATGTTGACTCCAAATAAACTGGCCTTACTGTAGCCAAAAAAGCAAGACTCCAAACAAATGGGGCTTGATTGCCTGACAACAAGTCAGGCACAAGCCCCAATTTGAACGACATGAATCAGTCAGCGTTTAGTTTTGTGCCATCAACTCATCAAATGCCATGGCTTTTTCCGTCACCTTGGCTTTGGACAGCACAAAGTCAGTCACATTGTTTTCAAGAACAATCGCCTCTACTTCAGCCAAGCGCTTGTTGTCACTGAAATACCAACGCGACACCTCGGCAGGCTTTTCGTAGCTGGCAGCCAGTTCTTCGACATGCGCCTTGATCTGCTCCATCGTGGCCTGCAGGGCATTGGCACGCACCAACTCTGCCACCACCAAGCCCAGACGCACACGACGTTCGGCTTGAGGACGGAACACGTCATCAGGAATCTCCACCTTATCAGCATCCTTGATCCCACGCTGCTTCAGGTCAGCACGCGCGCCTTCGAGCAGACGTGCCATTTCAGCCTGCACAGCGGCGTTGGGCAAATCCAGCTCAGCCTTGGCCACCAAGGCATCCATCACCGCAGTCTTGTTGCGCGCCAGCAGACGAGACTTGACTTCGCGTTCCAGATTCTTCTTGATGTCGGCACGCAGACCGTCCACGGTGGCGTCGGCAATGCCCAGGGACTTGGCCAGGGCCTCGTTGACTTCCGGCAGGTGGGCTGCCTCAATCTTCTTGACCGTAACCATGAAGTCAGCCGTCTTGCCAGCCACGTCCTTACCGTGGTAATCAGCGGGAAATGCCAACGGGAAAGTCTTGCTCTCGCCGGCCTTCAGACCGCGAGTAGCCTCTTCGAACTCCTTGAGCATCTGGCCGTCACCGAGGATGAACTGAAAGCCTTCGGCTTTGCCTCCGGCAAACGCTTCACCATCAATCTTGCCTTCAAAATCAACCGTGACGCGGTCACCATTCTCAGCAGCAGCGTCATGCGGGCGCTGCGAGAAGGTACGACGCTGCTTGCGCAAAATGTCCAGCGTCTTGTCAATGGCGGCGTCAGACACTTCAGCCGTGATTTTTTCAACTTCAGCGGTGGAGAGGTCACCAATCTTGACTTCCGGGTAGACCTCAAACACAGCTTCAAAAGTCAGTTCACCTTCAGGCGCACCTTCTTTTTCGTTGATTTTTGGCTGGCCGGCCACGCGAAGTTGAGCATCATTGGCCGCATTAAAAAACGCCTCGCCCACCTTGTCATTCATGACTTCGTATTGCACTGAATAACCGTAGCGCTGCGCCACCACATTCATCGGTACCTTGCCCGGGCGGAAACCGTCCATCTTGACGGTGCGCGCCAGCTTTTTCAAGCGTGCAGCCACTTCGGACTGGATGGTGTCGACGGGCAAGCTCAACGTCATTTTGCGTTCCAGCTTTTCTAGTGTTTCTACAACTGCGGCCATGTTTTTTCTCCAAAAAAGTGTGGTGCGCGGGGCGGGACTCGAACCCGCACACTGTTGCCAGCGTCAGGACCTAAACCTGGTGCGTCTACCAATTTCGCCACCCGCGCAAATTAAAGGGGGCGGAAAAACCCCGCCCCCCAAAATTGGTCAGCCGCGGATTTTAACCCGTTGCAGCCTCCATCCCGACGGCGCCGATCTTTCCACAACACTTAAGAGGAGTTTAAGAATGCATTTTTAGACTTCAGTCCAGTTTCAAACACTTCAAGAACTGACCGTCATGTCCATCCGAACCAACGCCCAACGCAAGGTACTGCAAACACCGATGTCTGCCCTATCAGCGCTCCACGCCCCACTGGGTTCGCCACACCGTTTGGTTGCGGAAAAATTCATTCATGACATCTTTGCATCCAGATACGGTGCCAATATCCCCTCATTTGCCCCGAATCTGATGGTATTGGAACGCAATCAAACCATCATTGCCGCCACCGGCTGGCGTAGCGCTCAGACCAGCAAACTCTATCTGGAACACTATCTGGACCTGCCCATCGAACAAGCCATGGCGCAATTGGCCCACCAGCACGTCAAGCGCGAACGGATTGTGGAAGTTGGTCACCTGGCTTCACAAAAAGCTGGCGGCAGTGTGCACATCATTCGCGCCCTGGCCGACCACCTGAGTGCACAAGGGTTTGAATGGGTGGTCTTCACCGCCACCCAGGAACTGATCGGGATTTTCGCCAAGCTGGGTTTGCCATTATTGGCGCTCACCGCTGCGAACCCGGCCCGCTTACGTGATGAAGCCAGACACTGGGGCAGCTACTATGACACTCAACCCATTGTGGTGGCTGGCAAAATTCGTCTGGCCCTGCAACGCATGGACGCCACAGCGTGAGCGCCGCGTTGCTACTGGATGCGCTATGCGCCCACCCAGAAGACAACCTCGTTCTGCAAGACAGTTCCCAATGCCTGAGCGCGTCTTCACTGCTGGCCCATGTACACACTTTGGCCGAGCAGTTGCGTCCATGCCGGGTACTGGCGGTACTGGCTGACAATGGCGCCGATTGGGTGTTGGCCGACCTGGCAGCCCTGCATGCGCAAACAGTCCATCTGCCAATTCCGACTTTTTTCAGTCCGGCCCAAATGGTCCACACGTTGGAGCAAACCGCTGCCGATGCCATCCTGACCGACCAGCCCAATCGGGTTGAAGCCCTTCGACTCGGTTTCGTGGCAGAAGGAACATGGCGCACTTTCACCTTAATGCGACGGACATCAGCGGCAGCCACGCTGCCGGCAGGCACCGCCAAAATTTCGTTCACATCCGGCAGCACCGGCAACCCCAAAGGCGTTTGTTTGAGTGCGGCTGGGCTGATGGCCACAGCCACATCGCTGCAAACCCAACTGGCCCCACTGCATATCACCCGCCACCTTGCCGTTTTACCGCTGACCTTGCTGTTGGAAAACACCGCTGGTATTTACGCTGCCCTGCTCAGTGGCGCCCAAGTACATCTGCCCAGTCTGTCCACCATGGGCTGGCGCGGCATGACTGGTTTTGACCCGGCCGCACTGCAGCAGACTGTTGCCACCCATGCACCCCACAGCCTGATTCTGGTGCCCGAATTGCTCAAAGCCTGGACCCTTTATCTGGCCGCAACCAGACAACAAGCCAGTACCAGCCTGGCGTACGTGGCGGTTGGTGGTGCCCGGGTTGATCATGCACTTCTTGCTCAGGCACGAGCCGTCGGGATCCCTGCCTATGAAGGTTATGGTCTGACCGAATGCGGCTCCGTCGTCAGCCTGAACCGCCCTGGTGATGAGGGCCAGGGCGTTGGCCGCCCGCTGCCCCATGTTCAGGTGCGGGTAGAAAACCAAGAGATCCATCTCACAACCCCGGCATTCCTGGGGTATGTAAACAGCCCTTCGGCATCATCTGGAGTCACACCAACAGCTGATTTCTCCACCGGTGATCTCGGTTACCTGGACAACAACGGTCACCTGTACCTGTCTGGACGGCGAAAGAACCTGCTGATCACCGCCTTTGGCCGCAACATTTCCCCCGAATGGGTGGAATCTGTCCTGCTGGCACAACCCGCCATTGCCCAAGCGGTCGTGACGGGAGAAGCGCAACCCTGGTTGTGTGCGGTTCTGGTTCCCATGCCCGGCGCCACACCGGAACAAATCAGCGCCGCCGTGACACAGGCCAATGCCACCCTGCCCGATTACGCACGGATTGGCGGCTGGTTAAGCAGCGAACCTTTTACCCTGCAAAACACCATGGCCACCGGCAACGGTCGCCCGGTGCGCACTGCCATTGCGCAACACCACGCTGCCGCCCTGGCAGCGCTCTACACCCAAAAGGAACCAACCCATGACGTTTTATGACCAACTCACTGCCAACACCAGCACCGAACGTCTTGAGCTTCTGGCGATCCCGATCATTGCCGACTGCCTGCATGGACGTGTGCAACTGGCCGGCTACCAGGCGTTTCTGAGCCAGGCCTACCACCATGTCCGCCACACCACACCGTTGCTGATGTCCCTGGGTGGTCGCTTGCCAGAACGTCTGAGTTGGCTGCGCCGCGCTGTGGCGGAATACATTGAAGAGGAAATTGGCCACGAAGAATGGATTTTGAACGACATTGCCGCCACCGGTGGCGATGCCCAGGCCGTTCGGGCCAGTCAACCCGAGCTCCCTGCCGAAGTGATGGTGGCCTACGCCTACGACCTGATTCAACGTGGTAATCCAGCCGGCTTTTTTGGCATGGTGTTTGTGCTGGAAGGCACCAGCGTGGCACTGGCGCTGATGGCGGCAGACCGTATCCAGCAGGCCCTGGGCTTGCCCGACAACGCGTTCTCCTATTTGCGTTCACACGGCACACTTGATCAGGAGCACACCCAGCATCTGGCGACATTGCTGGAGAAAATGACCCCCGAAGATCAGCAGGAAGTGCTGCGCTGCGCCAGGATTTTCTACAAGCTGTATGGCGACATCTTCCGTGCCCTGCCCGGCGCCACCCCCGAGGGCACACCATGCAACTGAAGCAGGCACGCATCCTCCTCACTGGCGCCAGCGGCGGGCTGGGCCAGGCGTTGGCCCGACAACTGACGCAGGCTGGTGCCAGCGTGTTGCTGGCGGGCCGTGACGCCGCCAAGCTTGAGGCACTGCAGACCGAACTGGGTTCCAGCGCCAGCCATGTGATCGCTGATCTCAACAGTGCAGCGGGCATCACGCACACCGTGCAAGCCGCCGTGGCGTTCAAGGCCAATGTGCTCATCAACAACGCGGGCATCAGCGCATTCGGCTTGTTCGACGAGCAGCACTGGAGCGTGATCGAGCAGTTGGTGACCACCAATTTGCTCACCCCCATGCGCCTGACCCACGCCTTGCTGGCCCACCTCAAGGGACAGCCCGAAGCAGCGATCATCAACGTCGGCTCCACCTTTGGCAGCATCCCGTTTGCCGGATTTGCCGCGTACTCCAGTGCCAAGGCCGGTTTGCGCGGGTTTTCGCAAAGCCTGCGCCGTGAGTTGTCTGACAGCAACGTCGCTGTCATCCACGTCGCCCCGCGTGCCATTGACACGGCGCTGAACACACCGGCCGTCAATGCCCTCAACCTGGCTCTGAAAAACCACAGCGACAGCCCCAATGCCGTGGCCCGGCGCATCATCACAGCCCTGCAACATGGCCGGGGCGATCATCACATCGGTTTTCCTGAACGGCTGTTTGCCTGGCTCAATGGTTTTGCCCCATCGCTGGTGGACAGCGGTCTGGCCGCCAAGCTCCCCATCATCAAACAACACGCCCGCACATCCCTACCAACCTCATCCCAGTAAATCATGACCCCATTCTTTCGCAACCTCGTCCTCACCACGATTTGTCTGTCCAGCGGCTGGACACTGGCGGCCAGCCCTGACGAAGTGATCCGCCCGCTTCAGGATCAGTGGGCCAGCATCAAATACCAGAAAGACGAAAAACAACACGGCGAGCTGTACCACGTGCTGGCGCTGGAAGCGCGCAAGGTGGCGGAATCCCATCCCCAACAAGCCGAACCGCTGGTGTGGGAAGGCATTGCGTTGTCCAGCGAAGCCGGCGCCAAGGGTGGTTTGGGCGCCCTGTCACTGGCCAAGCAGGCCAAACAACGCTTTGACGAAGCCATTGCCCTCAATGACAAGGCACTGGATGGCTCCGCCTACACCAGTTTGGCCACGCTGTATGCCAAGGTGCCAGGCTGGCCACTGGGCTTTGGCAGTCAGACCAAAGCCGAAGAGCTGTTCAAAAAATCCCTGGCGATCAACCCGACCGGCATTGATGCCAATTATTTTTATGGTGAATTCCTGGCCGACCAGGGACGCGCGCCCGAAGCCATCAACCATCTGCAAACCGCACTCAAAGCCCCGGCACGCGCCGGGCGCGAGCTGGCCGACAAAGGCCGTCGTCAGGAAATCGAGGCCTTGCTCAAGAAGCTCAAACCCTGAGTGACCCGCAGCCTGGTTACCGGCTCTGCGGGGTCACCCGGAACCAGGCGGCATACATGGCCGGCAGCGCCAGCAGCGTCAATACCGTCGCCACGATCAAGCCCCCCATGATCGCCACCGCCATGGGCCCCCAGAACACCGAGCGCGACAGAGGAATCATGGCCAGCACGGCCGCTGCGGCCGTCAGCACAATCGGACGCAGACGGCGCACGGCCGACTCCACAATCGCCTCCCAGGCAGGCACACCACGGGCGCGGTCCTGCTCGATCTGATCAATCAGGATCACCGAGTTGCGCTGGATCATGCCCATCAAGGCAATCACGCCCAGCAGCGCCACAAAGCCAAACGGCCGGTTTGACAACAGCAGCGCCCCGGCCACCCCGGCCACCCCCAGTGGCCCGGTCAGGAACACCAGCATGGCGCGGCTGAAGCTGTGCAACTGCAGCATCAACAGGGTGAATGTGATGAACAACATCACTGGAATGCCCACCACAATCGATGACGAGCCCTTGGCACTCTCAGCCACGGCGCCGGCCACTTCGATGCGGTAGTCACCCTGCCCGGCCTGCGCCCATTTGGCTTCCAGCGACTTGAGCTGAGGCAACAGTTGCTGGGTCACCGTGGCGCCCTGCAGTCCATCGGCAATGTCGCTTTGTACCGTGATGGCATAGTCCCGGCTTTCACGCCACATCACACCCGGCTCCCAGGTGAACACCGGCTTGGCAATCTGCAACAACGGTACGGATTTGCCAGAGGCCGTCGGCACATAGGCATTGGCAATATCGCTGATGGCATGGCGCTCCTCCAGCGGCTGACGCAACACAATGTCAATGAGCTTGTCCCCGTCACGGAACTGCCCGACCGTGGTGCCACTCAGAACGGTTCTGGTGGTCTGGGCGATCGACTGGCTGGTGACACCCAACGCCCGCGCCTTGGTCTGGTCCACCTCCAGTCGCATGACCTTGATCGATTCATTCCAGTTGTCGTTCACACCCCGGGTATTCGGGTTCTGGCGCATCAGCGCGGTCACTTCGTCAGCACGGGCACGCAGCACCTGCGGGTCCAGCCCGATCACCCGAAACTGCACCGGGTAAGGCACCGGTGGGCCATTGGCCAACAGCTTGACCCGCCCACGCACCTCGGGAAATTCCTGCGCCAGCAAGGTCGGCAGTTTCAGGCGCAAAGCCTCCCGGGTGGGGATGTCCTTGGGCAACACAATCAATTGCGACACATTGGGCTGCTGGAAAATCTGCTCCAGCGGCAGGTAAAACCGCGGCACACCGGAGCCCACCCATTGGGTCACCGAGGTCACACCAGGTTCTGTCAGCAAACGTGCTTCCACCCGTTTGGCAATTTCTTCGGTATGGGTAAATGACGTGCCCTCAGGTGACCACAAGTCCACCGTGATTTCGGGCCGCGCCGAGTCCGGGAAAAACTGCTGCTGCACCTTTCCCATGCCAACGATGCCCAGGCCAAACAGTGCCAGTGTGGCCCCGATGGTGATCCAGCGGTGGCGCACGCAGGCATGGACCGTACGGCGAAACCAGGCATAAAACGGCGTGTCATACAACTCGTGCGCAACCTCACCCGGCGTCAGCCCCTGATCAGCCGCCGGCTGGGCAGCATGGGCAGGCGTCCTGAGCAGACGTACTCCCAAGTACGGCACAAAATACACGGACACGATCCAGCTCAGCACCAGGGCAATCACGGTCACCGCAAAAATGGCAAAGGTGTATTCGCCGGTGGCGGATCTGGCAATGCCAATGGGCAAAAAGCCCGTCGCAGTGATCAGGGTGCCGGTCAGCATCGGCATGGCGGTGATCTCATAGGCAAAGGTGGCGGCCCGCACCTTGTCGTAACCCTCCTCCATCTTGCGCACCATCATCTCCACGGCGATGATGGCATCGTCCACCAACAGTCCCAGCGCAATGATGAGTGAGCCCAGTGAAATCTTGTGCAGACCGATGCCCCAGTAATTCATGGCCAGAAAGGTCATGGCCAGCACCAGTGGAATGGTGATGCCCACCACCAGCCCGGGACGCATGTCCAGCGTCCAGCGCCGAAACCACGGCTGCACGCCGGGACGCTTGTGCAGGCCCAGGCTGAGAAAGCTTACCCCCAGCACAATCCCGACCGCTTCAATCAGCACCCGGATGAACTCGTTGACCGATGTCGACACCGATTTGGGCTGATCCTGGATTTGCGCCAGCGTCACACCAGCAGGCAAGGTCCGTTCAATGTGCTGCACGGTCTCTGACAACGCCTTGCCCAACCGGATGATGTCACCACCCTTGGTCATGGACACGCCCAGCGCAATCACCTCATGGCCCTGGAACCTGACCTTCACCGACGGTGGGTCGATGTAGCCACGCTGGACCTCGGCAATGTCTCCCAGACGCAGCTGGTGACCGCTGCTGCCACGGATCGGCATGGCACGCAAATCTTCCACCGCCTTGAACTGCCCGGCCACCCGTACCTGGACCACATCCAGCGGGGTTTGCACCGCGCCAGCAGACTCCACGGCATTTTGTTGACCCAGCTGGGCCAAGACCGCATTCAGATCCAGACCCAGCTGGGCCAGGCGTTTTTGCGAGATTTCAACAAACAGCTTTTCATCCTGCACGCCAAACAGTTCCACCTTGGCCACATCCGGGACACGCAACAATTGCTGGCGCACCTCATCGGCAAAAGTCTTGACTTCGGCATAACCGAATCCCGGTGCCTCCAGCGCATAAATCACGCCATAGACATCCCCAAAGTCGTCATTGAAAAAAGGGCCGAGCACACCTTGCGGCAAGGTGGCACGCATATCACCCACTTTTTTGCGCACCTGGTACCAGACGTTGGCCACCTCGTTGCCGCGGGCGTTCTCCTTGATGTAAAAAATGATTTGCGACTCACCTGGCTTGGAGTAGCTGCGTATCTTGTCGGCGTAAGGCACTTCCTGCAACGTGCGCTCCAGCTTGTCCGTCACCTGCTCGGCCATCTGCTGCGCACTGGCGCCCGGCCAATACGCCCGCACCACCATGGCCCGAAACGTGAACGGCGGGTCTTCATCCTGGCCCAGCTGGAAATAACTGGTGGCGCCCAGCACCATCAACACCACCATCAAAAACCGCGTCAGTGGCGCATGATCCAGCGCCCAGCGCGACAGGTTAAAGCCCTTTTCCGGGTGCAAGTGTTTGTCTTTCATGCGCATCTCACTGGCCAGCAGCCGACACGGCAACAGCAGACCGGCTCGCCGAGGAAGCATCATTTGCTACATTATTTATAGCTATATGCGCTTGTTTCTCCTGGGCTGGAGCCTTGTTTTGCTTATAAAGTACGACTTTTTGTCCGGGTGCCAGGACATGCACTCCGGCCACCACCACCTGCATGCCGGGCGTCAGCCCGGCCGTCACCACCACCTCGTTGCCATCAGCCGCCACCACCTGGATGGCCTGCAGGCGCACCGTCATGCTGGCCGGCTCCAATACCCAGACCGCCGTGGCCTGCCCGTCCTGGCGCAGGGCGCTGGTGGGCAGCTTGATGACCTGGGTGCCACTGGGCTGCAGGCCGGCCGGCAACACCGACACCGTGCGGCCCAAAGCCAGATCACTGTTCGCCGGCAAAGCCACCTTGACGGTGAAGGTGCGGGTCACCGGGTCCGCACTGGCCGCCACCTCCCTCACGGTGGCCATCAGCGACCCGGCACCCGCCCAAGCCCGCACCTGCACGGCGGAGCCAACCCGGATGCCCGCCACCTTGTCTTCCGGCACGGCAAACACCACATCACGTGCGCCATCCTGCGCCACCTGTACCACCGGTGTGCCTGCGGCCACCACCTGTCCCGGCTCAGCCAGCACGGCGGTCACCACCCCTGAAACATCGGACGCCAAGGTGGCGTAGCCAGTCTGGTTCGCCTGTACCGCCAGTTGAGCCTGCACCTGATCCAGCTGCGCCTGGGCGGCCTGCAGTGTGGCTTCACGCCGCTCCAGCTCGGCGCCACTGATGAAGTTCTGTTCTTTCAAGGCCTGGTAACGCTTGAAATCCGCGGCAGCCAGATCCCGATTGGTTCGCACCGCAGCCACTTGGGCCCGTGCCGCATCGGCCGCCAGTTTCAGGTCTTGCGGGTCCAGCTGCGCCAGTAGCTGCCCCACGCGCACACGTTGCCCCACCTCCGCCGGCCGCGCCAGCACCTTGCCGCCCACCCGGAAACCCAGCCGCGATTCGACCCGGGCACGCACCTCGGCCGCATATTCCAGCGTGGCCACCTGCGGCCCGGTGCCGACAGTCATGACCTTGACCGAGCGGATCGGCTCCTGCGGTGGCGCCGGTCGGGAACAGGCCACCAACCCGACCGCTGTCGTTATAGTCAAGCCCATCCCCAGTGAACGAATGACAGAAGACCGCAGATTCATAACAGGACTTTCAAGAACACAAATTAATGACCAATCGGTTATTAATTCTAGGTATTTTCCAACGGCTGTCAAACACGCTCTTTCTTGCCCTTTTTTGCCCAGTGCCTTCAGCCATGTCGCCAGCCTCGCCCCCGATCAGCCATTACGAAAATTTCCCGGTGGCCTCGCTCCTGTGCCCACCCCATCTGCGCCCGGCCATCGCGGCCATTTACCACTTTGCCCGCACCGCTGATGATCTGGCCGACGAAGGCACGGCCAACAGCGCCACCCGCCTGGCCGATTTGCGCAGCTACCGCGCCGACCTGCTGGCCGCGGCCAACGGTCAGACGGTCAGCGCACGCTGGTCCCAGGTGTTGACCCCCTTGCGCCACGTCCTGCAGACACACCGGTTGCCGGTGCCGCTGTTGACCGACCTGTTGGACGCGTTTGAGCAGGATGTTGCCTACACCGCCGCCCGGCGCCGCTACACCCGAGATGCGGAATTGCTGGACTACTGCACCCGCTCGGCCAACCCGGTCGGGCGCCTGTTGCTGCACCTGTACGGCATCAACGATCCGGCCGCCCTGGCCCAAAGTGACCAGATCTGCACCGCACTGCAACTCATCAACTTCTGGCAGGACATCCATGTGGACGTGGCGCGTGGCCGCTGGTACCCCAGCATGGAGACCATGGCCCGCTTCCAGGTCAGCGAGGCCGATCTGCAGCCGACCAGTCACACCGAAAATGCTTCAAAATTGGTAGCATACTATGCAAACCATGCGCGGGCTATGATGCTGAAAGGTGCTGATCTTGCACACAAGATACCGGGCCGTGCGGGCTGGGAGCTGCGCCTGGTGGTCCAGGGTGGACTGCGCATTCTGGACAAGATCGAGGCCCTGGGTTTCGCCACCTGGCGGACCCGGCCCAAGCTGACCCTGCTGGACCTGCCCGTCCTGCTGTGGCGGGCCTTGTGGATGCGGTCAAGCTGACCTGTTTAAACTCAGGCGCAACCAAGCTGCCCCCATGACCCCCCAAGACTACGTCCAGCAAAAAGCCGCCGCCTCCGGCAGCAGTTTTTATTACGCCTTTTTGTTCCTGCCAGCCCCCAAACGGGCGGCCATCACCGCGTTTTATGCGTTCTGCCGTGAGGTGGATGACGTGGTGGACGACACCAGCGACGCCGGAGTGGCTGCCACCAAACTGGCCTGGTGGCAGGCCGAAGTCGCCAAATCGTTTGCCGGCCAACCCAGCCACCCGGTCATGCAGGCCCTGATGCCGCTGGCGCCGGTTTATGGCATCGAGCAGCGCCAGTTGCAAGCGGTGATCGAAGGCTGCCAGATGGACCTGAACCAGACCCGTTACCTGGATTACCCTGGCCTGCAGCGCTACTGCCACCTGGTGGCCGGCGTGGTTGGTGAAGTCGCAGCGCAGATTTTTGGCCAGACCCACACCCAGACCACCGCCTACGCCCACACCCTGGGCCAGGCGCTGCAACTCACCAACATCCTGCGTGACGTTGGTGAAGACGCCATGCGTGGGCGCATTTACCTGCCGGTCAGCGAGCTGCAACGTTTTGGTGTGACCGCGCAAGAGATTCTGAACCGCAGTTACTCCGAGCGCTTTGAAGCGCTGATGACATTTCAGGCGCAGCGCGCCCACGCTCTGTATGACCAGGCGCTGGCCTTGTTGCCCGCAGCCGACCGGCGCGCCCAGAAACCCGGGCTGATGATGGCCAGCATTTACCGGGCCCTGCTGCGTGAGATGGAACAGGAGCAGTTCAAGGTGCTGCACCAGCGCATCAGCCTGACCCCCTTGCGCAAACTCTGGCTGGCCTGGAAGGTGCAGGCGCTGGGGCAGCTCTAGTCGCCATGACCAGGCGACCTTTGGACATCGCCATCGTGGGTGCCGGCTGGGCCGGGTTGGCGGCAGCGGTTCATGCCTGCCAGGATGGTCATCATGTCACGCTTTTTGAAGCCGCCAGAACCCTCGGCGGGCGGGCACGCTCCTTGCCAGCCACGCTGCCAGACGGCCGCCCGGTCATGCTGGACAACGGCCAACACATCCTGATTGGCGCTTACACCGAAACGCTGCGCCTGATGCGCCTGGTGGGCCTGGCACCACGCGATGTGCTGCTGGATCTGCCCCTGACGCTGCAGTTTCCTGACGGCACAGGCCTTCACCTGCCCAACTGGCCGACACCGCTGGATGCATTGGGCGGCATCCTGGGCGCGCGCGGCTGGACCTGGGCCGACAAATGGTCGCTGATATGCGCCGCCACACGCTGGCAACGGCAAGGGTTTACCTGTGAAGCCGGGCTCAGTGTGGCCGAGTTGTGCCAAACCGTGAGCACCCGTGTGACGGCTGATGTGATCGAGCCCCTGTGTGTCTCGGCCTTGAACACCCCCGTCGCCCAAGCCGATGCCCAGGTTTTCTTGCGGGTGCTGCGTGACGCGCTGTTTGGCGTGGCCGGCGGCTCACACTTGTTGTTGCCCCGCACCGACCTCGGCACCCTGTTTCCAGCCGCTGCGGCCGACTGGGTGCAACAGCGCGGCGCTCAACTGCACCTGGGCACGCGGGTGGCGCAACTTGCGCCCAGTGGCGGCAACACCTGGCAGGTCAACGGCCAGTCTTTTGACGCCGTGATTCTGGCAAATTCTGCAGAAAATGCAGCGCTAGCCCTTACCAAATCGTTCTCATCAACTATAAAATATATAGCAAATGAGATGCAGGCGTGGGTGTCCACTGTCAGTGCCCTGCGCTTCGAGGCGATTGCCACGGTCTATGCCTGGGCTCCGACCGCCAGGCTGCCGCAACCCATGCTGGCCCTGCGCAGCAACGCCGCCCATCCTGCGCAGTTTGTCTTTGACCGGGGGCAGCTGGGCGGCCCCCAAGGTTTGCTGGCGTTTGTAGTGAGCGCCAGCCAGAGTGACCGCGCCACACTGCAGGCCCAGGTGCTGCAGCAGGCTGAAGACCAGTTGCAGCTGGACCTGCAGACCGTGCAAACCATCGTGGAAAAGCGGGCCACGTTTGCCTGCGTACCTCATCTGCTGCGCCCCGGCAGCCGGATTGCGCCCGGTCTGCTGGCCTGTGGTGACTACGTGGCCGGTCCCTACCCCGCCACGCTGGAAGGCGCGGTGCGCAGCGGTGTGGCCGCCGCGGTGCTGGCCAACACCGATATGATGACTGACCACGCCTGACTTGCCCCCTCCCCGACTTCGCCATGAAACTTGCCCTGAAAATCGTCTTTGGCTTGCTGCTCACCTTGCTGTTGGCGGCTGGCGGTGGCGCCTTCTGGTACGTCAACACCAAGCTGCCCCAGCGCTCCGGCGAACTGGCGCTGTCCCGGCTCAAGGCGCCGGTCAGCGTGCGTTATGACGAACGTGGTGTGCCCCACATCAAGGCCAGCCATGAAGGTGACCTGTACCGTGCCCTGGGTTATGTCCATGCCCAGGACCGCCTGTTTCAGATGGAAATGGTGCGCCGTCTGGCACAAGGTGAACTGTCCGAAATCCTGGGTCCGAAGCTGGTCAAGACCGACCGGCTGTTTCGCACCCTGCGGCTGCGCGAGCACGCGGCCAAGGTAGCCGCCACACTGGACCCGCAGAGTCCATCGGTCCAGGCGCTGAGCGCCTATCTGGACGGGATCAACCAGTTTCAGGCCAGCCACCCAGCCCCCATGGAATTTGACCTGATGGGCATTCCCAAACGACCCTTTACGCTGCAAGACACCGTGGCGGTATCCGGTTATCTGGCTTACAGCTTTGCCGCTGCCTTCAAGACCGAACCGGTGCTGACTTTTGTGCGTGATGAACTGGGCCCGGACTACCTGCGCATTTTTGACGTGGAGTGGAACCCGCTGGGCGTTCTCAGCCCGGCGCCCACCGCAGCAGCCAAGCCCGACTGGCAGGCCCTGAGCCAGTTGGCCCAGGCCAGCCGTGAGGCACAGGAATTGGCCGGTGTACCGCTGTTTGAAGGCAGCAACGCCTGGGCCGTGTCCGGCCAGCGCAGCTCCAGCGGCAAGCCACTGCTGGCGGGTGATCCCCACATCGGTTTTGCCGTGCCAGCGGTCTGGTACGAAGCACATCTGAGCATGCCCGGCTTTGAACTTTATGGCCATTTCCAGGCCCTCAACGCCTCCGCCCTGCTGGGCCATAACCTGCAATTTGGCTGGACCTTGACCATGTTCCAGAACGACGACATCGATCTGGTGGCAGAACGCGTCAACCCCGGGAACCCCAACCAGGTCTGGTTTCAAGGCCAGTGGGTCGACCTGACCAGCACCCAGGAGATCATCAAGGTCAAGGGCGCTGCGCCGGTGACGCTGACACTGCAACGCTCACCCCACGGCCCCATCATCACCAGTGCCTTTCGCGACACCCTGGGCGACGCTCCGGTGGCCATGTGGTGGACGTTTCTGGAATCTGACAACCCGGTGCTGGAGGCCTTTTACGAACTCAATCGCGCCGATACGCTGGCCAAGGCGCGTCAGGCCGCCAGCAAAATCCACGCCCCCGGGCTCAACGTGGTGTGGGCTAGCGCGGGTGGTGACATCGGCTGGTGGGCGGCGGCCCGGTTGCCGATACGCCCGCCGGGGGTCAACCCAGTCTTTATTCTGGACGGCGCAGAACCCGAAGCGGACAAACTGGGGTTTTACCGTTTCACCGACAACCCGCAGGAAGAAAACCCGCCGCGTGGTTACATCGTCTCGGCCAACCATCAGCCCAAGCCAGCCAGCGGCCTGCCCATCCCCGGGTATTACAACTTGTATGACCGCGCCCAGGCGCTGGAAGACCGCTTGGGCAACGATGCCATCCAGTGGAACCCACTCAACAGCCAATCCTTGCAACTCAGCACCCAGACGGCCTATTTCTGGCGGGTGCTGGAGCCACTGCTGCCAGATCTCAGCGAGGTGGTGCGCGACCCGCTGGAGCGTTCGGTCTTTGACAGCCTGACCCAGTGGGACGGGCAATACACCAAGCCCAACATCCCACCCACGGTGTTTACCCAGTTTTTGTATGAACTGGCCAAAGCCACCCTGTCCGATGAACTCGGTGGCCTGCAATTCAAGAACCTGCTGGCAACACGGGCGCTGGATTTTGCCCTGCCGCGTCTGGCGGCAGACACCCACTCACCCTGGTGGGACGATGCCAGAACCCCAGCGGTGGAAACTCGCCGGGACATGGTGCGCATTGCCTGGCACGCTGCCATCGCCCACCTGAAAGCCGCGCTGGGGAAAAGCCCCAACGACTGGGGCTGGGGCCCGGCGCACCGCTTGACCCACAGCCACCCGATGGCGACACAAAAGCCGTTTGACTGGTTGTTCAACGTCGGCCCCTTTGACGCACCCGGCTCACGCGAGGTACCCAACAATCTGGCCATCTCGATTGGCCCGGCCCCCTGGTCGGTGATTTATGGCCCATCGACCCGGCGCATCATCGACTTTGCCGATGCCAGCCAGGCGCGGGGCATCAACCCCGTGGGCCAAAGTGGTGTGCCGTTTGATCGCCACTACAGCGACCAGGCCGCGGCCTATGTGGTTGGTGGGTACATGCAGCAGTACCTGAAGGAGTCTGATGTGGTCGCCAACACGCGTGACACACTCACCCTCAAGCCCGGGGCACCCTGACGACGCCAGTCGGCGAAAATAAACCATGCCTTTAGTCACCTCTGCTTTCGCCAAAGAACCCCCGTTTAGCCATGGCCAGCCAGCACGTACCGCGGTGCTGTACTGCAATCTGGGCACCCCGGACAGCGCCAGTACGACGGACGTTCGGCACTTTCTGGCTGAATTCCTGGGCGACCCACGGGTCGTGGAAATCCCACGACTGCTGTGGCTGCTGATCCTGCACGGCATCATCCTGCGTCTGCGACCCGCCAAATCCGCAGCCAAATACGCCAGCATCTGGACCCAGGACGGGTCGCCCCTGAAGGTCTGGACTGACAAGCAGGCCAAGCTGCTGCAAGGCTGGCTGGCACAACGCGGCCATGATGTGCAGGTGCGCTACGCCATGCGTTATGGCAGCACCTCGATCGCATCACAACTGGACGCGCTCAAGGCCGCTGGCACCACCCGGGTGCTGATCGTGCCGGCCTACCCGCAATATTCAGCCACCACCACCGCCAGCCTGTGGGACGCGGTTTACCAGTGGGCCGGCAGGGTACGTGCCATCCCGGAGCTGCGTTTTGTCAACCATTACCACGATGATGCAGGTTACATTGCCGCGCTGGCGGGCCGGGTGCATCAGGCCTGGCGGCACAATGGACGTCCCGACATGCTGGTGATGAGTTTTCACGGGGTTCCGCAACGCACCCTGCAGTTGGGCGATCCCTACCACTGTGAATGTTTCAAGACTGCCCGCCTGCTGGCCGAGCGCCTGGGACTGACCAGGGAGCAATACCAGGTCACCTTCCAGTCCCGGCTGGGACGAGCCAAGTGGCTGGAGCCCTACACCGAGCCAACCCTGATTGCCATGGCCAAAGCCGGTGTCAAACGGGTGGATGTGGTGTGCCCGGCCTTCACCAGTGACTGCCTGGAAACACTCGAAGAAATCGACCAGGAGGGGCGTGCAGCGTTTTTGCAGGCAGGCGGCCAGGAGTTTCATTACATCCCATGCCTGAACGATGACCCGGCCTGGATCACGGCGCTGGCCGACATCACACAGCAGCATCTGCAAGGCTGGCCAACCCAAGCCGGTGACCACATGGCAGAGCTCACGGCCTGCCGTGACCGGGCACTGGCGCTGGGCGCCACAAAATAGCGTCAGGCCTGCGGCTGTAGTAGCGGCAAGGTGATGCGAAAAGTGCTGCCCTGTCCCGGCGCACTTTGCACGTCAATCGAGCCATGGTGACGCTGAATGATTTCCCAGGTGATGGACAGGCCCAAACCTGTTCCCTTGCCAACCGGTTTGGTGGTGTAAAAAGGTTCAAAAATGCGCTTCCTGACCTCCTCCGGCATGCCTGACCCGCTGTCACTCACCTCCAGCCAGACCTGTTCCCCCAACACACCGCTGCGCACCGTGATGGCGCCCTTGACCGCGATGGCCTGGGCCGCATTGACCAACAGGTTCACCAGCACCTGGGTGATTTGGGCCACGATGCACACCACGGGTGGCAAGGGCGACAATGCCTTGACAATCTCCGCCTTGTATTTGGTTTCGTTGCGAACCACATTGAGCGCACTCTCCACCGCCTGGTTGAGGTCCGCAGCCGCCCAGTGTCCCTCATCACTGTGTGAAAAATCACGCAAATCACCCACGATACGTTTGACACGCGCCAGCCCGTCCTTGGATTCATGCAGAAGGTTGGGGATGTCTTCGCGCAGGTAGTCCAGGTCAATTTTTTTCCGTGCAGCAACCACCTGCTCACGTTGCGCCTGCGGCAGCGTCGCAGCGACCTGCTCGTAGGTGTCCAACAGCTCCAGCAATTGCGTCACATAGTCGGACAAGGCACCCAGATTGGAAGTCACAAACCCCACCGGGTTGTTGATTTCATGAGCGACACCGGCAGCCAACTGCCCGACCGCAGCCATTTTTTCGGACTGCAACAACTGGTTTTGCGCGCGCTCAAGATGTGCCATCGAGGCAGCCAGTTCACTGGTGCGTTCCTGCACACGCTGCTCCAAAGACTGGTTGGCCAGCTCCAGCGCGACCTTGACACGGTGCACTTCTTCATTGGCCTGTGCGAGTTTTTGATTGCGTTCGGTCAGCAGCGTGAACATGTCCAGCAACGAGCTGTTGAACACGGCATGGGCGGCATCCTGCGGTTCACTGACATGCTCGTAAGCCTGCTGAGCAGATTGCCCGGCGTCAATTTCGGCCATCTGGTTGGCCATGCGCTGGTCCTCCACCAGGATATGAAAGCTCAGCCAACTGCCCAAAAACCGCAGCAGATCGGCACCCGGCAGGCTGCCTTCCTGCTCGTACTGACGCCGCATCTGCGTCACCTCATCCACAAACGCCTGATGTGTTTGATGGTGGTGCCGCAAGTAGTCCGGAACCAAGCCCTTTTGTACCATCATGCGCTCTTCGTCACGGAAGTGGATGGCGGCATAACGCGTCAGGTTGTCCAACAAGGGGCCAACCGCTTGTTTGGCTGCTTCATCATCGAGCGCCAGATGGGGGGCGGCGTTGTTGACCATATCCACCAGCGCGTGGTGCTGGGCGTCAACCAAGTCCAATCCCGTCTCGAAATAAGGCGTCCAAGCCATAAGTGCCATGTGATTTCCCCTTGAGTCATTGGCAAGCGTCAACTTCTTGGTGATGGCCTACACCTTGGGGTCCTGCCAGACATCAGCGGTCAGTTTCAAATCGCTGGAGCGCTGGAACTCAAGGATCTTGCGGATGACCAGATCGTCGAGCACATGGCCCGCCGTCAACATCAGCAAACCACTGGGTGTCACGAGATCACGCGACAACACCATACCCGGTTCCAGATCATACAAACTCATGGTGCGCTCCTGAGGTTGGTTCTTCTTCAGCTGCTCGCGGGATTGCACCCCATGCAGTACCACCAAAGCTTCCACCACGTCGGGGTCAAAACGGCGTCCACTGCCTTGAACAACCGCGTTCTGTGCCTGAACCACATCCAGTTTACGTTGCGCCAAAACACCAATTTGCAGGCTGTCATAGTCGCAGGCCACACTGAGAATCCTGGCCCCGATGGGGATGTTGGTTCCACTGAGCTGATTCGGATACCCGGCACCGTCAAACCGTTCCAGCTGGGCACCAATGATTTCCACGGACCCCTTGAGTTCACCCAGCGGCAGCAACAATTGCGCTGCACGCGCTGGGTGTTTGCGAAACTCCACCAGTTGCCGGGTGTTGAGCATCACGATCGGTGTCTCCAGCATCTCGTCGTCAAAACCGACCTTGCCCACCTCATGCAACAAACCCGCGACAAAGATTTCCTGCACCTGTTTGTTATCCAGTTCAAGCTGGATGGCCAGTCGCCGCGCCAGGTCAGCCACTCGACGTGAATGCCCGGCAATATGACTGTTGCGTAACTCGATCAGGCTGGTGAATACCTTGATGGAGGTGATGAAGTTGTTCTTCAGTCGTTCATTGGCACCGTGCAAGGCCGTATTGGCCCGCTTGAGCTCGGCGGTACGTTCTTCGACCTTGATTTCAAGACTGGTGTTGAGCGTCTTCAGCTCTTCATTCTGCTGCTGTACCAGCGCCTGCAGGCGTTTCTGTTCAAGCTCCAACGCATGGTGCTGCAATGCGCCGCGGACAATCAAAATGATGTCGTTGTCATCCCATGGCTTGGCGATATAGCGATAAATCTCGCCCCGGTTGATGGCCCCCATGATCGAAGTGATGTCCGCATAACCGGTCAACAGCAGCCGCATCGTATCGGGCCAACGCTGGCGTACCTGCTCCAGAAATGTCACCCCATCCATCTCCGGCATGCGCATGTCGGAAATCACCAAGTCAACCGGCTCATTCTCCAACATCTCCAGTCCCGCCTGCCCACCTTCAGCCACCTTGACCTGAAAGCCCTTGGCGCGAAACAGCCGGCGCAAGGCCGACAAAATGCTGGGTTCATCATCCACGCACAAGATGGTTCCAACTAGGCCATCCGTTGCAACCGCTGCCGGTGTCTCGGTCATATCCATATGGCTCCGTCTGGGCAAATCACGTCAGTTTTTTGCAAATAATCTGGCTTCATTCACCAACCCCGTCAGGTCTCCCAGTGAGGCCATCACGTCTGCCAGTTTACCGCCCAAACGCTGTAAAACCGTTGGTGGCAATTCCTGCACCATCAGACTGCCACCATAGTCGTACCCCAACCGCTTGCTGATCTGGTTGGCCGCAAAAACACAGGCCATCATGGCGGTATCACAAGTCTGTGGTTCATGCTGGTAATGGATGGTATCCACCAGCTCCTTGGCAAAGCGCCATTTTTCCGCCAGCATGGCACCAACCGCTGCATGGTCAACACCAATCACTTCACACAAAGCCTCATGCAGGGGGATTTCCCGCCAGAGACTCATCTCCAGCGACCGCCGAAATTCAACCGGCATGAACTGGGCCACCACCACCTTGCCAAAATCATGCAGCAGTCCGGCGATAAAAACATCATGAGGGTCCGCGTCGGGCAAACGATGCGCCAGTTGTCTGGCCACGCCAGCACAAGTCAATGAATGCATCAGGTAGCGTTGCCCGTCAAATCCGGCCAGGGGATGTCCCGGCAGCATACCAATGGCCGCGATGCTGAGCGCCAGATTCTTGATGGTGTTGAACCCCAGGAACACCACCGCCTGATCAATCGAGGTGATGCGCGTGGCCAGCCCGTAATAGACAGAGTTGACCACCCGCAGAACCTTGACGGTCACCACCGGGTCCTTGTCGATCACGGCGACAAGATCCTTGGGTGAACAAGCCATATTCCGGGTCAGTTCCAGGATTTTCTGGACACTTTTCGGAAAAGCCGGCATGCCGTCCACGGCAGCAACCAGTCGCATGTAAAGATCCGGACTCAGGACACTCATACACCTCTACATCAAGCGCCAGCCAGAACACTGGCCGGTAGGAAACAGCCCATTCACGACGCACTTTACTTCAGTTGTCCACTTTTAACCAAGCGGAAGTGGACCGGAACCCTACTGAAAACAAGTCAATCGGAGGTATATTGCCAACTGTCGGACACCAAGGAACTTTTGTGCAAAACAGCAAATACAAAATCTGGATTCAACTCCTGGCGACCATTGCTGCCGCGCTACTGGTGGTTTGGACGGGTGTCATCATCTGGCAAGGCCACGTGACAAGACAGGCAGCGCTGGAACAGGCCACCGACTTTTCCAGCAGCATGCATGACGCCACCATGGCCGGACTGACCGGCATGATGGTCACCGGAACCGTTGGTCAACGTGATGTGTTTCTGGACCAGGTCAAGCAGCTTGGTTCCATCCGCGATATGCGGGTGCTGCGCGCCGAAGCCGTGACCAAGGTGTTTGGCGCCGGTACCGAAAAAGACGACAGCAAGCCGGACGCCATCGAACAACAGGTACTTGGCAGCGGCAAACCGGTGGTCGTGGTCGAGTCTGACCAACAGGGTGAATACCTGCGGGCGGTGCGTCCAGCACTGGCGCTCAAGAATTCGCTGGGCAAGGACTGCACCACCTGCCACGTGGTTCCGGAAGGCACCGTTCTGGGCGCCGTGAGCATGAAGGTGTCATTGAACAAGGTGAACGCCAGTCTGGCCGACCAGCGGCTCAAATCCATTCTGGCCGCGCTGATCACTTGTATACCGGTATTGATGCTGATTTACCCGTTCATCCGTCGGGTGGTGACCCAACCCCTGGAATACTGTGTGACCATCGCACGCAATATTGCCCAAGGTGACCTGACGCAACGAGTACAGGTAAGTTCCCACAACGAAATGGGACACTTGCAGCAAGCCCTGCACGACATGAATACCAGCCTGGTCAAAATTGTCGAACAGGTCCGCTCTGGCACGGACACCATTTACAGCGCCTCCAGCGACATCGCCAGCGGCAATCTGGACTTGTCCAACCGCACTGAAACACAGGCCAGCTCCCTGGAAAAAACAGCGGCCTCCATGGCCGAGGTCACGGCGGCAGTCAACCAGAACGCCGATCATGCCCGCCGTGCCAATGAGCTGGCACAGTCTGCTTCTGAAGTGGCGGTACGCGGTGGCCAAGTAGTCACCGGCGTGATTGACACCATGGCCTCCATCAACGACTCGTCCAAACGGATTGTGGACATCATTGCGGTGATTGACGGTATTGCCTTCCAGACCAACATCCTGGCGCTGAACGCCGCCGTGGAAGCCGCCCGCGCCGGTGAACAGGGTCGTGGTTTTGCCGTGGTGGCGGCCGAAGTGCGCAGTCTGGCCAAACGCTCGGCTGATGCAGCCCAGGAAATCAAAGGCCTGATCAGCGACTCGGTCAGCAAGGTCGAGGCCGGCAGCAGCCTGGTGCACCAGGCTGGCAGCACCATGAACGACATTGTGGAGAGCATCCGCCATGTGACAGACATCATGGGCGAGATTGCCGAAGCCAGTGCCAATCAGTCAGGCGGTATTGAACGTGTGAGTGACGCCATTGACGAGATGAATCAGGTCACCCAGCAAAATGCCGCCCTGGTGGAGCAAGCCGCTGCCGCAGCGCAGTCACTGCAGGACCAGGCCGCGCATCTGGAACGGGTGGTTGGCACATTCAAGGTCAGCGAAGCCGGGACACAAGCCCTCATTGGCAAGTCATAAGGGCTGATTTATTCGCGCCCTGTGGTGGTCCCAACAGGGCGCGGCGCGACTTCAGCGCAAGCGCTCGCTGTGCCATTTCAACAGGCGCGGCAACAACAGGATCACCACCACCACCACCAGAATCGTCACCGACATCGGACGTTGCAAAAAGATCATGGCGCTGCCTTCGCCGATCGAAATGGCATTGCGCAACTGGGCCTCGGCCAGCGGCCCCAGAATCATGCCCACCAAGACCGGTGCGGTCGGAAAGTTGAAACGCCGCATCAGCAGACCCAGCAAACCAATGCCATAGAGCAGAAACAGGTCAAACGCACTCTGGCGCATGCCGTAGGCTCCCACCGTGGCAAAAATCAGAATGCCGGCATACAGCTGTGGCTTGGGTACCTTGAGCAACTTGACCCACAGCCCCACCAACGGCAGATTCAGCACCAGCAGCATCACATTGCCGATGTAAAGCGAGGCAATCAGCGCCCACACCAAGGCGGCCGAGCTGGAGAACAACTGGGGGCCAGGCTGGATGCCATAGTTTTGAAACGCCCCCAGCAAGATGGCCGTGGTGTTCGACGTGGGAATGCCCAGTGTCAGCAGCGGGATCATCGCCGCCGTCACCGTCGCGTTGTTGGCGGCCTCCGGACCGGCCACCCCTTCAATCGCCCCTTTGGTACCAAACTCAGCCAGGTTCTCGCCTTTGGCCAGCTTTTTTTCGGTGGCGTAGCTCAAAAAGGTGGGGATCTCGGTCCCGCCAGCCGGGATGCAGCCAAACGGCGCCCCAATCAGGGTACCGCGCAACCAGGCCGGGATTGAGCGTTTCCAGTCGCTCAAGGTCATGGTGACCCGGCTCATGCGGTTTTCGGTCTCAACCACCTTGCCCTCGAACAACACGGCATGCATGGCCTCGGCCACGGCAAACAGGCCCACCGCCACCAGCACAATCTCAACACCATCCAGCAACTCGGGCACCCCCCCGGTGTAGCGCACCTGGCCGGTGATCTGGTCCATGCCCACCAGCCCGATCGCCAGCCCGATGAACAAGGCCGTCAGGCCACGCACCGTGCTTTGCCCCAGCACAGCACTCACCGTGGTGAAAGCCAGCAACATCAGCATGAAATATTCCGGCGGCCCCAATTTGACCGCAAACTCGGCCACCACCGGCGCAAACAGCGTCACCAGCACGGTGGCAATCGTGCCAGCGACAAACGAACCAATGGCTGATGTCGCCAAGGCCGCACCGGCCCGGCCACTTTTGGCCATCTTGTTGCCTTCCATGGCCGTGACCATGGTGGCGGTTTCCCCTGGCGTATTGAGCAGGATCGAGGTGGTGGAACCGCCATACATGGCGCCGTAATAGATCCCCGCAAAAAAAATCATCGAGGCCGTGGCCTCCACCTGGGTGGTGATGGGCAGCAACATGGCCACCGCCGTGGCCGGTCCGATGCCCGGCAACACACCCACGGCCGTGCCCAGCGCACAGCCGACGAACGCCCACAACAGATTGACCGGGGTGCCTGCCGTGGCAAACCCCTGCAACAACAAATCCCATACTTCCATCACAACCACCCGCTTTGTGTCAGGCCAGGCAGATTGATGCCCAGAAATTTCGTGAATGCCCAAAACACCGGCGCCGCTATCAGCAGCCCGGTCAAGGTGTCCTGACCTACCGACGCCCAGCCCTGCCCCGGCGGCCGGCCCTCAGCCAGGCGCAAACCCCGCGCGGCCAGCACAAAACACAGGGCGCAACTGAAAATGAAACCGATGGTGGTGATCAAAGCGGCGTTCAGCAGCAGCCCGGCAGACAACCAGGCAAACCCCTGCCAATCGGGATGTTCACCGGAGTGCTCTTCCATGTTGCGAAAACCACCTCGGCGCGCCTTGCACACCAGCCGCACACCGCACGCCAGCAACGCCAGCGTGACCAACCATGGCAAAAAGTTTGGCCCCACGCCGGCATACCCCGCGTTGGAGGGGATAAGGTAGGCCCCCACCCCCAAGCCCAGGGCCAGCAACACCACCCCGACACCCACCAAAGACTGCAAAAAGGGCGAATGAGACGCCGGACCGTGTTGACGCATGGGCTTGGGCTCCTCGGGGTCAGATCATGCCGGACTTGACCATGGTCGCGCGCAGCGAGGCAAAGTCGTCGTCAACAAACTTCTCGAATGCCGGCCCCGACAACACGGCCGCAGTCCAGTCATTTTTCACCAATGCTTCAGACCAGGACTTGGTCTTCAGCGCTTTCAGCACCACCTCGGTCAATGCCTTGCGTTGCTCGGGGGTGATGCCAGGGGCACCGTAAACACCGCGCCAGTTGCCAATCTCGACATTGATGCCCTGCTCCTTGAGGGTCGGCACATCAATGCTCTTCAGGCGTGCGCCCGAGGTCACTCCCACGGCCTTCATCTTGCCGGCCTTGATGTACTCGGCAAACTCGCTGTAACCGCTGCCGCCAATCGTCACATTGCCACCCAGAATGGCTGCGGTAGCCTCACCACCTCCACGGAATGCCACGTAATTGATGCGCGCCGGGTCCACCCCCACTTCACGTGCAATCATGGCTGCGGCGATGTGTTCGGTGGAGCCACGCGAACCGCCGCCCCACTTGACGCTGCCGGGGTCCTTCTTGAGCTGTGCCACCACATCGGCCATGGTCTTGAACGGCGAATTGGCCGGCAACACAAACACGTTGTACTCGCTGGTCAGGCGGGCAATCGGGGTCGCTGCCGTGATCGACACCGGCGGCTTGCCCGTGATGATGCCACCCAGCATCACCGCGCCCATCACCATCAGGGCATTCGGGTCACCCTTGCTGGCGTTGACAAACTGCGCCAGGCCCAGGGCACCGGCAGCACCACCCTTGTTGTCAAACGTGACCGTGTCAGCCGCCTTGGCTTCCAGCAGGGCCTTGCCCAGGGCACGTCCAGTGGCGTCCCAGCCACCACCGGGGTTGGCCGGAATCATCATCTTGATATTGGTCGCCGCCCACGCTGACATGGGCAGGCTGCTGCTGGCTGCCAGAGCTGCCAGCGATTTCAAAAAGGTATCACGACGCATCACACATCTCCTGTTGGTTTGAACACCCGGCAATGGTGCGCCGCCAGCCTGTCAAACGCCTGTCCGTTCATCCTAGGGAAACTACCAAGTCCCCGGGGCTTGCCACGATCTGTTACAACCCTGTCATTCACTTCAGTACCGCTGCCATGCTCCCTCACCCTACAACCGCCACGTTGGCGCCCGCCGACATCCACTGGCTGGAATCCGAGCAGGCGCACTGCGCACGCTGGCGCAGCGAACGCGGCGCGGCGCCACCCAGCCGGGTGGTGCTGGTCGATGACCGGACCACGGCCGACCTGGCCTACCAAATGGCCTGTGAAGGCACTGCCATGCTCTGGCGCGGCGACTTTCAGAATGCCCGGCAAATGCTGCAGGCACTGGCCCGCCGGGCTGACCAGCTGCCCAGACGCAAGCGCCGTCCAACCAGCCAGCCGGTGGCCGTGGCAGAAGCGTTCAACCAGCATCGGCAAGCGCAGTCCCAACGCGCCAGACTGCTGGGCATGTTGCTGATGGAATTGAATGCCGACTACAGCATCCCGCTGCGCCGGGCACCCGATTTCAAGCTGGCCTGCACCGAAGCCTGGGGCGCCGCTGACCTTGGTGCACCAGCGGGTACCGGCACATCGGTGGCCTCCCTACGCGAGTTGCTGGGCATCAGCAGCGCCCACGAATGGCGCCGCGTTGGGGTGGAAATCCCTGCGCTCGGCGCTGCGCCGAACAACCGCATCCACCCCCATTACGGTGTGTTTTCGCCGATACGCGGCGAATACATCCAACTGGTCGCCACGGCGCACCTGCCCAAACCACCCAAGGGACAGGACAAGCTCGTGGCCTTCGACATCGGCACCGGCACCGGCGTGCTGGCTGCGACCTTGGTCCGCCGGGGTGTCGGCCACGTGGTGGGCACCGACCAGGATGCCCGTGCGCTGGCCTGTGCCCGCGCCAACATCGCGCAGCTGGGCCTGCAAGACCAGGTGGACATTGTGCAGGCTGATCTGTTTCCACCCGGTCAGGCCTCACTGATTGTGTGCAACCCGCCCTGGCTCCCGGTGCGCCCGGGCTCACCGCTGGAACACGCCGTCTATGACGAGGGCGGCCGCATGCTCAGTGGCTTTGTACAGGGTTTGCGCGCCCATCTGGCCCCCAAGGGAGAAGGCTGGCTGATTTTGTCCAACCTGGCCGAACTGCTGGGCCTGCGCCGCCGCGAAGAACTGCTGGACCTGTTCACACGCAACGGCCTGCGGGTGGTCAGCCGCATTGATGCCAAACCGCTGCACCCCAAGGCCAGCGACAAAAATGACGCCCTGCACCACGCCCGCGCCCAGGAAGTAACCTCGTTGTGGCGTCTGGCCCTGATCACGCCCCCCCAAACAACCCAAGGAGAGCCCCGGGCGTGAAGCTGCTGCTGGTTGAAGACGATGTGGCCCTGTACACCACCCTGACGCGCAGCCTCACCCGGCTGGGCTGGGAGGTTGAAGTGTGCAGTGATGGCCGCGCCGCACTGGCCCGCTGGCGCGCCCTCAAGCCCGACGTGGTGCTGCTGGACCTGACCCTGCCCGGTCGCGACGGCCTGCAGATCCTGGCGCAGGCACGCGACGATGGGCTGAGCACCCCGGTGCTGATCCTCACCGCCCGCGGCACCGTGGGTGACCGCGTTGTGGGCCTGAAGGCCGGTGCCGACGACTACCTGCCCAAACCGTTTGATCTGGACGAGCTGGAAGCCCGCCTGCACGCCCTGCACCGGCGCAAGGCAGAAAATTATGAAAAAACAGCCTCCAGCCCGCATAAACAAAGCGAACTTAGCTACGATAAAGAGAGCGGCGCTATCTACCATGCGGGTCAGGTGCTGGAACTGGCGCCACGGGAACTGGCCTTTCTCAAGGCCCTGCTGACACGCCCCGGCCAAGCGGTGGCCAAGGAGCGGCTGTTTGAACTGGTGTTTCCGGGCCAGCAGGAGGTGCAGTTCGAGGCCATTGAAGTCGTGGCCTACCGGCTGCGCAAAAAACTGCACAACACCGGCGCCACCCTGACCACACTGCGCGGCCTGGGTTATCTGCTCAAACTGCCATCATGAGCCCACTCTGGCGCCGACTGTCCCTGCGCAGCTACCTGATGCTGGGCATCCTGCTGCCGGTGGCACTGTTCATCCTGGTGGATACCGTGGTGCTGTACCGCCAGGCACTGACCGCCGTCAACACCGCTTATGACCGCACCCTGCTGGCTTCAGCCAAGGCCATTGGTGAACACATCACCGCCCAGGGTGAAGCCGATGCAGCGCAACTCAGCGCCACCGTGCCCTATGCCGCGCTGGAAGTGTTCGAGGCCGACAACCGCAGCCGCATGATCTACCGCATCTCCAGCACTTCCGGCGCGCTGATCGACGGCTTTGAAGACCTCCCGGCCTGGCGTGGCAAACTGCCCAAACTCGGTCCCTACGCCGCGCTGGTTGATTTTTATGACGACCACTACCGCGGCGACGCTGTCCGAGTGGCCGTGTTGCTGCAGCCCGTGGCGATGCAGCGGGCACGGGTTATGGCCGTGGTGCAGGTGGCCGAGACCCTGGAATTGCGGCGCACCCTGGCACGCCAGATCCTGTTTGACACCCTGTGGCGGCAATTGGCGCTGGTGACCGTCATTGCGCTGGTGGTGGTGGTGGTGGTGCAGCGGGCCACCCGGCCGGTACGCCGCCTGAGCCGTCTGCTCGGCGAGCGCCGGGTCGATGACCTGACGCCGCTGGCGGTGGCCGATGCACCGCTGGAACTGCTGCCGCTGATGGACGCCACCAACACCACCATGAGCCGGCTGCACCATTTGCTGGAAAACCAGAAACGGTTCGTGCGCGACACCGCGCACCAGTTGCGCACGCCGCTGGCTGTGCTCAAGGTGCAGGTGCAGTCGGCCCGCCGCGGTGATGTCGAGCCAGCCCAGGCGCTGGAAGAAATCAGCCACACGGTCGAGCGGGCCACCACCCTGGCCAACCAGATGTTGTCGCTGGCCAAGGTGGCCCAGCTGGCGCACGAAAGCCCGGGCGCCACCATTGACTGGGCCAGCGTGCTGCGTGATGTGGCGCTGGACTTGTCCCCACTGATTGCCGAACACGAGCTGGACTTTGACATCGAAACCACGGCCGCCCCGATCCAGACCCATGACTGGATGCTGCGCGAGTTGTCGCGCAACCTGCTGCACAACGCCATCCGCTACAGCCCTCCGCATGGCCAGCTGCACATCCGGCTGCTGTGTGACAAGCAGTCGGCAGCGCTGGTCATCAGCAACGACGGCCCGGGTATCTCCGCCGAGCTGCAAAAACGCCTGTTCCAACCCTTTTCCGCCGGGCAGGCCGGCAGCGGCTCGGGTCTGGGGCTGGCGATCTGCGCCGAGATCACCCGCACCCTGGGCGGCAGCATCGAACTGGTCAACCGCAGCCATCACGGCCAGGTGGTGGGGGTGGACGCCACCGTGCGGCTGCCGTTGGCCAGCAGATAAACTGGTGCCTGTCCTACCCTGTTGGCCCCGACACCCCATGAAGTCTTGTCCCGCTTGCCCCCGCCGCCCGGTTGTACTGCAA
>NZ_JAQTWM010000004.1:0-30607 GCF_028689305.1 Rhodoferax sp. | reverse complement strand
GTGGGGGTGGACGCCACCGTGCGGCTGCCGTTGGCCAGCAGATAAACTGGTGCCTGTCCTACCCTGTTGGCCCCGACACCCCATGAAGTCTTGTCCCGCTTGCCCCCGCCGCCCGGTTGTACTGCAACTCGGTGCCTCCACCATTGCCAGGCCACGGATGGCGCCCTGACATGGACCGGCTGCGCATCGACAAATGGCTGTGGGCGGCGCGTTTTTACAAAACCCGCAGCCTGGCCTGTGACGACATCGACAAGGGCCGGGTGCAGGTCAACGGTGCCGTGGCCAAACCGGCGCGTGAAGTCAAGGCTGGCGACAGCGTGCAACTGCGCCAGGGCCCGGTGACACGCACCGTGACGGTGCTGGCCATCAGCGACCAACGCGGACCGGCCCCGGTGGCAGCGCTGCTCTACCAGGAAACCGAGGCGTCGATTGCCCAACGCCAGCAAGCCGCTGAACAACGCCGCCTGGCGCCCGAACCCGCGCTGGCGCTGACCCAGGGCCGCCCGACCAAACGCGACCGGCGTGACGCCGACAAGCTGCGTGGCAGCCCGTGGGGCGAGCGCTGGAGCGCCACCATCGATTCCTGACACCCATCTTGGCCACCCCACTCGCTCCCTCCTGGCCACGTCGGCGCTGGCTGGCGGCCGCTTTGTGCACACCGCTGTGGCCGGCATCGGCCCAGTCCCCCGCGCCCAGCCAACTGGCGCCGGCACCTGCCCTGCCTCAACGGGCGCTGCAATTTCCGCGTGATCTGGGCAGTCACCCGGACACCGCCATCGAGTGGTGGTATGTCACCGGTGAATTGTTGGCGCAGCGTCGGCGTTTTGGTTTCCAGCTGACTTTTTTCCGCTCACGGGTGCCCACCACCCAGACCATGCGTTCAGCCTTTGCCGCCCGGCAGCTGATGTTTGCCCACGCCGCCTTGACCGATGTGAACAGCGGGCGCCTGCTGCATGACCAGCGTCTGGCCCGTAGCGCTAGCCAAGGCAACGTGGACCTGGCCACGGCCAGCGACACCGACACCCACCTGCAATTGCGCGACTGGTCACTGCACCACACCAACGGTCACTATCTGGCCCAGGCGGCGGGGCCGGAATTTGCCTTCACCCTGACGCTGGCAGAAACCCAGCCACTGCTGCTGCAGGGTGAACAGGGCCTGTCACGCAAGGGGCCGCAGGCCAGCCAGGCCAGTTATTACTACAGCCTGCCGCAACTGGCCGTGTCCGGCCAACTGACCCTGGCGGGCCAGACCCAGGCCGTGACCGGTCGCGCCTGGCTTGACCATGAATGGAGCCAGTCGCTGCTACACCCGGACGCGGTGGGCTGGGACTGGATGGGCATCAACCTCCTGGATGGCGGCGCTTTGACGGCGTTTCGGCTGCGCACCCGAAGCGGCGGGGCCTTGTGGGCCGGTGGTTCATACCGTGCTGCGGGCCAGAGCGTGGCGCAGATACTGGCCGCCGACGCCGTGCGCTTCACACCGCAGCGCCACTGGACCAGTCCGGCCACCGGCACCCGTTATCCGGTGCAATGGCTGGTGGAAGTCCAGCACCAGCCGAGCCAACCCCTGCAGCGCTACCTGGTCAAAGCCGTGATCGACAACCAGGAGCTTGACAGCCGGGCGTCCACTGGCGCGATCTACTGGGAGGGCTTGAGTGAACTGTGGACCGTTGATGGCCAGCTGCTGGGCCGTGGTTATCTGGAGATGACCGGCTACGCCAGTCCGTTGATACTATGATTTCAGTAGCACTCAGTGCTTAATAGACGTGGGCTAGAGACCTATTTCACTTGTATTTTTTGCGACCTGGCCCAAGCTGTGGGCCGTACCACTGAACAAGGTTTTTTTTATGACAGCCAAACAGACACCCCGCCAGCCGCGCTCCCTGTCCGGCCTGCTGCCTTTTTTGCGCCCGTACCGGCGGCACATTGCGCTGGCGCTGGTGTTTCTGGTGCTGGCCGCCACGGCCACCCTGATGTTCCCGCTGGCCTTGCGCAGCCTGATTGACGGCGGCCTGGCACCGGCTGACCCGGGTGAACGCCTGCTGGCGCTGCGCGGGCATTTTGCTGGCTTGTTTGCCGTGGCCATCGCCCTGGGTGTGTTCTCGGCCGCCCGCTTTTACCTGGTGAGCTGGCTGGGCGAACGCGTCAGCGCCGACCTGCGCAACGCGGTTTATGACCATGTGCTGCAACAAAGCCCGGAATTTTTCGAGACCACCCAGACTGGTGAGGTGTTGTCGCGCCTGTCGGCCGACACCACGCTGGTGCAGACCGTGGTGGGTTCGTCACTGAGCCTGGGGCTGCGCAATCTGGTGATGGGCCTGGGGGCACTGGGCATTCTGGTGTGGACCAACCCGGTGGTGATGGCCCAGGTGCTGTTGGTGTTGCTGCTGGTGGTGCTGCCCGCAGCGGCGTTTGGCCGGCGGGTCCGCCGGCTCTCGCGCGCCAGTCAGGATCGCGCCGCCGATTCCAGTGCCATTGCCGCCGAAGTGCTCAACGCCATCCCGGTGGTGCAGAGTTACACCGCCGAAGCCCGGGAAAGCCGTCGTTTCACCCAGGCCACCGAAGCCGCGTTTACCGTCGCGGTGCGGCGTTCGCAGGCGCGCTCGGGCCTGGTGGCGTTCATCATCATCGCCACTTCGGCCGCGCTTTTGTGGGGCTTGTACCAGGGTACACAGGCGGTGATGGCCGGGCGCATCAGTGCCGGTCATCTGGGGCAGACCGTGGTTTACGTGATCATTCTGGCCGGGGCATTGGCCGTGCTGGGCGAGGTTTATGGTGACCTGCTGCGCGCCGCTGGCGCGACCGAACGGCTGATGGAGCTGCTGGCCAGCCAATCGCCCATTGTTTCTCCATCAAATCCGGCTCTAGCCCGCATATCGTCTGAAGGTAGTGCTATCGAATTTGAGAATGTCACTTTTCACTATCCGTCCCGGCCCCAACAGACGGCCTTGCATGAGGTGTCGCTGCGTGTGCCAGCCGGCCAGACCGTGGCGCTGGTGGGCCCCAGCGGTGCGGGCAAAAGCACCGTGTTCCAGTTGCTGCTGCGGTTTTACGATGCGCAACAGGGCCGCATTGTGCTGGACGGTGTTTCCACCCGCGATCTGGCCCTGGCCGACTTGCGCCAGCGCATTGGCATCGTGCCGCAGGACGCGGTGATTTTCTCCAGCAGCGCCCTGGAAAACATCCGTTACGGTCGCCCTGAGGCCAGTGACGCCGAGGTCAAGGCAGCGGCCCAGGCGGCGTATGCCGATGCTTTCATCAGTGCCCTGCCGCAGGGCTACGACACGTTTCTGGGTGAGCGTGGTGTGCGCCTGAGTGGTGGCCAGCGCCAGCGTGTGGCGATTGCCCGCGCCATCCTGAAAAACCCGCCGCTGCTGTTGCTCGACGAGGCCACCAGCGCGCTGGATGCCGAGAGTGAACGCATGGTGCAGGCAGCACTGGAATCAGCCATGCGGGGCCGCACCACGTTGGTGATCGCCCACCGGCTGGCCACGGTGCAAAAGGCCGACCGCATCCTGGTGCTGGACCAGGGACGACTGGTGGAACAAGGCACGCATGCCGAGCTGGTGGCACTGGGCGGGGTGTATGCGGGTCTGGCGGCGCTGCAGTTCAACGCCTGAGCCGGCTCCGGGCGGTGTGTTGAACATCGGCGACAAGACGCGTAAACTCACAACAGACCTTGAAAGGAGCCTCTTATGAACGTTTCGACCACCAGAAACGCGCCGGTTCAGTCCACCCAGCAGCCCACACAGCTGCAGAAAAATGAACAGGCCAGAGCGCAGACACAACGTCAGCAGACCGAGGTCAAGCCCGCGCCGCCAGAGCCACCCAAACCGGTGGTCAACACGCAGGGCCAGACCACCGGGCGGCTGCTGAATGTGACGGCCTGAGACCACTGCCAGACAGGTGTCATGATGGTTGCCCTCGCCGCCACCAACAGCGCCACGCCTTCGCTGCAGTCCACACTGATTCGCAGCCGCCTGGAAGCAGCCCGCCGTGAGATGGCTGAGGCCGAGTCCAACGTGCGTGAGCTGCGCGCCCAGGCGGATGCCGCCGAAACCGAGCTGGTCAAGCGCCAGGACCAGGTACGAACCTTGGCGGATCAGTCCCGCCAGACCGACCCAACCTACCAGTCCCGCGTCCAGGCGAGCAGCCAATCGGCGGTGCCCGTTCAGACCCAGGAGCTGTTATTCGGGCTCTACAGCGCCACCAGCGCCAGACGCCAGGCCGATGGCAACGGCCTCAAAAGCAACCCCACGGCTGCCCCGGTGCTCAATACCCAGGGCCAAGCCACCGGACGCATTGTCAACGTGCGCGCCTGAGTGGCCCCGGGCCTCTCAGTGTCCGGCTTGATCAGGCCAGATGACGTAGTTCGCGCAAAGCCACCGAAATCGGAGCCAAGTCTGCCCCCTGTGTGCTGATGGTTTCCAGCAACTGGCACAAACGGCTGATCTGCGCGGCATGCTGGACGGCCCAGGCGTCGACATCCTGGTAACGCGCCAGCACCGATTGCGTGATCTGACTGGCAATGGCGTAGACATCGTCCCGGGCACTGCCGCGTGCCTGGGTCTGCCACAAGGTGTCGGTGGGCAGCCGGTTGATCTGGGCGCGCCAGGCCAGCAGGTCCAGGCGGCTGTCCACACCGAAATAGGCGCAGGCTGCCCGCTCCAGCGTGGTATTGGCACTGTCACTCAGGTTGACCAGGTCCAGCACCGGGAAAACAAATTCCAGGGCCGTCAAGCGTTGTGCCAGTTCGGCGGCGACGCCGGCCTGGACCAGTTCTTGTGTGGCCCGCTGCCAGTTTTGCCGGGAGTGGGCCGTCAGCCAGTCGCCCAGATGGGTGCCGAGTTCTCGGGCTCCGGGCTGATAACGGGCGATCAGGGTCGGCAGGTCGGTCTCCTTGGCACGCAGGCGCAGCATCCAGCGCGAGGCACGCTGGGTGATGGCGATCAGCTTGCTCAGCAGGTCCAGTTGCAAGGCACTGGGAACCACGTCATCCAGCGCGTCAATCTGGTCCCACAAAGGTTCCAGGTCAAAGATCTCGCGCGCCAGGGTGTAGGCCCGTACCACATCGGCGGTCTTGGCAGCGGCTTCGGCCGCCAGGAAGTTGACAAAGGTTGCCCCCATGCGGTTGACCATGGTGTTGGTCACATAAGTGGCAACAATTTCGCGCTTGAGCGGATGCTGGGCAATGATGTCACCGAATTTTTCGGACAACACCTGGGGGAAATACGCCTTGAGCGCCCGGTTGAAATAGGGATCATCCGGCAGATCGCTGGCAACCAGGTCATCAAACACCGACATCTTGGCATAGGCCATCAGCACGGCATTTTCCGGGGCGGTCAAACCAGACTTCTGGGCCCGCCGGCGGGCAATCTCGTCGTCGCCGGGCAGGAATTCAATCACCCGGTTGAGTCGGCCCGCACCTTCGAGCCATTGCATGAGACGCTGCTGGCCATCCAGCAGGTAGGCTGGCCGATGGCCAGCCACATCCAGGGCCTGGGTCTGGTAATAGTTGTCTGCCAGCACCAGATGCCCCACTTCATCGGTCATGGAGGCCAGCAGGTCGTTGCGTTGTTTGAGAGTCAGGTCACCCGCCTCCACCACCCGACCAAGCAGGATCTTGATGTTGACTTCATGGTCGGAACAATCCACCCCGGCCGAGTTGTCGATGGCATCGGTGTAAATCAGGCCGCCATGCTGGGCGTATTCGATGCGGCCATTCTGGGTACAACCGAGGTTACCGCCCTCCACCAGGACCTTGCAGCGCAGCTCGTTGCCATTGACCCGGAAGGCATCTCCGGCCTTGTCGCCTGCCTGGGCGTGTGTTTCCCTCGAAGATTTGACGTAGGTGCCAATGCCGCCGTTGTAGATCAGGTCCACCGGCGCCTTGAGAATGGCGTTGAGCAGTGCCAGCGGCGACAGCTCCCGTGCCTCAATCCCCAGAACCGTGCGTGCAGCGTCCGACAGGGTGATCGACTTGGCAGAACGGGGATAGACCCCGCCGCCAGGCGAGATCAGGCTCTTGTCATAGTCTTCCCAGCTGGAACGAGGCAAGGCAAACAGGCGCCGACGCTCGGCAAAACTGCGCGCCGCATCAGGCGCCGGATCAAGGAAGATGTGCCGGTGATCAAACGCGGCCACCAACTGGATCTGTTCGGACAGCAACATGCCGTTGCCAAACACGTCCCCAGACATGTCACCAATACCAACCACCGTGAACGGGGTGCTTTGGGTATCCACGCCCAAGGCCCGGAAGTGGCGCTGGGTGGAAGTCCAGGCACCACGCGCCGTGATGCCCATTTTTTTGTGGTCATAGCCGACAGAGCCACCGGAGGCAAACGCGTCACCCAGCCAGAAACCGTAGTCAGCCGATACGCTGTTGGCAATGTCCGAGAAACTGGCGGTGCCCTTGTCGGCAGCAACCACCAGATAGGGGTCGTCGGCGTCATGACGGATCACACCGACGGGTGGCACCACCTTGCCACGCGCCAGGTTGTCGGTCAGGTCCAGCAGGCCCGACAGGAACAGGCGGTAACAGGCGATGCCTTCGGCCATATAGGCATCACGATCCGTAGTGGGTGGCGCCTTTTTCAGCACAAACCCGCCTTTGGAGCCGACCGGCACAATCACCGTGTTTTTCACTTGCTGCGCCTTGACCAGACCGAGAATTTCGGTGCGGAAATCTTCATGCCGGTCGGACCAGCGCAGACCGCCACGCGCGACCTTGCCGCCACGCAGATGAACACCTTCAAACCGTGCTGAATACACCCAGATTTCAAACATGGGTTTGGGTTCGGGCACGCCAGGAACGGCACGCGGGTTCAGCTTGAAACTCAGATAGGGTTTGGTACCGCCCGCCAAGGTGGTCTGCCAGGCATTGGTCCGCAGCGTGGCCTTGATGGTGTTGTAGAACTGGCGCAGGACATGGTCTTCCTCCAGACTGGCCACTGCCCCCAGCAAGGTCTCGATCTGCTCGGACAGTTGTTGCTGAGCCAGGTCTCGGTCGCCGGGCAGCTCTGGATGAAAACGGGCGCTGAAGAGCTCATACAACAACTGCGCCAGCGCAGCGTTCTTGCGCAATGTGGCTTCAATGTAGCTTTGGCTGAAGGCAAAACCAATCTGCTTGAAATAGCGGGTGTAGGCACGCAACACAGAAATGGCACGGGCATCAAGGCCGGTCACCAGCACCAGCTGATTCAGGTCATCACTGTCAACCTGCTGGCGCCACACTTGCAAGTACAGCTCCTCAAACCGGTCTTTCACCGTCGAAAAAACCGTGTCTGCGGGCAGTTGCAGACCCAGATCATGAATCCAGAAACTGCTGTCGGGCGACGCTCCTGTCACTTTGTAAGGCTGCTCATCCAGCACCCTGGCACCCATCCGCTCAAGCACGGGCAAGGAATCCGACAACGCGACTTTCGCCGTGGTGTAAATTTTCAGACGTGTGCTGCCCTGACCGTCCTTGAGCGGGCGGTAGAGTTTGACCGCCATATCGGACTGTGCCGACAGACCAGACAGCACCAGCACATCATCCGCAGCCACGGCCCCGGAAAAGTCATCCCGGTAATTGGCCGGAAAGGCATTGCCAAATTGCGTTGCCAGACTCAGGCCGGCATTCTCCCCATGAATCTGCAACAAAGCCTGCTTGCAGTCTTCTTCCCAGCGTCGTGCCAGACTGGCGATATGGGCCTCCAGCGCAGCAATGTCGGGATGTTTGGGCGCTTGTTGATTGGCCCTGACCAGGTAATGAATCCGCGCCATGGGGTTGTCGGTCAGCATCGGCGTGAATTCCACCGATTGGCCGTCCAGTGAACGCATGAGTTCCTGACCAATGCGGGTCCGCAGCTCGGTGTTGTAACGGTCACGCGGCACAAACACCAGCGCCGATGTGAAGCGCCCAAACGGATCTCGGCGCAAAAACACGCGGGTGCGCTGGCGCTCCTGCAAACGCAGGATGCCGATGGCGTGGGCAATCAGGGTGTCGGTGTCGACCTGAAACAACTCATCACGCGGGTAAGCATCCAGGATGACCTGTAATGACTTGGCAGCATGGCTTTCCGGCACCAGGTCAGCAACCGACATGACCTCCTGCGCACGACGCCGAATTTGCGGTATGTCATCGACCGGTGCGGCATAGGCCTTGGAGGTGTACAGGCCCAGAAAGCGCGACTCGCCAATCACCTTGCCGGCATCATCAAAGCGCTTGACCGCCAGGTAATCCAGCCATGCCGGACGATGCACGGTCGAGCGCGTCATGGCTTTGGTCACCAGAACCAGTTGATCCGACTCCAGGAAAACATGGGCATCCTCGGGCAGACGGCTCACTGGCGTACGGACTTCACCGCGCAAGATGCCCAGACCGCTCTGGGGTACGGCTTCCAGGCTCACCACGTCGCCATCACGGATCAGGGTGTAGTCGCGTGCGCCCAAAAAGGTGAAATGCTGTGCCTCCAGCCAGCGCAAAAAGTCAATGCCGTCTTGTAAACCCTGCGTCTGGGGGGCGATGCGCGCCGATTCTTCGCAAACCGACTGCAGCCGCGACAACATGCTAGACCAGTCCGAGACAGCAGCGCGCACGTCGCCCAGAACGCGGGCCAGCTCCAGTGCCAGCGCATCACGTTCTGACGCCAGAACGATACGATCACACTCCAGCAAAATGAACGACTGGATTTTTTGATCCGCATGTTGGTGTGAGCTGGCCAGCGAGGTGCGAATCAGGCGTTTCTGGGCGTCATGTTCAAGCCATAACAACGGATGAACAATCCAGTGCGCAATACGGCCACTGCGATTGACAGCCATGGTGACGGAGTCCACCAGAAAAGGCATGTCGTCATGAACAATCTGGATCATGGTGTGTTCACTGACAAAGCCGTCTTCTGGAAGTGTTGGATTGAACACCCGGATACGCGCTCCGGCGGGATCTGCCGGGGCCGCCAGCAAGCGCAAATGCGCTTTTGCCACCGCCATCAGGTTGTCTGGACCGCGCGCCTGCAGCTCTTCCGGGTCCGCACTCTCAAAATACGCAGTGACAAAGTCCGCCAGTTCCCGGGCGCTCTCGCCAGCGTTTTCCCGGGTATGCGTACGCAAGGCCGTCAATGCAGCGGTGGTCATGAGAATCTCCTTCAGGTCTTGGAATGAAAGGGATTCTAGGTAGCGACTTCGTGTCAGAAGAAGGTACCGAGGCGGTATTCATTGGTGTATGCAAATTTCACATAACACGATCAAACACCACATCAGGGGCAGGCCCGTATGACCTTATTGAAGGGTCTTTTTCAAAACCTCAGGAAGGTCGAGTGTCACCACCTGAATGCCTTCTTCAATCAACGCTGCCGCATCCGCCGCTGTGGCTGTGCCGCGAATGGCCCGTTCCGGGGCCTCACCATAGTGAATTTTTCGCGCCTCGGGGACAAACTCCTTGCCAACGTCTTCGGTCATGGCAAGAACTCGCCGGGCGTCAGCCAGCCACTTGCCCATTTGCGCGGCAGCATCCCTTGCTTCCAGCGTTTGCGGGCCGACTTCCGTTGGTGTCGTCTCGCGGGCGTTACCAAAATTGAGGCGCGGCGCGCTCAATCGTTTGGAAATGGTCTGATTGCCACAGATCGGACATTCAATGAGTGAAGCTTCGCGCTGTGCAAGGAAATCCTCCTCGGAGGCGAACCAGCCCTCGAAGACATGTTCATGCACGCATTGCAGATCAAGAACCTTCACGTGTCAACCCGAAAACTGGGGCAATTCAAACCAGTCCAGCTGCCAGGCACCGCCCAGCACATTCTGAAGCCACAGGGCTGCCGTGAGAGTCTTGGCGTCGGTGACTCGACCGTCCCGGCACCAAGTCATGAGTTCCTCCGGTGTGGTCGTAAAAACATCCAGGAACTCACCGTCATCAAGCTGGCGCTCACCGGCCGTCAGACCACGTGCAAACCAGATGTCAATGAATTCGGTCGAATAGGAAATCACCGGGTGCAACACGCCCGCGCGCGCCCAATGGGTTGCGCTGTAGCCGGTTTCTTCCCGCAGCTCGCGCTGGGCGCAATGGAAGGGTTCCTCCCCACTGTCGAGCTTGCCAGCCGGGAACTCGATCATGACTTGGTTGACCGGGTAACGGAATTGCCGCTCCATGACCAGACGCAAACGGCCCTGGGCATCTTCCAGCAATGGCACCACCATGACGGCACCCGGGTGAACAACATACTCCCGGGTCGCCGAAGCACCGTCGGGCAGTTGTACCGTGTCACGCAACACATGCAGCATCTGCCCTTTACACAGCTCCGAACTGGTAACTTTGATCTCGCGTAAATGGTCCACGCCGGAAGGTTCCCCCAGACTCATCAGTCTGGCAACAGCAGTCAGGTGCGCGTCAAACCGCGAGCATCTTCACGACAGCCTCGGCACACAGCGTCATCAGGCCACCGGGCAACAGACCAAGCAGTAACAACAAGGCGCCGTTCAGGGTCAACACAGCTCGTACATCCATCGGCGCGGTGAGTTGAGTCGAAGAGGTCGGCGCATCAAAATACATGACCTTGACCACGCGCAGATAGTAGAACGCGCCTACCAGAGACATCATGACGGCATACACGGCCAGCACAATGTGCGCCGTGCCGCCAGAGGCAACCAGGGCCTGCAAGACCGACAATTTCGCATAAAACCCGACCATCGGAGGAATCCCGGCCAGCGAGAACAAACACAGCGCCATGATGCCGGCATACAGTGGGCTGCGCTGGTTCAAACCGGCAAAATCAGCTATTTCCTCGCTCTCAAAGCCATCACGAGACAGCAGCAGAATGATGCCAAAACTGGCCAACGTCGTCAGCACATAAGACACCACATAAAACATGGAAGAACCATAGGCGTTGCCTGCGGCTTCGGCATGACCATTTACCACGCCCGACATCATGCCAATCAACACAAACCCCATATGGGAAATGGTCGAGAACGCCAACATGCGTTTGAGATTGGTCTGTGCAATGGCCGCGAGATTGCCAACTGCCAATGAAGCCACTGCCAAAAACATCAACATTTGTTGCCAATCAATCGCCAATGGCAGCAGGCCTTCAACCAGCAGACGGATCAGCACCGCAAAAGCAGCCAGTTTTGGTGCACCACCAACCATCAGGGTCACCACCGTGGGAGCACCTTGATATACATCGGGAATCCACATGTGGAATGGCACCACACCCAGTTTGAATGACAATCCAGCCACGACAAACACCAAGCCGAAGATCAGGACCTGATGCTTGATCTGGCCTGAGTTGATGGCTTTGAACACCTCGTGCAAATCCAATGATCCGGTGGCACCATACAACATGGACATGCCATACAGCAGGAAGCCAGAAGCCAGCGCCCCCAGCACAAAATACTTCATGGCCGCCTCGGTAGCGACTGTATGGTCGCGGCGCAGAGCCACCAGTGCATAACTGGAGAGTGTCAACAACTCGATGCCCATGTAGATGCCCAGGAAGTTGTTCCCCGAAATCATCACAAACATACCGAGCAGCGAAAACAGGCTCAAGGTGAACATCTCGCCACCACGCAACATGTCCCGACAGGCCGCATACGCACGGCCATAAATCAGGGTCACCATCACCGCCAGTGCGGCAAAACATTTGAGCCAGTTCCCCATGGGGTCACTCACTACCATGTTACCGAACCCGTAAATGGTCTGTCCTGAGCTGGCGTACCTGGCCTGCAGCGCTGCAACCACGGCCAACGTGGCCATGGTCAGGATGTAGGTCGGTGTGCGGTTCGGCGTTTTAACCGCCAGATCAAAAACCGCAATCAAGCAAGCCATGACCAGCAGGATCAATTCGGGGTAAACAGCCAGCAAACTGAGTTTGTCAATCATTTGAATCTCTTGTCTAGGTAATCAGGGCGGATTGATCAGGGCAGTTTGGACTGCGCGACATGTTTGAGCAATTCAGCCACCGAAACATCCATCACATCAGTGAAGGGCTTGGGGTAGAGCCCCATGTACAACACAGCAATCGCCAGCAGACTCAGGAAAAAGAATTCACGTGTACTGATGTCCATCAGATGTTTGACATGGTCATTGGCTACCGGGCCGAGATACACCCGCTTGAACATCCACAAAGAATAGGCGGCGCCAAAAATCAAAGCGCTGGCCGCTCCCATACCCACCCAAAAGTTCACCTTAACGGCGCCCAGAATGACCATCCACTCACCAACAAAACCCGCGGTACCAGGCAAACCGCAGTTGGCCATGACAAACAGCAAGGCAAATGCCGTGAATTTGGGCATGGTGTTGACAACGCCGCCATAGCTGGCAATCTCTCGAGAATGGACCCGGTCATAAAGCACACCAATTCCCAGGAACATCGCGGCAGAAACAAAACCGTGCGAAATCATTTGCACAATGCCACCAGAGACACCCAGGTCATTAAAAATGAAGAACCCGAGAGTCACAAAGCCCATGTGGGCAATAGACGAATAAGCCACCAGCTTCTTCATGTCTTTCTGCACCATGGTCACCAGACCAACATAAATCACCGCTGCCAGAGACAGGCCAATCATCAAGCCCGCCCACTCATGGGAAGCATCAGGCGTGATGGGCAGCGAAAACCGCAGAAAACCATAAGCGCCCAGTTTCAGCATGATGGCGGCCAACACGGCCGATCCACCTGTAGGCGCTTCGACGTGAACATCAGGCAACCAGGTATGCACAGGCCACATAGGCACCTTGACTGCAAAAGCCGCCAGGAAGGCAAAAAACAGCAGCGTTTGCGCCCGTCCGGTCAGAGGCAGTTTGTGCCAGGCGGTCAGATCAAAGCTACCGCCAGACGCGTTGTAGAGATAAATCAATGCCACCAGCATCAACAGCGAACCGAGCAAGGTGTAAAGAAAAAACTTGAAGGCCGCGTAGATTTTGTTGGGGCCACCCCAAATACCAATGATCAGGTACATCGGTATCAGTGTGGCTTCAAAAAATACATAAAACAACATGCCATCCAGTGCACAGAAAACGCCGATCATCAACCCGCTCAGAATCAGGAAGGCGCCCATGTACTGGTTGACACGGCTGGTGATAACCTCCCAGCCAGCAATCACAACAATCACATTGATAAAAGCCGTCAACAGCACAAACCACAACGAAATGCCATCAATGCCGAGTTGGTAATTGATATGAAATCGCTCAATCCATGGCGCCATTTCAGTGAACTGCATGGCAGCAGTTGCCACATTAAACTGCGCGTAAAGTGGCAACGTCACCAACAAGCTGGTCACAGCACCGATCAACGCAATCCAGCGAACTGCCTGTACCTGGTCATCTCGCCCCAGTGCAAACAACACGACACCAAACAGGATCGGCGTCCAAATAGCTAGGCTCAACAAACCCATTTTTATATTTCTCCTATTTGAGCCAAACAAAATAAGTCATCAACACGAAAATACCTAGCACCATCGTCAGGGCATAGTCATACAAATAACCTGTCTGGAATTTTCGAACCACGCCAGATATCCAACCAACAGCGCGCCAGGATCCATTCACGGCGGCACCATCGATCAAGGCCTGGTCACCGCCCTTCCAGAGCGCAACGCCAAGTCCACGAGCGCCACGTGCCAGCACGTTTTCGTTGAACCAATCCATGTAGTACTTGTTTTCAAGGAGCTTGTAGATCGGCATCACATTGCGTTTGATGGCTGCGGGCAAGGCTGGGTTGACCATATACATGTAATAAGCCGAAACCACACCTGCCAAAGCCAACCAGAAAGGAGCTGCTGTCAGCCCATGCACAGCAAGCTGAACCGGGCCGTGGAACTCTTCGCGTAGAACCTCCATGGCCTTGTGAATGTCAGCATTCACAAAAATTGAATCTGCGAAGAAGCTGCCAAACAGCATCGGAGTGATTGTGATGAAACCAATCAAAACCGATGGAATGGCAAGAAGAATCAACGGCACCGTCACTACCCAAGGCGATTCATGTGGATGGTGATGCGCAGCATGGGAGTCATGACCATGGTGTGAATCCGGGTTCTGCTCAAAACGCTCAGTTCCATGAAAAACCAGGAAATACAGGCGGAAGGAGTAAAAGGCAGTGACAAAAACCCCGGCCAAAACTGCAAAATAAGCAAAACCGGATCCTGGCAGATGGCTGGCATGCACCGCCATGATGATCTCATCCTTGGAGTAGAACCCAGAAAACAAGGGTGTACCAATCAGTGCCAAAGAACCTATCAAGGACGTGATCCAGGTAATGGGCATGTATTTACGCAGCGCCCCCATCCATCGAATGTCCTGGTTGTGATGGACACCCATGATCACAGAGCCTGCAGCAAGGAACAGCAAGGCCTTGAAGAAGGCGTGGGTCATCAGGTGAAAAACTGCCACTGAATAAGCAGAAGCCCCCAAGGCCACCGTCATGTACCCGAGTTGGGACAAGGTTGAATAGGCCACCACACGTTTGATGTCGTTCTGGATGATGCCCAGAAAGCCCATAAACAAGGCTGTGATACCACCGATGACCAGTACAAAATTCAGCGCAGTTTCGCTCAACTCAAAAAGTGGCGACATACGAGCCACCATAAAAATACCAGCCGTCACCATGGTAGCTGCATGAATCAGCGCAGAAATGGGCGTTGGACCTTCCATGGAGTCCGGTAACCAGACGTGCAATGGAAATTGTGCTGACTTGCCCATGGCCCCCACGAACAGACAAATGCAGATCACGGTGATCAACATCCAGTTTGTGCCCGGCAGCATCAATTTCGACAATTCCGCAGTCTTGGCAAATGTTTCGGCGTAGTTGAGTGTGCCGGCATAAGCGGCCAGCAAACCAATGCCCAGAATGAAACCAAAGTCACCGACACGATTGACCAGAAAAGCCTTCATGTTGGCAAAAATGGCTGATGGCTTGTTGAACCAGAAACCAATCAACAAATAAGACACCAAACCCACAGCCTCCCAGCCAAAAAACAGCTGCAGCATGTTGTTGCTCATCACCAGCATCAACATCGAAAAGGTGAAGAGCGAAATATAGGCAAAGAAGCGGTTGTAGCCTTCATCTTCTTCCATGTAACCGATGGTGTAAATGTGCACCATGAGGGAGACAAAACTCACCACACACATCATCATGGCAGTCAAGCCATCAACCAGGAAGCCGATTTCCATCTTGAGTCCGCCTACCACCATCCAGGTGTAAATGGTCTCGTTAAACCGAGCGCCATCAAGCGCAACACTTTTGAGCGTGAATACGGAAAGAAGGAACGACAGTAGAACACCCAAGATAGTCAACGAATGAGACATGCGTCGACCAATGGTATTGCCACCAAATTTTGTCCCCAGAACACCGGCAGCAATAGCTCCGACCAAAGGGGCCAGCGGCACCGCGAGCAGGGTTGCGACTGAAAGGGTTTGACTCATTGCTTGTTACCCCTTCAACGAATCGAGTTCGTCCACATTGATGTTCGCTTTATTGCGGAACAGTGCCACCAAAATCGCCAGACCGATGGCGGACTCGGCAGCTGCTACCGTCAGAATGAAAAACACAAAAATCTGACCACTCAAATCACCAAGGTAATAAGAGAAGGCGACAAAATTGGTGTTGACCGCCAGCAACATGAGCTCGAGAGCCATCATCAACACAATCAAATTCTTCCGATTCAAAAAAATACCGACCACCGAAAGCGCAAACAACATGGCGCCCAACGATAAAAAATGACCCAATGTGAGCGTCATACCCGGTTCTCCGATGATTTTTCGTCTGATGCCTGGACAGGCAGTGCCGGCTGGGTTGCAGCCATCTTGACGACAGCCAGACGATCTTTGGACCTGACACGTACCTGATCAGCAGCATCAATTGCCTTGCTATCCTTGCGATGACGCAAGGCAAGCGCAATCGCCGCAATCATGGCCACCAACAGCAAAGCCGCAGCGACTTCAAGCGGGTAAAGGAACTCGCTATATAACAACTTACCCAATTCTCTGGTATTGGAAATCCCAGCACCAGTCGTCGCAGCGGCTGTCAAATGCTGATCAGTCACCCGGAATCCTCCGATCAACACGGCAGACATTTCAAAAATGATCACAACGCCAACCACCGCAGCCAAAGGAAAATGTTTCCAGAAGCTTCCCCGATCCGGGTCACCTTTGACATCCAACATCATCACCACAAACAAGAACAACACCATCACGGCACCAACGTAAACCAGTATCAATGTGATGGACAGAAACTCTGCCTTCAGTAGCATCCAGATCATGGAAGCCTGAAAGAAAGACAACACAAGAAACAATGCTGCGTGCACCGGGTTTCGTGCGGTAATCACACGAAATGCAGCAAACAGCAACACTGCAGAAAAAACGTAAAACAAACCAGTCTTGACATCCATAGTCAGCTTATCTTTCCTAGAGGTCAGCGGTACTTGGCGTCAGCCGCCTTGTTAGCTGCAATTTCGCGTTCATAACGATCTCCAACAGCCAGCAACATTTCTTTGGTGAAATAGAGGTCCCCGCGCTTCTCACCGTGATATTCAAGAATGTGAGTTTCGACAATGGAGTCGACTGGACAACTTTCCTCACAGAATCCACAAAAAATGCACTTGGTCAAATCAATGTCGTACCGTGATGTCCGCCGTGATCCATCCGCGCGAACCTCAGATTCAATCGTGATGGCCATGGCCGGACAAACCGCCTCACACAGCTTGCAAGCAATACAGCGTTCCTCACCATTGTCATAACGCCGCAGAGCATGAAGCCCTCGGAAACGCGGCGACAACGGAGTTTTTTCTTCTGGGTACTCTTGGGTAATCTTTCCGCGAAAAGCATACTTGCCAGTCAACACGAATCCCTTAAAAAATTCTGCCAGCATGAAACTGGACAAAAAATCCTTCAGAGAAAAAGACGTCTGGCCTGAGGTAGCGGCAACAGTGGGTACTTGGGTAGGCATGACAGGCTCTAATTAGTTCCAGATGTTCCAGGGTGTCTGCATCCAGACTGCAATAACGACCAACCAGAGAAGGGTAACGGGAATAAAAATCTTCCATCCCAGACGCATGATCTGGTCATAGCGGTAGCGCGGAAATGTAGCCCGAACCCAGATAAAAAGGGTAACCACGAAAAAGGTCTTCAACCCTAACCAGACCCAACCCGGTATCCAGTTGAACAGCGCACTATCGATGGGTGACAGCCATCCTCCCAAAAACAGGACACTCGTCAGAATGGAAATCAGCCACATGTTGGCATATTCAGCCAGATAAAACATGGCATAGGACATGCCAGAGTACTCAACCATGTGGCCAGCGACAATTTCCGACTCTCCCTCCACCACGTCAAACGGATGGCGGTTTGTCTCTGCCAAACCCGAAACGAAATAGATCACAAAAATAGGCAACAAGGGCAGCCAGTTCCAAGAAAGGAAATTCAATCCCATATGTGCAAACTGCCCTTTTCCTTGTCCCACAACGATATCCGTCATGTTCATGCTGGCCGAAACCATCATGACAACAATCAAGCAAAAACCCATGGCAAGCTCATAACTCACCATTTGCGCCGAAGCACGCAGCGCAGCCAAAAACGGGTATTTCGAATTGGAAGACCACCCGGCAATCACAACGCCATAGATTTCCAGCGATGCAATGGCCATGACAAACAAAAGGCCTGCATTGACATTTGCCAAAGCCACCTCAGGTCCGAACGGCACCACAGCCCAAGCCGCCAAGGCCGGCATGATGGTCAAAATAGGGGCAAGAAAAAACAGCCCCCTGTTGGCTGCCGCAGGTGTCAAAACCTCCTTGGCAAGAAGTTTCAACGCATCTGCAATGGGCTGCAACAAACCCATCGGGCCGACCCGGTTGGGACCAATACGAATTTGAATCCAACTGATGAACTTGCGCTCCCACAGTGTCAAATAAGCGACCGCTCCCATCAGCGGAGCAACGAGCACCACAATCTTGATCAATATCCACAACACCGGCCATGCCACACCCGTCCACCAGGTAGCATTCACCAGCCCCGCACCCCAATTAAAAATTGTGTCAATCATGCTGCCACCTCCGAGGCACCCGCCACAAGCTTGGCATCAGCTGTCAGTTGCAAACTACCAGCACGCCGCACAATGCCGTCCAGCGCATAGATGCCGGCGACAGCTGGCGCTCCAGAACGACTCACCGTGTCTATGGGCGCCTTCGTCTCATTGCCCAACAAAGAAGCATCGACAAAGACGGCATCTGCCGCACTCAATCCAGCAATGTCACGGCGAACCTCCTCGGATGAGGCAAATTCAAACCCAGGTATTTCCAGCAAATTGGCCAGCACGCGCAACACTTTCCAGGCTGGCCTGGTTTCTCCCAGGGGCTTAACCACCGCATGGAAATCCTGAGCACGTCCTTCAGCATTCACAAAAGTGCCGGACGTTTCTGTGAACGGCGCAATTGGCAACAGAACGTCACTGAAGGCCATATTGGCCTTGAACGGACTCAAGGTCACAACCATCTCTGCCTTGTCCAAGGCGCCGACCACAGTTGGACCGGCAGCAGAGTCAAATTCGGGTTCGGTATTGAGCAGCAGAATCGCTTTGGCAGCACCATCCAGCATTTGTCCGGCGTGTAGACCTGCTGCACCAGGTAAAGCCTTCACCAGTTGAGCACCCACCGTATTGGCTGCCTCTGTCAGATAACCCACGTTTGCGCCAGTTTCCCGGGCAATCCAGTTTGCAATAGCCAGAAGACTTGACGCAGCTGCATGATGGGCCGCACCATTACCTAGCAGGATTGCCTTGCGTTCACCCCCACCCAGCAGATTCTCGGCAATAGCCTGTGCCACCGCAGTAGCCTCACCACTCACAGGTGCCGCAACACCCTTTATGGCAGCCACAGCCACAGCCACGTCAGCCACAGCCTGCGGCCATTGCGCTGGTTCAACAACTACTCTGTTGACCACAGGCATGGCCCAATCGATGGAGCGTGCAGAAATTGCGTTGATAACACAGCCTTTTCGTGCCGCCTGCCGAATGCGCTGCGCAAACAAAGGATGATCTTTGCGCAACTCAGAACCGACCACCAAAACGCTCTGCAATTCTGAAAGAGCCGCTATTGAACGTCCCAGATAACGAATACCTTCGAAAGCAGGGAATTCAGCGTTGCGCAAGCGGTAATCAACGTTATCGCTGCCCAAGCCCCGTGTCAATTTGACAGCCAGGTGTAACTCTTCCAACGTGCAATGCGGACTGACCAACGTACCAATGCTCTTGGGTGAGTGCTGGGCACTGATCTGCTTGAGACCATTGGCAACATACTCCAAAGCTGTTTGCCAATCCACGTTTTGCCACTCTCCGCCCTGCTTCAGCATGGGCGAAGTCAAGCGCTCGCTGCCATTGAGCGCTTCATAAGAGAAGCGATCACGATCGGCAATCCAGCACTCATTCACCGCTTCATTCTCCAACGGAAGAACACGCATGACTTTGTTGTTCTTGACCTGAACAATCAGATTTGCACCCGTAGAGTCATGAGGGCTGACGGACTTGCGGCGTGACATCTCCCAGGTCCGTGCGCTGTAGCGGAATGGCTTGCTTGTCAGGGCACCCACAGGGCAAACATCAATCATGTTCCCCGACAACTCGGAATCCACGGTGTGACCAACAAACGACTCAATCTCCGAGTGCTCACCCCGATGCGCCATGCCCAATTCCATGACGCCGGCAATCTCCTGCCCAAAACGAACACACCGCGTGCAGTGAATACAGCGGCTCATTTCCTGCATGGAGATCAGAGGGCCAACTTCTTTCGGATGAACAACCCGTTTTTCTTCCTCATAACGAGAAACTGAACCCCCATAACCGACAGCCAGATCCTGCAACTGGCATTCCCCTCCTTGGTCGCAGATGGGGCAATCCAGCGGGTGATTGATCAGCAGGAATTCCATAACGGACTGCTGAGCCTTGATCGCCTTATCGGTTTTGGTATGCACCACCATCCCCTGGGTAACCGACGTCGCACAAGCCGGCATAGGCTTGGGCATTTTTTCAATATCAACCAAACACATGCGGCAATTCGCCGCGATGCTAAGCTTCTTGTGGTAACAAAAATGCGGAATATAAGTACCCGATTTTTCTGCCGCATGCATCACCGTACTGCCTGCAGCAACAGCTACCTTTTTACCGTCGAGTTCAATTTCAATCATCTGGGGCTCGCTCAAACGTAAGCTGGAACCATGCAGGTTTTGTGCACCACGTGGTATTCAAATTCATGCATGAAATGCTTGAGCATTGCACGCACTGGCATGGCCGCAGCGTCACCAAGAGCACAAATCGTGCGCCCTTGAATATTCTCAGCTACCGAGTTCAACAGCGCCATGTCCGATTCGCGACCGAGTCCGTTTTCAATACGGTCCACCACGCGCGACAACCACCCGGTACCCTCCCGGCAAGGCGTGCACTGTCCACAAGACTCATGCATGTAAAAATAACTCAGCCGCTGCAAGCTTTTAACCATGCAACGAGAGTCGTCCATCACAATCACAGCACCTGAACCCAACATGGAACCAGCCTTGGCAATGGAGTCGTAATCCATGGTGCAGTCCATGATGATGTCCGTCGGTAACACCGGTGAAGATGAACCGCCAGGAATGACAGCCTTCAGTCGTCGCCCGGCACGAACCCCACCAGCCAGCTCCAGCAATTTGGCGAATGAGGTCCCCATGGGGACCTCATAATTGCCAGGCAACTCGACATCACCACTCACTGAAAAAATCTTGGTTCCACCGTTATTTGGTTTACCACACTCCAGATAAGCTTGCCCACCATGGCGAATGATCCAAGGCACAGCGGCAAAGGTTTCGGTATTGTTGATGGTTGTTGGCTTGCCATATAGACCAAAACTAGCCGGGAATGGCGGCTTGAAACGAGGCTGGCCCTTTTTGCCTTCCAGCGATTCCAGCAACCCAGTCTCTTCGCCGCAGATGTAGGCACCAAAACCATGCGCAGCATGCAACTGGAAACTGAAATTGCTACCCAGAATATTGTCACCCAACAAGCCCGCAGCTCGCGCCTCACCCAACGCCTGTTCAAACCGGCGATACGTATGAAATATTTCACCATGGATATAGTTGTATCCCACCGTGATGCCCATGGCGTAAGCGGCGATGATCATCCCCTCAATCACGGTATGAGGGTTGAATTCCATAATGTCTCGGTCCTTACACGTACCAGGTTCACCCTCATCAGAGTTACAAACCAAATACTTCTGACCGGGGAACTGCCGTGGCATGAAACTCCACTTCAATCCTGTGGGGAAACCTGCACCACCACGCCCGCGCAATGAAGACTCCTTGACGACAGCAATCACCTGATCCTGGGTCAAACCCGGTCCACCGTCTTGTCCCAACACCTTGCGCAATGCTTGGTAACCACCACGCGCCTCATAGTCCTTCAGATGCCAATTGGAGCCATCCAGTCCGGCAAAGATCTGAGGATTGATGTGCCTACCATGAAAGCATGTCTGAACACCGGTAGCCTGGAACTGCGCCAGCAAACTGTCAGCGTTCATGATTTCACCTCCAGAGACCGCAAACCATCAACCAGTTGATCCAGTTTGTCATCACTCATAAAGCTGCACATGGTCGTGTCGTTAACCAGCATCACGGGCGAGTCCGCACACGCACCCAGACACTCACACTCCTGCAAAGTGAACAACCCATCAGACGTGGTCTGATTAGCGTCAATACCCAGCCGCGTCTTCAAATGCGCCATGGCTTTGCCGCCATCACGCAACTGACAGGGAAGATTGGTGCAGACATTGAGCTTGTACTTGCCAACCGGCTTTTGGTTGTACATGTTGTAAAAGCTGGTGACCTCATGCACGGCAATGGGTGCCATACCAAGGTAATCCGCGACAAACTGCTCACTTTCAGCACTCACATACCCCAATTCCTGTTGCACGATTTGCAAACAAGCCATCACGGCTGACTGACGCTGATCAGCAGGGTATTTGGCGACCTCTTGCGCAAAAGCAACTAAAGACTTTTCAGAAATCATCTGTCAACTTCCCCAAACACAATGTCCATCGTGCCAATGATCGCCACCGCGTCAGCAATCATGTGACCCTTGCCCATCTCATTGAGTGCAGCCAGATGCACAAATGCAGGCGGACGAATCTTCATGCGGTAGGGCTTGTTTGCACCATCACTGATCAAATAAATGCCAAACTCGCCCTTGGGGTGCTCAATGGCGGCATAAGCCTCCCCCTCCGGAACACAGAAACCTTCTGTGAACAACTTGAAGTGGTGAATCAGCTCCTCCATGTTGGTCTTCATGGATTCGCGATCAGGTGGCGCAATTTTGTGGTTATCTGTAATCACTGGCCCTGGATTGGCACGCAACCAATCCACACATTGCTTGATGATCCGATTGGACTGTCGCATTTCTTCCATGCGCACCAGATAACGGTCATAGCTGTCACCTGTTTTACCCACCGGAATATCAAAATCCAGTCGATCATAAACATCGTAGGGTTGCTGTTTACGTAGATCCCAGGCAACGCCGGACCCGCGCAACATCGGACCGCTGAAGCCCAGATTCAAGGCACGTTCCGGTGTCACTACACCGATGCCAACAGTACGCTGTTTCCAGATTCGGTTTTCTGTCAACAACGTGTGATATTCATCCAGATAGGTTGGAAACCGTTGGGTAAAGTCATCAATAAAATCAAGCAGACTACCGTTGCGGTTGTGGTTACGTTGCTCAATTGATCTCGCACTGCGAACCTTGTTGGGCTGATGACGTGCCATCGTGTCTGGCAAGTCACGATAAACACCACCCGGACGGAAATAAGCAGCGTGCATACGCGCACCGCTGACAGCCTCATACATGTCAAAAAGATCTTCACGTTCACGGAAAGCATAGAGCATGACCGTCATGGCGCCACAATCCAGTGCATGCGCACCAACCCACAACAGATGGTTGAGCATCCGTGTGATTTCCGAAAACATGACCCGGATGTACTGCGCACGAATCGGCACCTCCAGGCCCAGCATTTTTTCAATGGCCAGGCAATAGGCGCTCTCGTTACACATCATCGACATGTAATCCAGTCGATCCATGTACGGCAATGTCTGGATATAGGTTTTGCTTTCGGCCAGTTTTTCGGTAGCTCGATGCAATAAACCGATATGCGGGTCTGCGCGCTGAATCACCTCGCCATCGAGCTCCAATACCAGACGCAAAACACCGTGCGCAGCGGGATGCTGCGGTCCAAAATTGAGGGTGTAGTTCTTTATTTCAGCCATGACTCATCCTGCGTGATGCAAGCCCCCGTAATTCTCTTCGCGGATGATGCGAGGAGTGATCTCGCGCGGCTCAATCGTGACTGGCTGATAAACCACACGCTTTTGCTCTTCGTCGTAACGCATCTCGACATGCCCCGACAACGGAAAATCCTTGCGGAAGGGATGTCCAATAAAACCATAATCCGTCAGAATCCGGCGCAAATCATCATGCCCTTCAAAGACGATGCCATACAAGTCAAAAGCCTCTCGCTCGAACCAATTGGCCGAACTCCAAATATCGCAAACCGAACTGACAACCGGTACCGCATCATCAGGCGCAAACACTTTGAGCCTGACACGCTGATTCAGACTAACCGACAACAAGTGCAGCACCACACAAAAACGCGACCCAACAAGTGACCCAGTTTTATAGGCAGAGTAATCAACACCACACAAATCCATCATCTGCTCGAATTTGCAGGATGGATGATCACGCAGAATACCTGCCGCCTGAAAATAATCAGCGGCACGAACCACCACTGTCAACTCACCCAACCTGATTTCACTGCTTTGAACCAGATCACCCAACGCAGCATCCACCTGCGTCTTGAGCACTTGAGGATTTACAGCATATAAAGTCATTGGATTCCTCTTACGTGCGTGCAATCGTTTGGGTACGGCGAATTTTGGTCTGCAACTGGATGATGCCGTACAGAAGCGCCTCAGCTGTGGGCGGGCAACCCGGGACATAAACATCCACAGGGACAATGCGATCACAACCACGCACAACCGAATAGCTGTAGTGGTAATAACCACCTCCATTGGCACACGACCCCATGGAGATCACCCAACGCGGCTCACTCATCTGGTCATAAACCTTGCGAAACGCCGGCGCCATCTTGTTGCACAAGGTGCCAGCCACAATAATCAAATCTGACTGGCGCGGACTGGCACGAAACACCTCCGCACCAAAACGACTGATGTCATAACGAGCGGCCGCAGCATGCATCATCTCCACCGCACAACAAGCCAAGCCGAATGTCATGGGCCACAACGAACCCGTCTTGGCCCAGTTCATCACCGAGTCATAACTGGTGGTGACAAACCCCTCCTTGAATACACCTTCAATCATGCATTGCTCCCGGTTATTCCCAATCAAGGGCACCTTTTTTCCACATGTACACGAAACCCAGAATCAGGATAACCAGAAAAATCATGACTTCCCAAAACCCGACCACACCAACATCCTTAAGAGCGACTGCCCAGGGCACCAAGAAGGCAATTTCCAGATCAAACAAAATGAACAAAATGGCCATCAGGTAATAACGGACGTCGAATTTCATCCGAGCATCGTCAAATGCCTCGAAGCCACATTCATAAGGGGAATTTTTTGCAGGATCCGGGCGATTTGGCCCCAGAACATAGCCAATCACCTGCGGAATAATGCCAACCGCGATGCCGACCAAGATAAACAGAAGAACTGGCAGATATTGATCAAGGTTCATCATACGAGTTTGGTTTATCTGCGCCTTTGACACATTGATCTGTATCAAAGATATTTTTGCTTGGTGCCGTCGGCGAGACTCGAACTCGCACAGCTTTCGCCACTACCACCTCAAGATAGCGTGTCTACCAATTTCACCACGACGGCTGTTTTGATCACCTTGGCAAGCAACATGCTTGTATTGATACATGCTTGTCAAGGTGACCTAGAGTTTACCCTGAAATCCCCAACTTCCCTGCGGAAATAGGGCATTTCGTGACGCAATTATTTCGAAGGAATTTGCGCTGCACCAGAGGCGGGTGCTGCCGGCGCCACGGCGGCTGGTGCCGACGGCACCACAGCAGCATTTTCGAGAACACTATTCGAACTAGGAGCAGGCCGAGCTGCTCCGAAATAGGCCAGCATCAGCGTGCTGACAAAAAAGATCGTTGCCAACACCGCCGTGGTACGCGACAAGAAGTTGGCACTGCCACTGGCTCCAAACAAGCTGCCAGAACCACCACTGCCGAAAGCAGCCCCCATATCCGCACCTTTGCCATGCTGGACCAGGATCAGCCCCACCATCGCTACAGCAGCAATCATTTGTACCGCCAACAAAATGGTCATCAAAACGTTCATCATCTCACTCCTAATTCAGTAGCCGCTCAGGCCTTTTCAAGCAGCAGCGGCAATAATTGTTAAAAAATCCTGGGCTTTCAATGCGGCACCACCAATCAAGCCACCATTGATGTCAGGCTGTGCCAGCAAGGCACTGGCATTGGCGGCATTCATGCTGCCACCATACAAAATCTGGATGCGATCCGCATTGGCAGAAGCCGCCTTGAGCTGAGCACGCAGCACAGCGTGCACTTGCTGTGCCTGATCAGGTGTGGCGGTCTTGCCAGTACCAATCGCCCACACCGGCTCATACGCCACCACAATTTCGCTGATGCAGTGCCCGTTGGCATGGATCACAGCAGCCAGTTGGCGTTTGACCACCTCGTCAGTTTTGCCGGCTTCACGTTCAGCCAGTGTCTCCCCCACACACACAATCGGCGTAATGCCACAGCCCAGAGCACGTTGCACCTTGGCTGCCACCAGCTCGTCGGTTTCGCCATGGTACTGACGGCGCTCGGAATGCCCCGCAATGACATAACGCACACCGAATTCCTTCAGCATGACGCCCGAAATTTCACCGGTATAAGCCCCACTCTCATGAGCCGAGATATCTTGTGCGCCCAACTCAATGGCGCTGCCAGCCAACAGTGTCTGGCACTGCGATAAATAGATGGCTGGCACACCAACGGCCACCTGACAAACCGGTTGACCTAACCCCGCCAGAATGGCCTTGAGAAGCTGTTCGTTGGCAGCCAGGCTGCCATTCATCTTCCAATTGCCAGCAATGAGTTTTCTCTTCATGCGTTTCCCCAAGTCAAAACAATTTTGCCCACGTGCTGACTGGATTCCATCAAGGCGTGTGCCCTGGCGGCATCAACTGCCGCAAATGTGCCGTGAATCACGGGTTTGATTCGCCCTGATTCAAGCAAAGGCCAGACCGTCTTGAAACAGGCCTGGGCAATGGCTGCCTTGAACGCCACCGGACGTGGACGCAGCGTAGAACCCGTCACCGTCAGGCGTCGGCGCAGCACCAGTCCCGCGTTGATTTCACTTTGTACCCCACCCTGCACCGCGATGATCACCAAGCGACCATCATCCTTCAGGCTCTGCACTTCCCTGGCAACATAACTGCCAGCCACCATGTCCAAAATGACGTCTACACCTTGCCCGTCAGTCAGGCGCAGCACCTCGGCCTGAAAATCCTGCGTTTTGTAGTTGATGGCGGCATCAGCCCCCAGCGCCAGACAAGCTGCACATTTTTCATCACTGCCAGCCGTCACAAACACCCGCACACCCATGGCCTTGGCCAACTGGATGGCAGTGACGCCGATGCCGCTGGCACCACCTTGCACCAACAAGGTTTCACCGGCCTGCAAATGCGCCCGGTCCATCAGATTGCTCCAGACCGTGAAGAAGGTCTCCGGCAGACTGGCTGCCTCAACGTCACTCAATCCAGCAGGCACCGGCAGACACTGGGCCACTGGCGCCACACAATACTGCGCATAACCCCCGCCCGCCACCAAGGCACAAACCCGATCACCCAGGCGAAGACCTGCCAGCGCCAATTCCGCCTCATCGCCCTGCGCAATCACACCGGCCACTTCCAGCCCGGGAAGATCCGAGACGCCAGGCGGCACCGGGTAACGCCCCAGACGCTGAAGCACATCCGGCCGATTGACGCCACTGGCCTGCACACGAATGAGCAACTCCCCGACACCTGGCACTGGCATGGGTCGTTCACACAAACGCAACACGTCAGGCGCCCCAACCGCCGTGATTTCAACCGCCTTCATCAACATTTTGGCCTGTAGCCCGTATGAAATATGCGCAGACAGCTATCAAATTAACAGCGATCAGGAACGATTTTCCGAACCCGTCTGGGCTGGGCGTTCCATCAAGGCTTTCATCGACAACTTGATACGGCCTTTTTCATCGGTTTCCATGACCTTGACCTTGATGATTTGTCCTTCAGACAGGTAGTCGGTGACTTTTTCGACGCGCTCATGGGCAATCTGACTGATGTGCAGCAAACCATCCTTGCCTGGCAACAGGTTGACCAGTGCACCAAAGTCGAGAATCTTGGTGACCGGACCTTCATAGACTTTTCCGATTTCCACCTCAGCAGTGATGGCTTCGATACGCTTTTTGGCTTCCTCCGCCTTGGCTGGATCTGCAGAGGCAATCGTGATGGTGCCATCTTCCTGGATGTCGATCTGGGTGCCGGTCTCTTCGGTCAGCGCGCGGATCACGGCGCCGCCCTTGCCGATCACGTCACGGATCTTCTCGGGGTTGATCTTCATCGTGAACAGGCGGGGCGCGAAGTTGGACACCTCGGTCTTGGCCTCGCTCATCGCTTCTTGCATCTTGCCCAGGATGTGCATGCGCGCTTCCTTGGCCTGTGCCAACGCCACTTGCATGATTTCCTTGGTGATGCCTTGAATCTTGATGTCCATCTGCAGCGCGGTGATGCCGTTGGTGGTACCGGCGACCTTGAAATCCATGTCACCCAGGTGGTCTTCGTCACCCAGGATGTCGGTCAGCACGGCGAAACGGTTGTCTTCCTTGATCAGGCCCATGGCGATACCGGCCACGTGCGCCTTCATCGGCACGCCGGCATCCATCAGGGACAGGCAGCCGCCGCAGACCGAAGCCATCGACGAGGAGCCATTGGATTCGGTGATTTCCGACACCACACGCATGGTGTAGGGGAAGTCTTCCTTGCTCGGCAAGCAGGCCACCAGGGCACGCTTGGCCAGGCGACCGTGACCGATTTCGCGGCGCTTGGGCGTGCCCACGCGGCCGGTTTCGCCGGTGGCGAAGGGAGGCATGTTGTAGTGCAGCATGAAGCGGTCTTCGTAGTCGCCGCTCAGGGCGTCGATACGCTGGGCATCGCGCTCGGTACCCAGGGTGGTGACCACCAGGGCCTGGGTCTCACCGCGGGTGAACAGGGCGGAGCCATGGGTACGGGGCAGCACGCCGTTGCGAATCTCGATGGGGCGCACGGTGCGGGTGTCGCGACCGTCGATGCGGGGCTCACCAGCCAGGATCTGACCCCGCACCAGGCGGGCTTCAATATCAAACAACATGCCTTCGACTTTGACGCCGTCAAACTCAGTACCGTCAGCTTTCAAACCGGCCATCACATCAGCATAAGCGGTACGGCAAGCCTGAGTACGCAACTGCTTGTTGCGAATCTGGTAAGCGGCGCGCAACTTGTCATTGGCCAGGGCTTCCACCTTGGCAATCAGGGCTTCGTCCTTCGCTGGCGCCTTCCAGTCCCAGACTGGTTTACCGGCATCACGTACCAGATCGTGAATGGCGTTGATGGCAATGTTGCCTTGCTCGTGGCCAAACATCACCGCCCCCAACATGACATCCTCAGGCAATTGCTCGGCCTCGGATTCCACCATCAGCACCGCGGACTCCGTACCCGCCACCACCAGATCCATCTGGCTGTTTTTGCGCTGTGTCTGTCCGGGATTCAAGACGTATTCACCATTGATGTAACCCACACGGGCTGCACCAATCGGGCCACTGAACGGCACACCACTGACCGAGAGAGCTGCACTGACCGCAATCATGGCAGCGATGTCGGCATCCACTTCAGGATTGAGCGACAGGGTATGCACCACCACATGCACTTCATTGAAGAAGCCTTCGGGAAACAACGGACGGATCGGGCGATCAATCAGACGGCTGGTCAGCGTCTCATACTCGCTGGGGCGGCCTTCGCGCTTGAAGAAGCTGCCAGGAATCTTGCCTGCGGCATAGGATTTTTCGAGGTAATCCACCGTCAGCGGGAAAAAATCCTGCCCTGCTTTGCCTTCGGATTTGGCCACCACCGTGGCCAGCACCACGGTGCCGTCCATATCCAGCATGACAGCGCCACTGGATTGACGGGCGATTTCGCCGGTTTCCATGGTGACCGTGTGTTGACCCCATTGGAAGGTCTTGCTTACTTTATTGAACATCGTCATGAATTTCTCCTGAATGTAGAGATTGGTGCGGGAGGTGCAGGCCACCTCACCCAAGCCCGGATCAGACACAACAGGCCACGATGCCATTCCAGAGCCCGGCAATCCCAAAAGATTCGCCAGGCTTTGGAATGACACAGCTTCGCTCCGTTTTTGCCATCTCCGAAGTAAAAAACGCCTGAGCTAGTGACCTAACTCAGGCGTTCGTCATTCTTGCTAACCGATTACTTGCGCAGACCCAATTTAGTGATCAGGGCCACGTAGCGGTCTGCATCCTTGCTCTTGAGGTAGTCCAGCAGCTTACGACGACGGCTCACCATGCGCAGCAGACCGCGACGACCGTGGTGGTCTTTGGCGTGGGTCTTGAAGTGGGGGGTCAGCTCGTTGATACGGGCCGTCAACAGGGCCACCTGAACTTCCGGGCTACCGGTGTCGTTGGCAGAACGTGCGTTGTCTTTAACGACAGCGGCTTTGATACTGGATGCAATCATGTTATTTCCTCGATATATACAACTTGCGTCAGACGCTGGAACGGCCCCTGACGTGCGAATCTGCAAACCATGCAGAGCCGGTGATTATAGCCGGACCTGCCGCCTTGCCCCAACCACAACAAAAACCCCAAGCCACTCAGGGACGCTGCATCCGGCAGGTGCTGGGCAACTGCGCCTCTTGCGCCCTGATGGTCTTGATCACCCGAAAGCCATAACCCGAACCTTCCACATCAAACTTGACCCCGGGCGTGCCCTGGCGATCCATCAATCCGACCACCAGCGTCTGCTGAAACTGGTGATCGGCAGGACGCATCACCCCATTTTGGGCATAAAAAGACACCTCAGCCCGCTCCAACTGGTTCGCCACAGCGACAGAATCAATCGTCCCCGCCGCCTCCACCGCCTGCACCAGGGCTTGCACCATCAGTTGCATGCGCAGGTGGACATAGTCGTCCGCCGGGTTCGGGAAACGCTGGCGAAACGCCCGGTAAAACGCCTCACTTTGCGGCGTTGCCACATTGGGCAACCAATCAGCCACCGCCACGACCTTGCCGATACCGGCATCCCCAATGGCAGCAGGTGCCCCCAGAGCATTGCCGTAGAAGGTATAAAACTTGCCATCGAATCCCACATCCTTCGCTGCCTTGACCAGCAAAGTCAGGTCATTGCCCCAGTTGCCGGTGATCACTGCCTGCGCACCACTGGCCTTGATCTTGGTCGCATAAGGCAGAAAATCCTTGACTCGGCCAATGGCATGCAATTCGTCACCCACAATGCGCACATCCGGGCGCAAAGCGTTCAACTGGCGGCGCGCCTCACGCGCCAC
>NZ_JAQTWM010000075.1 GCF_028689305.1 Rhodoferax sp. | reverse complement strand
GGCGTTCACCAACATCGTCAAGCACACCCAGGCCACCGAGATTCGTGTGGCCACCCGTGTCGAGGCGAATCAGGTGGTGGTCACCATCACCGACAACGGGTCTGGCTTTGATCTGGACCGGGCACTGCACAGCGGCGGCAAAGGGCTTGGCAACCAGTTGCGCCGGGCCGAATCGATTGGTGCCGAAATGGGCTGGAACCCGACCGCGTCAGGCACTTGCCTGAGCTTGCGCCTGCCCATCCAGCATGGGCCCGATGGGTCGTCCTCCGCAGTTGCGGTGCGGACAACGGCCTGATTTTTCGCAAATCAGTGGCGGTATGGGTAGGAGCGGTGGAAGCCGCGGTTCGCGCCTGCCGACGCTCCTGCAACGCCCGAAAGAACGGACGATTTCGCCTGTTTCTCCTGTCTCATTTTGAGAATTTCAGATCCTTGGATGGTCAGTCCTAGGGTAAATACTAGGTTTAACGGTGTGCCAAAGGCCAACAATCGCTATGCATTCAATTTCATAGGAACGACCTTGCATAGGTGTGATGGGGTTCCGTTTTATTCATCATCAGGAGAGACACATGCAAAAGGTGTTGCACATCAACGCAGACAAGTGCACCGGTTGTCTGCAGTGCGAAATGGCTTGTTCGTTTGAGAATTACGGCACGTTCGCCACGGCCAAATCGCGCATCAAGGTTTTCAACTTTCACCACACCGGCAAAAAAGTGCCTTACACCTGCACCCAGTGCGACGAGGCTTGGTGTTTACACGCCTGCCCGGTCGAAGCCATCACGGTGGACAAGTTCACCGGCGCGAAAGTGGTCAACGAGTCCACCTGCGTGGGCTGCAAGGTCTGCACCATTGCCTGCCCGTTTGGCACCATCAACTACGTGGCCGACACCGGCAAGGTGCAAAAGTGCGACCTGTGTGGCGGTGAGCCGGCTTGTGCCGAGGCTTGCCCCACCGGCGCCATCACTTTCATTGATGCCAACTGGACCGGTCTGTCCAAGATGGAACAGTGGGCTGACAAGCTCGGCAACCAAACAACCGCAGCATAAAGGAGCACACACCATGAGCTGGGCTGGAAAAATCCTCCGCGTTAACTTGACCGCGGGTACCGTCAAGTCTGAACCCCTCAACATGGCATGGGCGCAGGCCTACATCGGCTCGCGCGGCCTGGGGACCAAGTACCTGGTCGAAGAGGTTGATGCCACCGTTGATCCCCTCTCAAGCGACAACAAGATCATCTGGGCCACCGGCCCGCTGACCGGCACCATGGCTTCCACCGGGGGCCGCTATACCGTCATCACCAAGGGGCCGCTGACCGGTGCGATTGCCTGCTCCAACTCGGGCGGCTATTGGGGTGCCGAGTTGAAGATGGCCGGCTGGGATATGGTCATTTTTGAAGGCAAATCGGCCAAGCCGGTCTACCTGTACGTCAACGACGACCTGGCCGAGCTGCGTGATGCCAGCCACTTGTGGGGCAAGAGCGTCTGGGAAACCGAAGAGATCATCAAGAAAGGCCTGCAAGACCCGCAGACCCGCGTGTCTTCCATCGGCAAGGCCGGTGAAAACGGCGTGCTGTTTGCCGCCGTGGTCAATGACCTGCACCGTGCCGCAGGCCGCTCCGGCGTGGGCGCGGTCATGGGCAGCAAAAACCTCAAGGCCATTGCCGTGCGCGGCACCAAGGGTGTGGGCAACATCCGCGACCCCAAAGCCTTCATGACGGCGGTGAAGGCGGCCAAAAAAGTGCTGGCTGACAACGGCGTCACTGGCACCGGCCTGCCGGCCATGGGCACCCAGGTGTTGATGAGTGTGATCAACGAAATCGGTGGCCTGCCCACCCGCAACCACCAGGACAACCAGTTTGAAGGGGCCAAGGACATTGGTGCCGAAGCCATGGCCACGCCGCGCAAGACCGACGGCAAAAAACAGCTGGTGACCAACCAGGCCTGCTTTGGCTGCACCATTGCCTGCGGGCGCATCAGCAAGATGGACGAGGGCCACTTCACCATCGAAAACAAGCCGCAGTACCGCGGGGCTAATGGCGGCCTGGAGTACGAAGCCGCCTGGGCGCTGGGTGCGGCCAATGGCGTGAATGACCTGGAATGCCTGCAATACGCCAACCTCCTCTGTAACGAAGAGGGCATTGACCCGATCAGCTTCGGAGCCACCGTCGGCGCGGTGATGGAGCTGTATGGCATGGGTGTGTTGACCAAGGAGCAAGTCGGTATCGAAGCCAACTTTGGCTCGGCCCGCGCACTGGCTTTCCTGGCCGAAGAAACCGTCAATGGCCGCGGCTTTGGCAAGGAAATCGGCCAAGGCTCCAAACGCCTGACCGCCAAGTACGGCCACCCGGAACTCAGCATGTCCAGCAAAGGCCAGGAATTCCCAGCCTACGACGGCCGCGCCATCCAGGGCATTGGCCTGGCCTACGCCACCAGCAACCGCGGCGGCTGCCATCTGCGCGGCTACACCATTGCGTCGGAAATCCTTGGTATCCCGGTCAAGACCGACCCGCTGGAAAGTCAGGGCAAGCCCGAGCTGGTCAAGGCCTTCCAGGATGCCACCGCCGCGTTTGATTCAAGCGGCCTGTGCATCTTCACCACCTTCGCCTGGGGCCTGCAAGACCTGTCACCCCAAATGCAGGGTGCCTGCGGCGAGCAGTACACCATTGAAGAACTGGCCAAGATCGGCGAACGCATCTGGAACATGGAACGCGAGTTCAACAACCGCGCCGGTTTCACGTCCAAAGACGACAGCCTGCCGCCGCGCCTGCTGACAGAAGCCTGCAAGACCGGCCCGGCCAAAGGCAAGGTGAACGAGCTGGCCAGCATGCTGCCGCTGTACTACGAAGCACGCGGCTGGGATGCAGAAGGCCGCCCGACCGCCGCCACCCGCGAGCGGCTGAGTCTGTAAACGGCAGCAGCGGGAGCTGTGAACAAGGCTCCCGCCGCACCGCTCAACCCAGGTATTGCGGCTTCTGCCGTTTCCACATCACAAAGCAGCGGTCTCAGTGGCCGCTTTCTTTTTGGAGAACCCCACATGACCCACCACGTCATCCTCGGTGCCGGCCCCGCCGGTGTCATTGCCGCCGAGACCATCCGCAAGCTGGCTCCCTTAGACAGCATCACCCTCATCGGCGATGAGCCTGAGCCGTCTTACTCGCGCATGGCCATTCCCTACCTGCTGATGGGCAACATCGACGAGCGCGGCACCTACCTGCGCAAAAGCCCGACACATTTTGAAGATTTAAAGATCAATGTGCTTCAAGCCCAGGTGAAATCTGCACAAGCAGCTACCAAAACAATAGCATTTGCCAATGGTGAAACACTCAACTACGACACCCTGCTGATCGCCACCGGCTCGCACCCGGTCAGCCCGCCCATTCCCGGCATCGAGTCTGAAGGTGTACACACCTGCTGGACCCTGGCCGACGCACGCGCTATTTGCTTGCGCGCCAAGCCCGGTGCCCGGGTGCTGCAACTCGGCGCCGGTTTCATCGGCTGCATCATCATGGAAGCGCTCACTGCACGCGGCGTGCGCTTAAGCGTGGTCGAGATGGGCGATCGCATGGTGCCGCGCATGATGGGCCCCACGGCAGGCGGCATGATCCGCGACTGGTGTGAGGCCAAAGGCGTTGAAGTCTTCACCGGCACGAAAGTCGAATCGATCGAGCCCGGCACGCCGTTGACCGTGAAGCTGTCCAACGGCACGTCCATGCAAGCCGACCTGGTCATCAGCGCCGCAGGCGTGCGCCCGGCGATTGGTTTTCTGGAGAACTCCGGCATCACCTGCCTGCTGGGCGTGTTGACCGACGAACACCTGCAAACCAACGTGCCCGGCGTGTTCGCCGCTGGCGACTGTGCCGAAGCCTTTGACAAGGTGTCCGGCAAAACCATGGTCAGCGCCATCCAGCCCAACGCTGCCGAGCAGGCGCGTATTGCCGCCGCCAACATGGTGGCCTTCGCCCAGGGGAAACCCGCGCAGGCCGACCTCAATGGCGTGACGCAAATCAACGTGCTCGACACCCTGGGCCTGATCTCGGCCAGCTTTGGCGACTGGCAGGGCACACCCGGCGGCGAGCATGTGGAGCTGACCGACAAAGCCTCGGGCCGCCACCTGAGCCTGCGTTTTCAGGATGACGTGATGGTCGGCTGCAACGCGGTCGGCTGGACCGAACACATCGGCGTGATGCGCGGCCTGGTCGAAGGCCAGATCAAACTGGGGCCGTGGAAAGACAAGCTGATGCAGGACCCGACCCGCCTGGTGGAAGCCTATCAGGCCTCGGCGCTGAGGCAGGACGACTGGGCCGGCGGCAAAACCGGGCGCAAGCGCTAGGATAAGCGGGCATGAACATCACCCTGAAACTCTTCGCCTCACTCACCGACTACCTGCCGCCAGAGTCCAAATACACCAACATCGTGGCGCTGGACATTGCGCCCGAGACCACCATCAGCCAGCTGGTCGAGCAGTACCGCCTGCCGCCCAAACAGGTGCATCTGGTGCTGGTCAATGGCACGTACATCGCGCCCGAGCAACGCACCAGCCAAACCCTGGCCGAGGGTGACGTGCTGGCCATCTGGCCGCCGATTGCCGGGGGCTGAGGTTTTTATAAGAAATCAGCCGCTAGCCCAGATGAAATAAGAACAGTGTGCTATCAAAATGCAAGCGTTTTACCCCGAGCACTTTGAGCGCGAGATGGGCTGCACCGAGCTTGAGTGGCTGCGCTGGCTGCCCCAGGCGGTGGGTGAGCACCATTGGAAACTGCACACCGGTTCAGCTGGTGTGCGCATCGGTGACGGCGCGTTGGGCCTGAAATGGCAGGTGGCCGCCCCGCGTGTGATTGGCCTGGTTCGCATCCCGGTGCTGCGGGTGAATTTTCGTTTTGCCGGGCTGGACGAGGCGCAACGCCATGCGTTCATGAAGCGTTTTGATTTGTACATGCAGCGGGGGGGCGGTTGAGGTGTTGATACGAACGGCCCTCTGGCCAACGAATACCCGTGCACCGGCTGGGGCAGCGTCAGCCGTTGTTCAGGTCCACAAACGCATCCATCACCAAGTGCGGGTTCTTCATGAGCTGGTCTTTCCAGGCGCCCAGGTGACGGCGTGACTGGATCAGGCCGCGGATCGCACCCACGTGGTGCGGGTGGCCGATGGTGATGGCGCCGATCAACTGGTCACCATCGAAACACAGGCGGGTGTAGATGAAGTTGGCTTCGTCCACCACTTCGGTGTGGTCGCCGCCCGCGATGCCATCCCACAGGCCGAAGGTGTGGGAGATCAGGCCCACCGTGTCGAGCACATTCATGCTCAGGCTGCCACGGTAGGGCACGTCCTTGCCGAGCATGTTCAGGGCCGCGATGCGGCCATGCTCGGTGGCGGTGGGCTGCAGGGCGTGTACCACCCACTCGCCGGTGGAGAAGTCACGCCCCTGGGCCACGTCGCCAGCGGCGTAAATGTGGGGCACGGTGGTGCGCATGTGCGCGTCGATCACAACCCCGCTGCGGATCTCGGCGCCGGTGCCTTCGAGGAAAGAGACATTGGGGTGCACGCCGGTGGCCAGGATGATCAGGTCGGCATCGATGCTGCGTGTGTCCATGACCAGGCGCGGACCCGGTTCAATGCCCAGGGTTCGCCCGGTGGTGATGACTTCCACCCCGCGGCCTTCGAGCCAGCGCTGCAGCATGCGGCTGCCGACCGGGGTCATCATTGAACGCAGAATTTGGCCCGAGCGCCCGGCCACCACCGACAGTTTGGCCCCGCTGTTGACCAGCGACTTCATGCACACACCCGCCACAAAGCCCGCGCCCAGCATCACCACGCGGGCGCCGGGCACGAGTTTGGCAGCGATCTGGTGGGCGTCTTCCAGCGTCCAGCACGTCACCGCGCCGGGCACATCGGTGCCAGGAATGGGCGGAAGCGTTGGGGACGAACCGGTCGCCACCAGCAGCTGGTCATAGGGGAGGGGTGAGCCGCTTTCCAGATCAACCTGACCGCCGTTCGGGCCGGCATGCACTTTGAGCGCCTTGCCATGGAGGTAGCGGATGCCAAGCGCTTGCAGGTGGTGGGGCGAGCGGCGCTGGCGGGCCCCGGCATCGTCGATGGCCCCGTTGAGGATGTAGGGGATAGCCATGCGGGCATAGGGCTCTCCGGGTTCCCCGCCGACCAAGGTGATGTTGGCGTTGGGGTCGTTTTCGCGCAGGGTTTCAGCCGCGCGCACGCCGGCTGGGCCGGCACCGATGATGACAAAGTTCATAGTCGTTCACCTTGTTGTGCATCTGGTGTGGATGCGTCTTCATCAAGTTCGGCGAACTGCCAGCCCTGTCTTGCCAGCAGCATGGCAGCGTCGCCGAGGGAGCTGATCGGAGTGTAGCGACTCTGGTTGATCCATCGTCAAATGGATCGTGAAGGCTACTTGTTGGACAGCGTTTGGGCGGCAATGACCGCTTCCGTCTTGAGGTCGGCCTGTTTATCCGTGGCGTCTGCCGGAGACACATGCTGGCGCAGGCGGTTGGGCGCCAGGGCACCGGCTGATTCCAGAATCGGGTAGGCAATCGAGCAGATCAGCGAATTGACACGTTTGAGTTCACTGATCAGGTCCAGGTGCAGTGAACTGGTCTCGATGCTCTGCAGTGTGTTATCGGTCAGGCGATTCAGGTGATTGGCCGCGTACTGCAGTTCCAGATCACGGAAGCGGGTCTTTTCTTCCAGCAGTTTGAGGGCGTCACGCGGGTCATCATTGAGGAACACGCTCATGCCCAGACGCAGATTGGCCACCAGGTAGCCATGCAGCTCGGTGATCTCTGCCATGCCAGCCTGGGAAAACTCGCGCCCGGTCTTGATCTTTTTGGTTTCGATGTCTTCCAGAATCCGCTCGACGATGTCACCAATCTGCTCCATGTTGATGGTGAAGCTGATGATGTCGGTCCAACGCCGGCCTTCCTTGTCGTTGAGGGCCTCGCGCGAAATCTTGGTCAGGTAATACTTGATATCGGAGTACAACGCGTCAACGGTATCGTCCATTTTCTGCAGCGACTGCGCCAGCGCCTGGTCATTGGTCTTGATCACATCCAGCACACCGCGCAACATGGTTTCCACCACATCCGACTGGTGCATGGCCTCGCGCACGGCACACGCCAGCGCCACCGAGGGGGTGGCCAGCGCCGACGGGTCCAGGTGCCGTTGCCGGCCATTGAGGTTGGTGCTGACCGGTTTGGGCAGCCAGTAGTTCACCCAGCGAGCCACGGCATCGGTCAGGCCGATGAACAGCACGCAGACCAGCGCATTAAAGACAAAATGGAACAGCACCACCATGGTGGCGACATCAGCCACTGAGGCGTGCAGTTGACGGGTCCAGAAGTCCATCAGCGGCACCATCAGCGCCACCCCCATCAGTTTGAAGATCAGGTTGCCCAGAGGCACCTGCCGGGCTTCTATCGGGCTGCGCAGGGTGGTCAGAACGGCTAGCAGGCCGCTGCCCAGATTGGCGCCCAGCACCAGGCCCAGGGCCACGTCAACGGTGACCACCTGGCTGCCGGCCAGTGTGGCAATCAGCAGCACAATGGCCAAGCTGGAGTAACTCAGCACCGACAACACGGCACCGACGGTGATTTCCAGCAGGCGGTCGCTGCCCAGCGAGGCCAGCAATGCCCGCACCGCCTCAGCGCGGGTCAGTTCATTGGCTGACACCCTGACCAGGCTCAGCGCCAGCAACATCAGGCCCAGTCCAATCAGGATGCGACCGGTGTACCCCACGGTGGTGGACTGGCGCGCGATGAACAGCACCACGCCGACAAAAATGAACAGTGGTGACAACCACGACAGGTCACGCGAGAACAGCATGGCCATCAGGCTGGTGCCCAGGTCGGCGCCGAGCATCACGGCCAGCGCGGAGGACAACACCATCAGGCCCTGGCCGACAAAGGCCGAAATGATCAGCGCCGTGGCGGTGCTGGACTGCAGCAGTGCCGTAACCCCGACCCCGGACAGCAACGCCTTGATGCGGTTTCCCACACTTCGCGCCAGGATCTGGCGCAAGTTGGCACCCAGGACACGCAATGTGTCCTTGCGGACCAGATGGGTACCCCACACCAGCAGGGCAATGGCGGCCAGGAGGTTCAGAAGATGGGTCAAGGCAGTCCTTTCATTCAGCGGTTCAGCGCGTGCGGCGCACCCGCCAGAGCTCATCCAGAATCAGGCAGGTGGCGCCTACCGTGATGGCGCTGTCGGCAATGTTAAAAGCCGGAAAATAGCCGCCAGCGAACACTGGTGTCAACCAGCTCCAGTGAAATTGCAGGAAATCCACCACATGACCATAGAGCACCCGGTCAATCACGTTGCCGATGGCGCCCCCCAGAATGCAGGCCATGGCAAAGGCAAACAGCTTTTGCCCCGGGTGGGACTTGAGCATCCAGACAATCAGGCCGGCGGCGGCCAGACCGATGCCGGTAAACAGCCAACGCTGCCAGCCAGTGGCACCAGCCAGAAACGAGAACGCCGCGCCGCTGTTGTGCACCCGCACCAGGTTGAAAAAGGAGGTGACCCGAGTGCTGTCGCCAAGCTGGTAATAACCCACCACCAGCACCTTGGTGAACTGGTCGATCAGGATCAGCAGCAGCGCCAGGGTCAGCCAGGGCCACAGCTTGCCCGAACTGCTGCCAGCACCCGGTTTGCGGGCCATCAGGCGCAGTGGCGGGTTTCACCCGCGCCAAACAGGTTGCTGGTGCAGCGGCCACACAGGGTTGGGTGGGCGGCGTCGCTGCCCACATCATCCCGGTAATGCCAGCAGCGCTCGCATTTCACGGCATTTGAGGTGCTAGCCCGGATAGATAGCGCACTTCCTGCTATCAATTCAATAGCGGATGTGATGAACACAAATTTGAGGTCATCGCCCAGGCTGGTCAGCAAGGCATGGTCTTCTGCCGCCACGGTGAGGGTGACGTTGGCTTGCAGGGACGAGCCCAGCTTGCCATCGGCGCGCAGCACCTCGATGTCCTTGTTGACCAGGTCGCGAATTTCGCGGATGCGTGACCACTTGGCCAGCAACACGGTATCGGGCTCGGCCAGGGTGCTGTAGCTGTCCATGAAAATGGATTCGCGTGTCGCTGCCGGTGTTTTGCCCTCGGCACCCAGCACGGCCCAGGCCTCTTCGGCGGTAAAGCTCAGGAACGGGGCCATCCAGCGCAGCATGGCCTGGGTGAGCTGCCACAGCGCCGTCTGGGCACTGCGCCGCGCCAGCGATTTGGGTGCGCTGGTGTAGAGCCGGTCTTTCAGGATGTCGAGGTAGAACGAGCCGAGGTCTTCCGAACAGTAAATCTGCAGCTTGGCCACTACCGGGTGGAATTCATAGACCTCGTAATGTGCCAGGATGTCGGCTTGCAATTGGGCGGCGCGGCTCAGGGCGTAGCGGTCAATCTCCAGCAACTGGTCAGCGGACACGCTGTCCACGCTCGGGTCGAAGTCGCTGACATTGGCCAGCAGGAACTTGAGGGTGTTGCGCACGCGTCGATAGATGTCGACCACGCGAGCCAGGATCTTGTCGTCGCCGGCGATGTCGCCGGAGTAGTCGCTGGCGGCCACCCACAGGCGGATGATTTCAGCGCCGAGTTTCTTGCTGGTTTCCTGCGGGTCGACGCCGTTGCCGGCGCTCTTGCTCATCTTGTGGCCCTTGCTGTCCACCGTGAAGCCATGGGTCAGGATGCCTTTGTAGGGCGCGCGGTCATACATGGCGCAAGCGGTCAGCAGGCTGGAGTGGAACCAGCCGCGGTGCTGGTCATGGCCTTCGAGGTACAGGTCGGCCTCTGGTCCCGATGCGTGCCCGGCGCCGGCATGGGAGCCCTTGAGCACCGTGGTGTGGGTGGTGCCGGAGTCAAACCAGACTTCCAGAATGTCACCGCTCTTGGTGTAGTGCACGGCGTCGGCGGCACAGCCCACCTGGCTGAAAATGTCTTCGGTGCTGGCTTTGCTCCAGGCCTCAATGCCGCCAGCCTCGACCATGTCGGCGGCGATGTCGAGCATCTCCATGGTTTGGGGGTGCAGTTCGCCGCTGTCCTTGTGCAGGAAGAAGGGCAGGGGCACGCCCCAGCTGCGCTGGCGGCTGATGCACCAGTCGGGCCGTCCGGCAATCATGTCGCGCAGGCGCACCTTGCCGTTTTCGGGGTAGAAGCTGGTTTCTTCAATGGCGTCCAGTGCAATCTGGCGCAGCGTCCTGGGTGCCTTGTCCTTGGTGAAAATGCCAACACCTTCATCCATGCGGATGAACCACTGGGCGGCGGCGCGGTAGATCACCGGGGTTTTGTGGCGCCAGCAGTGCGGGTAGCTGTGCACGATGTTTTCGGTGGCAAACAGGCGGCCGGCTTCGCGCAAGGCGTCGATGATGACCGGGCAGGCTTTCCAGATCTGCTGGCCACCAAACAGAGGCAGCTCGGGGGCGTAGACGCCGTTGCCTTGCACCGGGTTCAGGATATCGTCGTAGGCCATGCCGTGCGCGACGCAACTGTTGAAGTCTTCCACGCCGTAAGCTGGGGCGGAGTGCACGATGCCGGTGCCGTCCGTGGCGCTCACGTAGTCGGCCAGGTACACCGGGCTCAGGCGGTCGTAACCCGCATCCACATGGGCCAACGGGTGCTTGAAATGGATGCCGCCCAGCGCTTTGCCATTGGCTGTGGCCAGCACAGTGCCGGTCAGGCCAAAACGCTCCAGGCACTTGGCGACCAATTCTTCCGCCAGCACCAGCAGGCCGCGCTTGGTGTCGACCAAGGCATAGGTCAGCTCAGGGTGGGCGTTGAGCGCCTGGTTGGCGGGAATGGTCCAGGCGGTGGTGGTCCAGATGACGGCAAAGGCGTCCCGGGTGATCTCGGGCAGGCCAAAAGCGCTGGCCAATTTGGCTGGTTCGGCGCACAAAAAGCCGACATCCAGCGTTTGCGACTTCTTGTCGGCGTATTCAATCTCGAATTCAGCCAGGCTGGAGCCACAGTCAAAACACCAATACACCGGCTTGAGGCCGCGGTAGACAAAACCGCGTTCGATGACCCGTTTGAAAGCACGGATTTCATTGGCTTCAGTCTTGAAGTCCATGGTGCGGTAGGGGTGGTCCCAGTCACCCAGCACGCCCAGGCGCTTGAAGTCGGCGCGTTGCAGGTCGATCTGCTCGGTGGCATAGGCGCGGCTTTTGGCCTGCATGTCGTCACGCGCCAGGGCGCGGCCAAACTTTTTCTCAATCGCGTTCTCAATGGGCAGGCCGTGGCAGTCCCAGCCAGGGATGTAGGCGGCATCCAGGCCCTTGAGCTGGCGGGCCTTGACGATCATGTCTTTCAGGATCTTGTTGACGGCGTGGCCCATGTGGATCTGGCCATTGGCGTAGGGCGGGCCGTCATGCAGCACAAATTTCGGCTGGCCAGAACGGCTGGCGCGCAGTTTCTGGTACAGGCCCTTGTCTTCCCAGTCTTTCACCCACAAGGGTTCACGCTTGGGCAGGTCACCGCGCATCGGGAAAGGGGTGTCGGGCAGGTTCAGGGTACTGCGGTAATCGGTAGGAGTGGTCATTTTTGGCGCGTTGTAGCAAAGTAGGCACGGGCATCCTGGCAGTCTTGACGGATGCCAGCGGTCAATGCGTCCAGGGAGTCGTATTTGAGTTCGTCGTGCAGTTTGTGGAGAAGCTCCACGCGGATGATTTTACCGTAGGCCCCCTCGGGGCCCAGTTCCAGCGGCCAGTCCAGGCAATGGGTTTCCAGCAGCACCCGGCCACCGTTGACGTCGTTCGGATCCAGCGATGGTCGCACGCCCAGATTGGCCACGCCGGGCAGCGGCTGCTCGCTCAGGCCATACACCAGCACAGCAAAAATGCCGCTGGCGGCAGGTTTCCAGTGGGCAAAACGCATGTTGAGTGTCTTGAACCCGAGACTGCGGCCCAATTTGCGGCCATGCACCACATGGCCCGAAATGTCATAGGGATGCCCCAGCAGCCGGGTGGCGTCCGCCATGCGCCCTTGCGTCAGGGCGTCACGCACCGCTGAGCTCGATACCCGCAGGCCGTGCACTTCGTAGCTGTTCATGCGGGCCACGTCAAAACCCTGGGTGACGCCGGCTGCATCCAGCGCGGCGTAATCACCGGCGCGGCGCTGGCCAAAACGGAAATCATCACCTACCAGCACATAACGGGCGCCCAGACCCTGCAGCAGCACGGTGTCGATGAACGCCTGCGGCGACAGGTCGGCCAATCGGCGGTCAAACGGCACCACCACGGTCTGGTCCACGCCGCACTGGGCCAGATCGATGAGCTTGTCGCGCAAGGTGCCGACCCGTGCCGGAGCCAGCGCCGGGTTATGGGTGAGAGCCGCGAAAAAGTCGCGTGGATGTGGCTCAAAGGTCAGCACGCAGCTGGGCACACCGCGCTGTTGCGCTTCGCCTTTGAGCAAGGACAGCATGGCCTGGTGGCCACGGTGAACACCGTCGAAGTTGCCAATTGTCAGGGCACAGGCCGGTGCAATGCCGGGGTGTTTGAACCCGCGAAAAATCTTCATAAACCGTTATAGTTTTAATAGCATGCTGCGCATATATTCAAAGCGCCTGAAGTCAGTTTGACACGCAAAAGATGTATATTGTGCGCCAGACTCGTACCAACGCGCTGAACGCCTCAGCTGCATGGTTTGTGCAGTCAGTGTTTCCTCGTTTTTCAGGAGGTTCGTTTTGAAAGTCTTGAAGCTGTCAGCCCAGGGGCTGCCCCAGTCGTGGATTTCGCTGGAACAGGCGGTGATTCACTATGCGGCTGAAGAGGTGCGCTGGGAAATGGGCCACGAGGTGGCCGTGTTCCATGGGGGGCATAACGCCCTGACTGGCAAGCAGTCCATCATCACGGTCTCCAGCATCATTGGCACCAGGGGGGTGCCCAACATCAACCCGTTCGACCTCAAGCCCGGTTTGACCAACAGCAAGCTGTTTGCCCGTGACCGTAACCTGTGCGCCTATTGTGGCGAGCAGTTTCCCGAGTCAGAACTGACCCGCGAGCACATCATTCCGTTTGCCCAAAACGGCGTGGACACCTGGATGAATGTGGTCACCGCCTGCCGCCCCTGCAATCACCGCAAGAGTCACCGCACGCCCGAGCAGGCGCACATGCCGCTGCTGTATGCTCCCTATGTGCCCAGCCTGTGGGAGGACTTCATCCTGCGCAACCGTCGCATTCTGGTGGATCAGATGGCTTTTCTGCTGGCGCATGTGCCCAAGTCGTCCCGGTTGGCGGCCTGAGCGGTGGTAGCATGCCCAGCAGATTTAGATGGAGGACTGCAGGATGTCCAGCAAATGGAATGAGCGTTGGGTCGTTGGAAGTGTGCTGGGGGGGGTGACCCTGTTGGCACTGGTCGGCTGTGGTGGTGGCGCCAGTTTCACCACCGCGGGGACTTCTGCGGGGGCTCCCACGGTGACGGCGTTGACGCCAGCAACCATGGAGGTTGGCGTGGCCACCACCATGACCGTGACGGGCAGCAATCTGCCGCTGACAGCCACCTTGACCATTGATGGTGCGAGTTGTGATGCCTCCAAGGCCAATACCGCGACCGGATTCACCGCCGTTTGTACCGCGGGTGCCGTGACAGGAAGCAAGATCGCCACCATCTACAGCGATGCGGTGGCCAAGGGCGGGTACTGGATTGGGCAGCAGACATTGACCGTGGCGATTGGCCCCGGTTCGCTCGGGGTGCTGGCTGATACCGGCGTTGGCGCCAATCAGTGTTACGGCGCCGGCAGTGACGCCCTGGTGAGCTGCAGCAGTGCCCAGGCGCTGGCGCTCAACAGCAAACAGGATGGCATGGTGGGGCGGGACGTGCTGGTGCCCGACAGCACCGACGGTTCTTTGGGGCTGAGTTACAGCCTGATTGGGCCCGACTGCGCCCGCGACAACGCAACCGGCCTGACCTGGCAGCGGGCCAGCACCACCCTGGCAGCCGCGGCAGGCATGGCGCGCAACCAGGAGGCTGCGGCCTTGGTGACGGCCGCCAACACAGCCATTCTTTGTGGTTACACCGACTGGCGCCTGCCAACCCGTCATGAATTGCAGAGCCTGCTGAACTACGGCTCGACCGACCCGGCCCTGGCCATGGACTGGAGCTGGTTCCCGTTGACCAAAGGCGCCTGGTATTACTCCAGCTCTCCGTATGGCACCAGCACCAACGTCTGGGCGGTCGATGTGGTCAGTGGCCGCGTTGACAGCATCGGGGTGGCCACCGGCAGTGTGGAAGCCCGTTTGGTGCGTTAACCGTCGTGCACCGGCATATCGTGCAAGGAAACAGATTCATGAAGTTGATCAATCCCATTCACAAGTGGCGCGTGCTGCAGGTGCTGAGCCTGGTGGGCGCCTTGGCCGCAGGCAGTCAAGTGGCGGCGCAGACACGTTACAGCTATTCCAGCGATGGTTCGGAAGTGACGGACACTCAGACCAAACTGACCTGGCGGCGTTGCAGTGAAGGCCAAACCTGGAGTGGCACGGTGTGCAGCGGCGCGGCAACGAGCCTGACCCATGAGCAGGCCCTGGTCCAGGCCCAGACGCAGACCGGGTGGCGGCTGCCCAATGTCAAGGAACTTGCCAGCCTGGTGGCCAGCACCCAGGGGCCGGCCATTGACCTCGCCGTGTTTCCCGGCACGACGGGGGTCAACTATTGGTCAGCCTCACCGGATGTGCGCTTGCCTTCTTACGCCTGGGTGGTGGACTTTGGTACCGGCAGTGTGCTGAGCATCCGCCGCCCAACAGCGGGTGTGTTGGTGCGTCTTGTGCGGTAGTCGGGGTCACGAGTCAAGCGTGGTTGTGGTGAACGCCATGTCTGGGCAGGTCGTTATTCCCACGGCGTGCCTGGCGCTGTTTTTGGGCGGTGTGCCATGGCCGGCCAACGCCGTGGCAGCGGACGCCGCTACGCTGCAGGCGTCGGTGGCCATGGCACCGGCGCTGATGCTGGCGCGCGACTGGCAGACCCAACAAAATCCCGGTGAGTTTCTGATCAGCGAAAAACTTGACGGTGTGCGGGCGTTCTGGGACGGCAGCCAGCTGCGTTTTCGCAGTGGCTTGCCGCTGGCTGCTCCACCCTGGTTCATCGCCGGGTTGCCCAAAATACCGCTGGACGGAGAGTTGTGGCTGGGGCGCGGGCGTTTTGATGAAGTCTCTGGCATCGTGCGTCGGCAAACTCCAGTGGAGGCCGATTGGCGTGCCGTGCGGTACATGATTTTTGACTTGCCCGGTGCTGCTGGACCGTTTGCCGAACGTGCCCGGCAGATCTTGGCCGTGGTGGCGCAGGCCGGACTGCCGTGGTTGAAGGCTGTGGCCCAACAGCCCGGGACGGATCAGGCCGCGTTACGGGTGTTGTTGGCCAACACGGTCAGGCAGGGTGGCGAGGGGCTGGTGTTGCACCGGGCCAGCGCCTTGTGGGCGCCTGGACGCAGCAGCGCCCTGCTCAAGCTCAAGCCGGTACCGGACGAAGAGGCGCGGGTGCTTGCCCACCTGCCGGGCAAAGGCCGTCATGCCGGCCAACTCGGTGCCCTGTTGCTGGAATTGCCTGATGGTCAACGCTTTGCCCTGGGAACGGGGTTCACCGATGCCCAGCGCACCACCCCGCCACCCGTGGGCAGCATCGTGACCTATCGCTACCGGGACCGCACGCCCAAAGGGCTGCCGCGGTTTGCCTCGTTTCTTCGGGTGCGTGAGGCACAGTAAAACCAGGCGGTCCTTGTGCGTGCTGACAAGGGCCACGATCTGCCTGGGCCACACCCGGACGCGGCACCCTTCATGACTTGTTCCGGTCGTCGGTTTCGCCAGTAGCCAGGTAAAATGACGTCCTCAGGGGCAATATCACTTCAGGGATGAGTGAAAAGGCTTTGGAACTGAGTTGCTGCAACTCAGAAGCCGTCCAATTCCCTAGAGGGGCAAATCATGGTGAAGTTGGGTTTGAAATGGCGTCTGGCGCTGAGTATCGGTGCGTTGGCTCTGTTCAGCGCCCTGTTGGTGAGCCAAATTGCCAGCCATCTGAGCCGCTCACAAATCGAGCGTGACCAAAGTGCGCTATTGCAGAACATTGCCGTTCGCATGTCATCACAATTGGCGCATGACATGAGCACCCGGGCCAATGAAATTTTGTTTCTGGCAGGGCATGACCGCATCAAGGATGCGACTTTTCCCGCCGAGCGCAAAAGGCTCATTTTTGAGCGAACCCGTCTAGCTTATCCGTATTACGCCTGGATTGGCATGACCGATGCCAACGGCACCATCGTCGCTGCAAGCGACAACCTGTTGCTTGGAAAAAGTGTGGCTGAGCGGGAATGGTTCATCAAGGGAAGAGATGGACTTCACTTTGGCGATGCCCACGACGCGTTTTTGCTGGCCAAATTGCTGCCCAAGCCGAAGTGGGATGACTTGCCGTTGCGTCTGGTCGACCTCTCGGCGCCGGTTTATGACAACGATGGCAAATTTCTTGGGGTGATTTGCGGCCACCTGAGTCTGGACTGGGCGTTTGAGGTGCGCGAAACCATGCTCGATCAGCTGTCTCGTGACCAGCTGGATGTGATCGTGCTCAACAAGCATGGCAAGGTGCTCATGGGCACACCCCAGCTGCCCTCCTTGAAAGTCGAGCTGGCATCGCTCAAAACTTACCAGGGCTTGGCCCAACATCAACGGCAGGTCGCGGTGGAAACATGGCCTGATCAGCAGCGTTACCTGACTGCGACGGTGCGCGAAGTACCGTTTCGCAATTACCCGGGCATGGGCTGGGCCGTGGTGGCCCGCAAGGCAGAGGTTTCGGCCTTTGGTCCGGCGCAAGACTTGTCACGTCTGATCCTGTTGAGCGGACTGGCCACAGCGGTTTTGTTCAGTGCCATTTTGTGGTTTGTCCTGAATCGGCATCTGCGTCCGCTGGAAGCTTTGTCCGTGGCGGCTGAGAAAATTCGCAATGAGGACTTGAGTGCAGAGATTCCTCAGCCAATCGGTAACGGGGAATTGGCGCTATTCGCGCGATCACTGACTTCGCTGGTCAGTTCGCTGCAGCACAACAATGCAGAACTCCGGCTGTCGGCCCGGGTGTTCAATGAAAGTGGTCAGGGGATTTTGATTGCCGATCAGCACAATCGCATTGTGCGGGTCAACCGGGCCTTCAGCCGCATCACTGGCTACCTTGCAGAAGATGTGCTGGGAAAAACGCCTGCCGTGCTGAATTCGGGGCGTCATGGGGCGGATTTTTACCAATCGATGTGGAAAGACATTACCCGGCACGGAAGTTGGCAGGGCGAGGTCTGGAATCGCACCCAGGACGGGCACATCTATCCAGAGTGGCTGACCATCAACACACTCAGGGACGAACGAGGCGTCATCACCCATTTCATCGGCATTTTTGACGACATCACCGAAAAAAAGGACTATGAACGCCGCCTGGTCCACCTGGCCAACTACGACCAGCTGACCGACCTGCCCAACCGCAACCTGATGCAACAAGACGTGGAGTTGCTGCTTGCACAGGCCCGTCAGGACAACCAGGGCATGGCCTTGATGTTTGTTGATCTGGATAAGTTCAAACACATCAATGACACTTTGGGGCATCCGGCCGGCGACATGGTCTTGAAAGAAGTCGCCAATCGCTTCAAAGCCCAGATTGAACCGGCCAATATTCTGGCGCGATGGGGCGGTGATGAGTTTGTGGTGGCGATTCCAGGCGCTGACGGCATCAAGGCGGCCAACGTGGCCAAGCAATTGATCGAGTCATTGCAGCGGCCTTTCAGCATTGAGGGCAGCAGGTATCACATCAGCATGAGTGCCGGCATCGCCATCTATCCTGCTGACGGGCGCAACGTGGACAGCTTGCTGCGTTGTGCCGACACCGCCATGTACAAGGCCAAACAGGATGGCACCAATGTCTATCGCTTTTACGAAAGTACGATGAATGCCGGCGTTGAGCATTTCCTGAAAATTGACAATGCCTTGCGACACGCCCTGGACAACCAGGGCCAGCATCTGTCCCTGGTGTTTCAGCCCCAGTACAGCGTGGACGGCAAGCGCATTCTGAGCGCCGAGGTGTTGATACGCTGGCACCACCCGGAGCTCGGTCAGGTCAGTCCGGCCCAGTTCATTCCGATTGCGGAAGACACCGGTCAAATTTTCCTGCTCGGGAATTGGATCATCGACGCCACCGTCCGCAGCTACGAGGTTTTGGTGCGTAGCGGGCATGAGCTCCCCTTGTCGATCAATATTTCTGCCCTGCAGCTGCGTGACCCGCGCCTGGTCAAGACACTTCATGACGCCTGTACCCGGTTTGCCGTCCCCGCCAACAAGCTGATGGTGGAGGTGACTGAATCAGCCATCATGAGTGATGAGATCAAGGTGATGGAAACACTCACAGCGCTCAAAGCCCACGGGTATCGCATTTCCATTGATGACTTTGGAACCGGATACTCCTGCCTGAATTACATCCAGAAAATTCGGCCCGCAGAAATCAAGATCGATCAAAGCTTTGTCGACAAGATGCTGACCGACCGTGACAGCCACAGCATTGTCGAATTCACACTGGGTCTGGCCACGAGCATGGGCATGGAGGTGGTGGCCGAAGGCGTTGAAACCGAGGCGCAACGCCAGGAGTTGCAAAGACTGGGCAACATCAAGCTGCAAGGGTACTTGCTCAGCCGACCCGTTCCCCTGGAACAGCTGGTGCCCTTGCTGCAGTCTTGAAACCTAGGCTTTGAGGGTATCGAGGCCGAGCTCGGCGCACAGCCGGTTGACGGTGCTGCGCAGCTGCGCCACTTCTGCTTCCAGCTGCGTGATGCGCTCCATGGCGCCGGCCTCCTGTTGGCGGCTGGGGGTGGCGTGGGTCAGGGCTGATTCATCCACCGGTCCGCACAGCAGGTGGGCCCAGCGTTGCTCACGCGCACCCGGCGCCCGTGCCAGCTTGACCGCCAGCGGGCCGCCTTTGTCCTCGGCGCGGTCCTGCAGCTCTTCCAGAAAACCCTCGACGGACGAAATGTCGGCAAACT
>NZ_JAQTWM010000152.1 GCF_028689305.1 Rhodoferax sp. | reverse complement strand
TATGGCCTGCAGGACGGGACGCTGGCCATGGTCGGCCTGGCGGCGTTCCTCGGCCACCTGTACCCGGTGTTTTTCAGGTTTGTCGGCGGCAAGGGCGTGGCCACGGCTCTCGGCGTGCTGCTCGGGCTCAATGGCTGGCTGGGTCTGGCGACCATGCTGATCTGGCTGGTCATGGCGCTGGTGTTCCGTTATTCGTCGCTGGCCTCGATCACGGCGGCGGTGCTGGCCCCGGTGTTGTATCTGCTGGCCGGTGGTGCGTTGTGGATCACCAGCAAAAGTGTGGCGTTCGGGGTGGCGGTGATGGCGCTGTTCCTGGTGTACCGCCATGCCGAAAACATCAACCGCCTGATCAAGGGCACCGAGTCGCGGCTGGGGAAAAAGGCGGCACCTGCCGCTGCTTCCGTGCCCCACGGCGCCCACCACGGGCATCCACATCACCCGGCGCCCAAGTCTGGGCACAAGTCACACCACTCAGGCAAACATTGACCATGAAACTCTGCATTCTCGAAAACGATTACCTCGACCCGGTCGTGGAGGCCACCTATGTGGGTTATGGCACCATGTTTGAACGCCTGCTGCGTGAGGCCGGCGCCACCGGGCAGATGGACATCTTCAACACGGTCAAGGGTCAGTACCCCGAGTCGTTTGATGACTACGACGCGGTGCTGTTGACCGGCAGCCGTGCGGACGCCTTTTCGCAGGAGCCCTGGGTGTTAACGCTGCGCCAGAAGGTGGAGCAGCTGTTGCAGGCCCGGAAAAAACTCGTCGGGGTGTGTTTTGGCCACCAGCTGATTGCCCTGTGCCTGGGTGCCCGGGTGGGGCGCGCGCCGCAGGGCTGGGGCGCCGGGCGCATGCAGTACCAATGGCTGGCGCCTGAGCTGCCGCAGGCGCAGGACCGCAACCACATTGCCTTGTTGGCCAGCCACCAGGACCAGGTGTTTGACCTGCCCGAAGGCGCCCGGCTGCTGGCCACCAGCGAGTTTTGCCCGGTGGCGGCGTTTGCCGTGGAAGACCGGGTGTTCTGCGTGCAGCCGCACCCTGAGTTTGTCGAAGACTACAGCGCGTTTCTGCTCAACAAGCGGCGCGCCGCGCTGGGTGAGGCGCAATACACCTCCTGTCTCGACAGCCTGTCCAAAGGCCATGACGGTGATGCCGTGGCCCGCATGATGCTGGCGTTCATTCAGGGGCAACCTGCCGCTTAACGCGGCCGCAAGACGCTGGCCAGATCGTCGACGTCCACCGGCCGGGCGGTACCAAAACCCGCCACATGGCGGGCGCTGCCGAGGGTGATCTGGACAAAGCTGAAGTCGCCGAGATGCGTCATCGGCTCGGCTTCAGGAAAACGCGTCAGGTAGGCCTGGCGTGCCGACTGTCCCTCCGGGCTGTCGGGCAGTGGCCGCCTGGCCAGCCCCTCCAGCGACACGCGCGGCAGCGCATGCACGGGCTCCCCCGGCACCTCGGGCTGCATCACCATCACCGACACCGCCGGGTTGGACAGCAAATTGCGGGTATGCGGCGCCAGCAGGCTGACATGAATCACCAGCGTAGCGGCTTGGGTGTCTACCGCAAACGGCACCATCGAAACAAACGGTTTGCCGTCGGCATCCAGGGTGCCCAGCGCGGCAACCCGCTGGCTGTGGAACAAGGCCCGCAAGGCCTGGTTCAGGCGGGATTCATGGGGGAGCGGGGTGGTTGATGTCACGAATGGGTGATGTTGATGAAAGAAATTGCCTGTTAGCCCGCGTATTATATATCTATGTAGCTATTAAAAATATAGCAAGCTACGAGGCAGAGCGGGCGCCCAGCTGCAGGATCAGATGGTGGTTGATGCGTTCTTGCACCTCGGTGCCGGCCAGGGCGGTGCTGATGCCGGGCTGGCCTTGCGCCGTGGGGTGCAGCCGTGGGGAACGGATCACGTGGCCTTTCTGGTCGATCACGATGGCCACATCGGGCTGGTAGGGGGTGAGGCCGCGGCGGGTCACAATGGCCAGCTCACCGTCGTCAAGCTGCACGAACGTGCCGGGCGGGTACAGGCCGACGATACGTACCAGGGCCGGCCCGACGGCGTTGAGGTGGCCGGCGTCACCGGTCACAAGGCTTTGTGCCGAGTCGGTGGCGCTGCGGCCTTCCCGTGACTGACGCGGACTGATCATGGCCGCGTAGCGGTCAATCACCTGCAGCACATGCGCCAGGCTGCGCGGCGGATCAGGATCGTCGGGGGCGCAGTCGGCATGGTGGTTCTTGACAATTTTGAGCCAGAGTTTGTCGGTGATGCCCTTGTCGACCAGCATCAGCACACCGTCTGCCGCGTGGGAGCGGATCGCTGCCTGTTGCCCAAAACTGGGACGGCCGCGCTGGTTGGCCAGCAGGTCCTGCAGCTCGGTCATGGCCACATTCATGGTCAGCGCCGCGCGCACCAGGCTGTTGCGTTGCGCCCTGGGCAAGGCCAGGTCCTGGGCGATCAGATCACACAACACCGCGCACATCAGCGCGTGTGAGGCGCTGTAGCCGACCGGCGACTTGATGGCCAGCTGGAACAGCAGGTACAAGCCGACATCGGTGTCCTGCTTGAGCAAGTCCTGCATCCAGTGGTCGTACTGCTCGATGCGCTGCGCAAACTCCTGGGTGCTGCCGGGGTGGAGCAGGGCCATCGCCAGCCCGGATTCCAGGTCGGACCACAGCCCCAGCAGGTCTTCGTATTCGTCTTCGGACTGGACGATCAGGCTCATGGTGTCAGTAACGGCGGTCCAGCACCATCTGGTCGTTGTTGCGGTTCATTTGAAAACGGCCCAGAAAATTGTTGCCCAGCAGCACATAGGGCATGGCACCGTCCGAGACCAGCGCCTCGATGCCATACAGCGTCACCTCACCGACGCGCAGGGTGTCAAGCTTGACGCGCCAGCTCTGGACCACCCCATTGGCGGTGCTGAGGGCGCCAACCGTGCCGTTGCGGTAGTTGAGCCCGATCTGCCGGGCCTGGGCAGCAGACAGGCTGACATAACTGGCGCCGGTGTCAATCATCATGGTGGTGGCTTGGCCGTTGATTTGCCCCTGGGTGACAAAGTGGCCGCGGGAGTCGGCACTCAGCACGATCTTGCTGCCGTTGACGTTGCTGGCGGTGTTCCCCACACTGGCTGGGGCACCGCCCAGCCGCAAGGTCTGGCGCACGCCTCCGACATCGACCTCGGCCCGGTTGTCCTGCAGGCTGACGAGTTTGACGCCCTGATAGGTCTCACCCACCGCCAGACTGCGCGGCTGGCTGCCGTTGACCACAATCAGGGCCTTGCTACCCAGCAGGCCGGCCAGCGCCACGCTTTGCGCCCACCCGCTGCCAGTGGCTGCCAGCAGGGTGCAGGCCAGGGTCAGTGGCAGCAGGCGGCGCTGCATACAGGACACCGCTTAATCGCGGAAGTTGTCAAAACTCAGGGGCATGTCGGCGATGTCTTTTTTGATCAGCGCCATGGCCGCCTGCAGGTCGTCGCGCTTGGCGCCGCTGACGCGCAGTTTGCCGTCCTGGATGGCGGCCTGCACCTTGAGCTTGCTGTCTTTGATGAGGCGCTGGATTTTTTTGCCCAGCTCGGTCTCGATGCCGTCACGCACCTTGATCACCTGCTTGACCTTGTCACCGCCGACTTTTTGCACGTCACCCTTGTCCAGAAAACGCACGTCCACATTTTGTTTGGTGAGCTTGTTGCGCAGCACGTCTTCAATCTGGCTGAGCTGGAAATCGGCGTTGCCGATCAGGGTGATTTCCTTGTCCTTGAGCTCCACCGCCGCCGGGGTGCCCTTGAAATCAAAACGGGTGGCAATTTCCTTGGCCGTGTTGTCCACGGCGTGTTTCACGTCCACCATCTTGGCTTCACAAACGGTATCAAAAGAGGGCATAAGGGTTCTCGCTAAATGTTCGACAATCCCGCCATGTTAGTCCAGAAAAACGTGCCTTTGCAGGCCATGAATACCTTTCACATCGTGGCCAAGGCCCATGCGCTCAAACGCATCCGGTCTGAAGCCGACGTGCAGGCCCTGCTGGCCGACCCGCATTGGGCCACGGCGCCGAAGCTGGTGCTGGGCGGCGGCGCCAACATTGTGCTCACCGGCGACGTCAAGCCGCTGGTGCTCAAGGTGGAGGTGATGGGGCGCCGGCTGGTGCAGGAGACAGCCAAGGCGGTGATTGTGGAGGCGGGCGGCGGTGAAAACTGGCACGAATTCGTCCGCTGGACGCTGGCGCAGGGCTACCCCGGGCTGGAAAACCTGGCGCTGATTCCGGGCACGGTGGGCGCTTCACCGGTGCAGAACATTGGCGCCTATGGCGTGGAACTGCAGGACCGTTTTGAGTCGCTGGATGCCATTGACCTGCAGACCGGGCGGGTGTTCACGCTGAACGCGGCGCAATGTGCGTTTGGTTACCGTGACTCCATCTTCAAACACCACAGCGCCCCAGCGGCGGGCACCGA
>NZ_JAQTWM010000151.1 GCF_028689305.1 Rhodoferax sp. | reverse complement strand
CCATCGATGGCGCCATGGTGGAGTTGTCGGCCCGTGAACTGGGCTTGCTCGAAGTATTGCTACAGCGTGCCGGGCGTCTGGTCAGCAAGGACCAACTGGTCGAGCGCCTGTGTGAATGGGGTGAAGAAGTCAGCAACAACGCCATCGAGGTCTACATCCACCGCTTGCGCAAGAAGATCGAAAAAGGACCGATCCGTATCGCCACCGTGCGCGGACTGGGTTACTGCCTGGAAAAAATACCTGGGTGAATATGGCCTCCTTACTTGTGGCGGTGCGACACTGCGGCCCTTGTTGCGATGAATATTTTTCATCGTGAGCAACGCTCGCTGTTCGGCGAGATCCTGGACTGGATGCTCACACCGCTGCTGCTGCTGTGGCCCATCAGTCTGGTGCTGACCTGGCTGGTGGCCCAAAGCATTGCCGGACGTCCTTTTGACCGGGCGCTGGAATACAACGCCCGTGCCATGGCCCAGCTCATCACGGTCAAGCGCAGTCAGGCGGAATTTGTCCTGCCGCGCCCGGCACGCGAACTGCTGCGCGCCGATGACTCCGACACGGTGTATTACCAGGTATTGGGACCCCATGGCGAATTCTTGAGCGGCGAACGTGAACTGCCACCACCGCCCGAAGAAGACAAGATGGTTCTGGACGAGGTCCGCATCCGCGACGATGTGGTCAAAGGTTTTGACATCAAGGTGGCCTACATCTGGGTCAGCTTGCCGGGCAGCTGGTCCAAACCAGCCCTGGTCCAGGTCGCCGAAACCCTGGAAAAACGCTCGGTGCTGGCGACCGAAATTGTCAAGGGCGTGATGCTGCCGCAGTTTGTCATCCTGCCACTGGCGGTGCTGCTGGTGTGGCTGGCACTGGTGCAGGCGATCAAACCTCTGCATCAGCTGGAAGAACGCATCCGCGCCCGCAAACCCGATGACCTTAGTCCGATCGACGCCCAGGCCGTGCCGCTGGAGGTGGCCCCGCTGGTGGATTCGGTGAACGACCTGCTGCTGCGCCTGACCGACTCGATTGCCACGCAAAAACGTTTTCTGGCCGACGCCGCCCACCAGCTCAAAACCCCACTGGCTGGCTTGCGCATGCAGGCCGATCTGGCTCAGCGCGAAGGCGCCAGCGCCGAAGACCTGAAGCAGTCCTTACGCCAGATCGGCCGCGCCAGCATCCGTGCCACCCACAGCGTGAACCAGCTGCTGGCGCTGGCACGCGCCGAGAGCAGCGGCTCGGCCATGCCACGCACCTTGTGTGATCTGGCCGAACTCTGCATGTCGGTGGTGCGCGACTGCGTCCCGCGCGCACTGGACAAACACATCGACCTGGGCTACGAAGGCACACAGCCCGGCACGCCCGGCTGCACGGTGCTGGGCAATGCCACCCTGATCAAGGAAATGGTGCGTAACCTGGTCGACAACGCCATCAATTACACCCCTTCGAGCCTGGAGCAGCCCGGGGTGATCACGGCGCGGGTCCTGACCGACCCTTTCGGGCGCACCTTGGTGTTACAGGTGGAGGACTCCGGCCCCGGTGTGCCCCCAGCCGAGCGTGAACTGGTGTTCCAGCCTTTTTACCGGGCGCTGGGCACCGAGGTGGATGGCTCCGGCCTGGGCCTGCCGATCGTGCTCGAAATTGCCCAGCAACACGGCGCCAGCGTCAGTCTGGAAGACACCAATCCGGGACAGACCCCACCAGGCGCACGTTTTGTGGTGCGTTTCACCGCCACCGTGGAAACCGACCTGGACGCGTGAGCCCGCAGCGGACCTGTCACTTCGAAACAGTTACCGCGCAGGCTTCCAGCGACTTGCCCGCAAGCGCCTCCTTGATGAGCGCCAGTTGCGGCTGCTGGGCCGGATCAAGCGCCGGCAGGCGCAGCCGGTAACGCGGCGTCGCAGGTTGCACCGACAGCACCCTGGCGGTGCGCACACCACGGCGGGTCAGCGCTTGCAAGGCCGTGTTGGCCGCCTCTTCCGAGTCAAAAGTTCCCAGTGACAAGCCGGGCGCCAACGCCGGGTTGCTCAGCGGCTCCAGAGGCACTTTCAGGCTGGTCAACTGCTCACGCTTCTTGGCCAGCTCAACCGCGTTGGCGTACTTGCCCATGTAAATCATCCAGCGCTCGGGCACCAGCACGTCCTCCATGACCCAGGCGCCGTCAGGCAGCTTGGCCTGCAGCAGTGCACGCAGCGTCTGCGCCTGCGCTGCATCCAGATCACCGGCCTGCCAGCACGTGGTGAGACTGGAGACTGCCGCTGCCGTGGGTTGCGCCTCTTGCGCCCCCAGGATCACCAGCGCCTGCGGCCTGACCTGCTGCGCCAGGCGTTGTGGTTCACGCTGCGAGACCGGCCCCCAACCATACGGCAACAACCACCCTTGGCCCCAGGCGAAATAACCCACGTTGAGCATCAGCAAAACCAGCACCACCAGACGCAACATGCGCAACACCTCTAAGAATGATGATCGTCCGGGCCAGGCACCGGACGCACACTGACCTCGGCACTGGTGACACTGCGCAGGCCCAGCGGCGTCTGCACCTGCAGGGCGCCTTGCGCATCCACCCCCAGCGCCAGCCCCTGGCTGCCATCACTGAGTGTCACGACCCGCTGCACCAGTGCATCGCGGGCATGAAATGCGGCCTGAAACGGCGCAAAACCACGCTGTTCAAAACGCAGGATGGCATCGACCAGCGGCGGCACGCTGCCGGCCAGCGCCTGCATGGCATCCATGCCGGAGGTCAATTCGGTCAGACCGACCGCTTCGGTGGACAAACCCGGCGGCGTGGGGGTCTGGATATTCACCCCCATGCCAATGACCACATAACGGCGGCGGTCGGCATAGACGTTGGCCACGTGAACGGTTTCAATCAGGATGCCCGCCAGCTTGCGGTCCCGCCACCACAGATCATTGGGCCATTTCAGCCGGATGTCCGGGTGCAGGCTTTGCGCCAGGCTCAAACCCACCGCCAGCGACAACCCCGACCAGTCCTGTGGTGCCAGGGACAGCCCCAACGAAAAGGTCAGGCAGGCTGGCCCGCCCGCGCCTCGCCCCTCCTCACTGTGCCAATACCGTCCCAGGCGCCCGCGCCCGGCGGTTTGGTGTTCAGCCACCAGCAACACCGGCTCAGCCTGACCCGCGCGTGCGCGGCGCATCAGCTCGGCGTTGGTGGAATCGATCTCGGGCACCACTTCCACGCTGAAGCCCGGCAACTGCGGCACCACAGCCTGCCAGATTGCCTCACAGGGCCACACAGTGATGTCAGGCAATGCCATGGGAACTACCGGCGCCGGCGTTTGGGTGCCAGCAGTGTGCCCCGGCAACTGGCAGCGCCACACCAGCAGGGGTATTCGGCCTTGAGTTTGGGGGTATAGCGCTCGTCAATGATCAGGCCATAGTCGTAATGCAGCTCTTCACCGGCGGCGATGTCACGCCGCGCCTTGATGAACACGCGGCCATCAAGCTCTTCGGCTTCACAATTGCCATCACACGAGTGATTGATCCAGCGCGACGAGTTGCCCTGCACCAGTGCGTCAATCACGCGCGTTTCATCAATGTGGAAATAAAACGTGTGATTGGGGTCTGCCGGGTCATGCGGGTGACGCGCCTGCGCTTCTTCCCAACTGATGATCTCACCCACGTATTCGATGATGGTGTCACCGGCGGCAATGTCTTGCACTGCGTACACACCTTTGCCATGAATACCAGAGCGGCGCACCTGGATGCGGCGGGATTTTGCGGGTGGTTTGCTGGGCACGGTAAAAATTTGGTATCGTGAACTCGTATGGGTGCGCGTGTGCGCACCTGCCTGTGTGTGCGCCCGTGTGCGGGCGCGAGAAATGGAATTGTAGTCAGATGAAAACCTTGGTTATTGCAGAAAAACCGTCGGTCGCCCAGGACATCGTGCGTGCCCTCACCCCGGTGGCCGGCAAGTTCGAGAAGCATGATGATCATTTTGAAAATGAACGTTATGTGGTCTCCAGCGCGGTAGGCCACCTGGTGGAGATCCAGGCCCCCGAGGCGTTTGATGTGAAGCGTGGCAAGTGGAGCTTTGCCCATTTGCCGGTGATCCCGCCCCACTTTGACCTCAAACCGGTCGACAAGACCAAGACCCGTCTGAATGCCGTGGTGAAACTGGCCAAACGCAAGGACGTCGATCAACTCATCAACGCCTGCGATGCTGGCCGCGAAGGGGAGCTGATCTTTCGCCTGATCGAACAGTATGCCGGTGGCAGCAAGCCGCTGGGCAAGCCGGTGCAACGGCTGTGGTTGCAGAGCATGACGCCGCAGGCCATCCGCGACGGCTTCGAGCACCTGCGCAGCGACGCCCAGATGCAACCCCTGGCCGACGCCGCACGCTGCCGCAGCGAAGCCGATTGGCTGGTCGGCATCAACGGCACGCGCGCCATGACCGCCTTCAATTCCCGTGACGGCGGCTTCTTTTTGACCACGGTGGGCCGGGTGCAGACACCGACCCTGAGTGTGGTGGTGGAGCGCGAGGAACTGATCCGC
>NZ_JAQTWM010000074.1:9658-19542 GCF_028689305.1 Rhodoferax sp. | reverse complement strand
CCGTCCACCTGTTCGGTGCTCACCGGGCGTTTGCGCAGTGCCAGTTTCATGGACGCCAGCAGTTTGCCCCGCTCGTATTCGATGCGGCGGCCATCCTTTTTGACGATGGCCGGGAAGTTGACTTCCGGGCGTTCATAGGTGGTAAAACGCTTGTCGCAGGACGCACAGCGGCGCCGGCGCCGGATGAAGCCCCCGTCTTCAGACACCCGGGTTTCCACCACTTGGGTGTCTGGATGGCTGCAGAAGGGGCATTTCATCGGGTTCAGCCGTAAACCGGGAAGCGTGCGGTCAGGGCATTGACCTTGGCACGCACGGCGGCGATATGCGCTTCGTCGCGCGGGTTGTCCAGCACGTCAGCAATCAGGTTGGCCGTCAGGCGCGCCTCTTCGTCCTTGAATCCGCGTGTGGTCATGGCGGGCGTACCAACACGGATGCCACTGGTGACCATCGGTTTTTCCGGGTCGTTGGGGATGGCATTCTTGTTGATGGTCATGTGTGCTGCACCCAGCACCGCTTCAGCTTCCTTGCCGGTGATGCCTTTGGCGCGCAAGTCCACCAGCATCACATGGCTTTCAGTGCGACCACTGACAATGCGCAGGCCGCGTGCTGTCAGCGTCTCGGCCACGATCTGGGCGTTTTTGGCCACCTGTTGCTGATAGGTCTTGAATTCGGGCTGCAATGCTTCTTTGAAAGCCACCGCCTTGGCGGCAATCACGTGCATCAGCGGGCCTCCCTGCAGGCCCGGGAAGATGGCGCTGTTGATGACCTTTTCATGCTGGGCTTTCATCAGGATGATGCCGCCGCGCGGGCCGCGCAGGCTCTTGTGGGTGGTGCTGGTCACCACGTCGGCATGGGGTACCGGGTTGGGGTAGACACCCGCGGCAATCAGGCCGGCGTAGTGGGCCATGTCCACCATGAAGATGGCGCCAACATCCTTGGCCACCTTGGCAAAACGTTCAAAGTCGATGCGCAGGCTATAGGCCGAGGCACCAGCGATGATGAGCTTCGGGCGGGCTTCGTGGGCCTTGCGCTCCATCGCGTCGTAATCAATCTCTTCCTTGTCGTTGAGGCCATAACTGACGACGTTGAACCACTTGCCGCTCATGTTCAGCGCCATGCCGTGCGTCAGGTGGCCGCCTTCGGCCAGGCTCATGCCCATGATGGTGTCACCGGGCTTCAGGAAAGCCAGGAACACGGCTTCGTTGGCGGAGGCGCCGCAGTGTGGCTGGACGTTGGCAGCTTCGGCGCCAAAGAGCTGCTTGACACGGTCAATCGCCAGCTGCTCGGCAATGTCGACAAATTCACAGCCGCCGTAATAACGCTTGCCCGGATAACCTTCGGCGTATTTGTTGGTCAGCTGGGTGCCTTGAGCCGCCATGACAGCGGGTGAGGCGTAATTTTCGCTGGCGATCAGTTCGATGTGATCCTGCTGGCGCTGGTTTTCGGATTGGATGGCGGCAAACAGCTCGGGGTCGGTTTGCTCAATGAGAATGTTGCGGTTGAACATGGCAGTCCTATAAGACATTGGGCCTGTGTCACAGGCTGCCCGGACAGGCAGCATGAAACCAGGGCTGCCCAGGCGAACGGCTAAACGCACAACCCGAATGGGCTACGCGGCACGCTCCCCCGTGGTGTTCCCACTTCAGCACCTCACAAACCCGCGGGTCAAGGTGCCTATCGCCAGTCGCGTACAGCCGGATTTTAACTGACGCGCCTAATTCAGCGCCACGGTGGTCGATTTGTCGTTATGGCTGCTGGGGGCCGCGACAGCAGGCGGCCACATCGGCACCGAGCGTCCCTGGGCCACCTGCTGGAGTCGCTGGTGTTCAGCGATCACCTTGGCGGTGTAACCACCGTCGTCCTCGATATTGGCGGCACCCACATAACTCTTGAGTCCCCCCTCGACCGAACCGGCCACGCGGATGCAATCCTGCAGCACCTTCACCCCCACCCGCAGATTGGCCAGCGGGTCAAAGGCGGCAAATTTGCCGCCAAAACTCTGGTATTTGTCGCTGTGGACCTGGGTCATGACCTGCATCAGCCCCTGGGCGCCCACCGGACTTTGGGCAAACGGATTGAAGCCCGACTCGATCGCCATCACCGCCAGGATCAGCGTGGGGTCGAGCTTGGCACGGGTGCCCACGTCATAGGCTTCGGAGACCAAGGCGCTCAAAGGCTCGGGCGCCACCCGGTATTTTTTGCTGAGCCAGAACGCCACGGCCGCCTGCTGTTTGGGCAGGTCCGTGGGGTCGGTGGCGGTGGCCCGGTCGCTGGCGACGAGGTCACTGGCTAGTCCGGTCAGCTCAAGCTGGCGCTCCTGCAACCAGCCAAACAATTTGATTTCCCCGACCTGGCGCAACTCGGGCCGGGCAAACAGGGCGATGGCAATGAACAGTACCGTCACGCCAATCAAGGCGAAACTGCTGTGGGTGAAATTGAAAAACGCCCTGGCGACGAGTGAGGTGGTGCGTCGCAGACTCAGGGATAAATTTTTAGATGCTGACATAGCTTCTCCTTCTTGCGCGTGGGCCCGGATGGCGGCAAAACATGCTGCTCAATCCGAACGCTCGCCTGGGTTGTTACGCTATCAATATCCTGCGCTTAGCTTCTTTCCTGGTGATGCAGAGACATGATGTTGCCGAGGTCGGCAGCGGGCAAGGGTATACCCGGATAGGGTCTGAAGCCGCGGATTCTAGGTGGACTTTATATTACCAGTCAACCATATCAAATTGATTTGTTATTCTGTAAAAAGTGTAAGCAAGACTGCTGTGACCCGATTCCAGGTCTTTGGTGCCATGAAAATTACCTCCCATGAAACTTGATCCATCGCTGCTGTTCCCTATGCCTACCAAACCATGGTTGCGCCGGATGCTGTTGACCCTGTGCGGCGTTGTGCTGTTGTGGGGACTCAGCTGGCTGGCCGTGCCACCGTTGTTGAAGTGGCAACTTGAAACCCGCCTGAGTGAGCAACTTGGGCGTCAGGTGTCATTGGGGCGGGTGGACTTCAGGCCCTGGTCGCTGGAGCTGACCCTGCTGGACCTGACGGTGGCCCGTGCCGCAGGGCAGCCGAGCCAGGCTGCTGCACCGGCGCAGTTGACCATTCAGCGTCTTTATATCGATGCCGAGCTGGAGTCCCTGCTGCGGTGGGCGCCGGTGGTGGATGCTTTCGTGGTCGAAGCGCCGCGCTTGTCGCTCACCCATACCGGTGGTGGTCATTACGATGTGGACGATGTGTTGGCCAGACTGGGCCGCCGGCCCCAGGCGTCAGAGGCCTCACCACTGGGGTTTGCCGTCTACAACCTGGCCCTGACCGACGGCGCGGTGGATTTCACGGACCAGCCGCTAAACAAGGCGCATCGCCTGAGCCAGCTGCAACTGAGCCTGCCGTTTTTGAGCAGCCTGGACTCCAAGCGGGAGGTGTTGGTCCAGCCCAGACTGGCATTTGACCTCAATGGCAGCCGGTTTGACTCATCGGCCGCGACAACGCCATTTGCCCAGACCCACAAGACCGATGCGCAGCTGCTGATCAAAAACCTGGACCTGGCGCCCTACCTGCCGTACCTGCCCGCCAGTATGCCGGTGCGCCTGCGTTCGGCTGTGCTCCATGCTGATCTCAAACTGGCGTTTGCGCAGACGGCGCAAACGTCGATCACGCTCAGTGGCCAGGTCGCGCTCAGTGGTGTCCGGCTGACCTCCCCTGAGGGCGCCGACAAGACGGTCAATCCAGACGAGTTATTGGCTTTTGACCAGCTCAGTGTGCAACTGAAAGCGGTGCGTCCACTGGTGCAGGAGGCGCAACTGGGTCGTGTGGAACTGACCCGGCCACGCCTGACCGTTCAGCGTGACCGTGCCGGCGGGCTGAATTGGCTGACCGTTCTCGACACCGCGACAACACCGCAGGGTGCTACAAAAATAAAAGCTATCAAGGCAATGGATACGCGGGCTAATGGCCAAAATCATGCACCAAGTGTGGCCACACCGCCGTCCTCTGGCTGGAAGCTGGGGGTGGACCAGATCTCACTCAAGGGCGGTGACCTCCTCTGGCTGGACGAGGCGCTGGCCAAACCGGTGCAGCTCAGCCTGAGTGCGCTGGATGTGCAGGCCCGGTCGCTGGCCTGGCCGTTCACCCAGCCGATGCCGTTCGAAGGCAGCGCCCGGCTGGCATCTGCCGCCCTGGATTTCAAGGGGTCGGTCACCGACCAGGCGGCTGACATCACGGCCAGGCTGGCTGGCCTGCCGCTGAATCTGGCTGCACCGTATGTTGCCGAGTGGCTGTCCCCGAGCCTGGATGGCTTGGCAACGGCCGAACTGGGCCTGCACTGGGTTGCGGCCCGGCCGGGGCAGGCGGCCCAGATGCGGTTGCAGCTGCCCAGCCTGAGTGTGCAGGCGCTGGCGCTGTCAGCCGGGCCCAAGCAGCCGCTGGCCAGCATCCAGCAGGTACAGCTTGAGGATCTGACGCTGGATCTCCCGCAACAGTCAGCCACCCTGGGGCGGCTCCAGCTGGGGCTGGCCAAGGTCGCGCTGACGCGGGCAGCCGACGGGCGCTGGATGTTTCAGGACTGGCTCAAGACCGCGCCGGCCCAGCCTGCCGCTCCAACCGCACCGGTGGCGGCCGCTGTGAACCCGGCCTGGACGCTGGCCGTGAAAGACCTGCAACTCACGGCAGGGGCCTTGTCCCTGGCGGATCAGGCCACCCCCAAACCGGTGGCCTTGGAGGTGTCCGGCCTGGCTCTGCAGGTCAAGGACTTCGCCTTTCCTGCGACCAAGCCTTTTGCCGTGAATCTGAGCGCCCAGCTGCGCCACCGCCACACCGAGCCGGGCCAGTTGGTATGGCGTGGCAGCAGCAGCCTGAGCCCACTGACACTCACTGGCGAGCTCCACGCGCAGCGGCTACCGCTGCATGCGCTGGCGCCGTACTTCAGTGACCTGCTCAACGTTGCGTTGCGGCGCGCCGACACCAGTTTCCAGGGACGGCTGCAACTGGCCCAGCAACCTGCTGGCCTGGCTTGGCGCATCACGGGGGATGCCGGTCTGGATGATCTGCAGGTCCAGACCCTGGCCCAGGAAGCCGCCGCGCCCGTGGCCGAGGACTTGCTGAACTGGAAAAGTCTGCATCTGCGTGGGCTGGACGTGGCCATGGCCCCGGGTGTCGCCACCCGGGTCGACGTGCAGGGCACGGTGCTGAGTGACTTCTACGCGCGGCTGATCCTTGACGAGGCCGGGCGGCTGAACCTGCAGGACGTTTTGAAGTCTCCGGCTGGCCCGGCTCCCGCCGCAACCCAGGCAAACGCCCCGGCGCCGGTGATCCATTTTGGTCCGGTCAGCCTGCTGGCGGGGCATGTGAACTTCACGGACCGCTTCATCCGACCCAATTACTCGGCCAACCTGACCGAGCTGGCAGGCACACTCAGCGCCTTCTCATCACGCACCCCTGCGGGTGAGGTCGAGTTGGCTGATCTGACGTTGCGTGGCCGCGCCGAAGGCAGTGCCACGCTGGAACTGCTGGGCAAGATCAACCCGCTGGTGCAGCCATTGGCGCTGGACATCAAGGGCCAGGTGCGTGATCTGGAGCTGGCGCCGCTGTCCACCTATTCGGCGCGTTACGCCGGGTACGGCATCGAGCGCGGCAAGCTCAGCATGGATGTGAGTTATCAGGTCAAACCTGATGGCCAGTTGAGCGCCAACAACAATCTGGTCCTCAACCAGCTCAAGTTCGGCGACAAGGTGGCCGACTCCCCGGCCAATCTGCCGGTCAAGCTGGCCGTGGCCCTGCTGGCTGACCGCCACGGTGTGATCGACATCAACCTGCCGGTCAGCGGCTCACTCAATGACCCGGAATTCCGTCTGATGCCGATCGTCTTCAAGGTCCTGGGCAACCTGATTGTCAAAGCCATCACCGCGCCATTCAGTCTGCTGGCCAGCGCGTTTGGCGGCGGCGGTGATGAACTCAGTGTGGTCAGTTTCGAGCCCGGCTCGGCGTTGTTGACGGCCTCTGCCAAGGCTGGTTTGGACCAGGTGGCCAAAGCCTTGCAGGAACGCCCGGCCCTGAAGATGACTGTGGTGGGGACGGCCAGCCTGGAGCTGGAGCGCGAGGCTTACAAACGCAGCCAATTGCAGGCGCTGGTACAAGCTGAAAAACGCCGCCGGGATGGTGCGGTGGACGCCAGCCAGGCTGCGACAGCAGCGGCCGTGTCAGCCCAGGAGTACCCGGATCTGCTCAAGGCGGTTTACCGGCGCGGCGCCTTTGCCAAGCCGCGCAACCTGATTGGTCTGACCAAGGACATCCCCGTGCCCGACATGGAGGCCCTGCTGCTGGCCCATCTGGACGCGTCGGAGTCAGCCATGCAGGCGCTGGCGGTCAGGCGTGGTGTGGCAGTGCGTGATTACCTGAGCAGTCAGAAATTGCCCACCGAGCGCCTGTTCCTGGGGGCGGCCAAAGCTGTGCCACCCGAGGCCAAATGGACCCCGCGCGCGCAGTTGAGCCTGGCCACCGAATAGGCGCTGCAGTGACGCCCTACAAATGTTTTTCAGTCCGCCTCAAAACGCGGCGAAAATAAAGGTTTGTTCCTGCTGCCTGGCGGCAGGCATTTTTTTCTTTTCGTGTGTGCAAGTCGATGTTTCCCTTTTCTACCAACAACCAAGCTGCCCCCACCCCTGACGCGCCTGCAGCGCCAGTCAAAGCCCAGGAGGCACACCCGCTGGATGCCTTGACGCATGGCGCGTTTTCGGCCCAGACCTCGGGTGAGCGCATGGCCTGCATCCGCGAATGGCTCGCCACCAGCCCGAGCACCGAACAACTGCAACAGGTGTTCAAGGAGCTCAGCGGCAAGGACAAGGGTGCGGCCAAGTTGCTGCGTGAAAAGCTCGACGACATCAAACGCAGCAAAACCCAGGCCACCATCGCGCTGGAATGGGCAGACAAGGCCCAGGCGCTGCTGGCCCTGTCCAAGCTGAACCTGGCTGATGCCCTGGCCTGGCAGCGTGATGCCGCCAAGGCAGGTGCCCCGTTGAGCAAGGAACCCCTGGCCGGTCTCAAGGCCCAGCTGGTGGAGCGGGTGCGGGCGATTGAAGACCTGCAACACCGGGTGCAGGTGCAGCGTGAAGCCGCGGTGCTGGTGGCCCAGCGGATTGAAGTGTTGTCAACCAAGCCCTGGCGGGACGCCCAGGCTGCGCAGGCGGCACTGAGTGCGGATGTGAGCAACTGGCAGAACGAGGCCGCCGAACTGACCGGTGACACCAACTGGCCCAGCGTGGACGCCAAGTTTCCGCCGCTGTTGCAGGCCTCGCAGGCCCAGCTGGGTCTGGTTTGGCAGGCGTTCCAGGATGCCCTGGCGTTGACGGCTGCTGCGGCTGAAGACGCCAACGCTGCTTTGCCGAATGTGCCGGTGTGGGCGGACGAGATCCGTGCGGCCCGCGGGCTGCCGCTGGAAGCGGCCATCAAGGCCCCCAAGCCGGTCGTGGACCCGGAAATCAAGGCCAAGGCCACGGCCAGCGTGCGCGAGGCCCTGGCGAAACTGGAGCAGGAAGTGGCCCAGGGTCATGGCAAAGCCAGTGCGGGTGCCGCCAATGCCTTGCGCAACGCCCTCAAGGAATTCGGCCGGCTGATTGATGACAAGCTCGAAAACCAGGCGCATGGCGCACTCGCTGCCGCCGGTGAACTCGAAGGCTGGCAACGCTGGCGTGCCGACCAGCTGCGTGAGGAACTGGTGGCCAAGGCCGAAGGGCTGCTCAAACGCCCTGAAGGACAGGCCATTGGCGGGCGCAAGATGCAGGACAACCTGCGCCAGTTGCGTGAGCAGTGGAAGCTGACCGACCAGGGCGGTGTGCCCAACCACGGCCTGTGGAAACGTTTTGACGACGCCTGTAACGAAGCCCACAAGGTGGTGGAAGCCTGGCTGGACAAACTCAAGGCCGAGACTGCCGAACACCGGGCTCAGCGGCTGGCCCTGATCGAGGAAGTCAAAGCCTGGGCGGCGGCCAACCGGGTGGCGCTGGACGACGACTGGAAAGGGTTCAACCGCGTGTTGCACCAGTTTGCTGACCGCTGGCGTGACGCCGGCCATGTCGGTGAAAAACTCTATGCCGAATTGCAGCCGCTGTGGAAGGCGGCGATTGACGAGGCGACCGCGCCGCTGGAAGCGCTGCAGAAACTCAGCCTGGCCGCGCGGCACGCCATGATTGACGAAGCCAAGGCGCTCGGGGCCGAAGCCACCTTGCGCATCGACGCCGTCAAGGCACTGCAGCAGCGCTGGCAGGCCGAGGCGCATCGGGTGCCGGTGGACCGCCGGCATGAACAAAAGTTGTGGGATGCCTTCCGCAAGCCGATTGACGAGGCCTTCAACCGCAAAACCGCAGAGCGGGAAAAAGCCCAGAGTGCCCTGAGTGAGCGCGACCGCGTGGTGCTGGAAGCCTCCAAGGCGTTGCAGGCGGCCAATGCTTCGGGTGATGCCCAGGCCATTCGCACGGCCATGGCCGCGCTGGACGCCGCCTTGCGTGGCCAGGCGCAAGCCCAGGCCGCCGTGGCAGCTGCCGAAAAATCCGAGCAAAAAGAACCTCCAACCCAGGTAGAACAAGCCCAGGGTGCTCCTGAAAGTGAAGCGAGTGAAGCCGCCGCTGAAGCAACTGAACCGGCCAAACCGGTGGTCGCGCGCAAACCGGTGGTGGCGATGCGCGGTGATGACCGCCCGGGCATGAAAAAGGAAGCACCCGCCGCTCCGGCCCGTGGTGGCAAACCGGGTGAACGCAAAGACGGGGCGCGAGCCGGGCGTGATGCCCGTGTCGATGAGCGCGGCCCGCGCCGCGATGCCCGCCCCGAACGTGGTGAGCGCATGGAGGCCCCGCGTCTGGGTGACACGGCGTTCCGGGCGCAACGCGACGCTCTGGAGCAGGCCCAGCAGGCCCTGCGCAAGCTGGCGGCCCAGGCCCATGGCGAGGCACTGACGAACTTGCTGGGGGCCTGGGAAAAGCGCGACACCGCACTGGTGCCGACAGTGCAGGAACTGGGCAGCCGGGTGACACCCGCCATGCGTTCAAGCTGGATCAAAGCCATCACCCAGGCTCCGGCCGGAGATGCCGCCACGGCACTGCTGCGCCTGGAAATGGCCGCAGAAACCCCGACACCGGCTGAACACCTGAGCGCGCGGCGCATGCTGCAGCTGCAGTTGCTGACCCGCCGCAATGACCCGTCCCCGGCGCAGACCTGGGGTGAAGACGCGGCCAGCGTGCTGGCCAGCGCGTTTGAACCCAGCCAGGCCCGCCGCCTGCAGAATGTGCTGAAGGTGCTGTTAAAGCCCTGATGCCAAGGTGATGCGCGCGGGCGCCTGCCCGATGCGCAGTTGCAGCACTTCCAGTCTGGGCGGACTGGCTTGGGCGTCCCAGTCACTGAGCACCAGACGGCGGTGGCTGCGGCCGGTGCCAGTCACCAGCACATGGTCGGCAGGGTGGTGGGTGTGGCCGTGGATCAGCGTGTCAGCCTGTGCGGCCTCCAGCCATTGCAGGGCGGCAGCCGGGTCCACATCGGCATCAACGGCCCCACTGGTTTTACGCGCTTCACTTTGTTCGCGGATGGCCCGGGCGATGGCTTGTCGTTCGGCCAAGGGCTTGGCCAGAAAGTCGCGGCACCAGGCCGGGTTGCGTACCTGCGCGCGGAACTGCTGGTAGTCGGTGTCGTCCAGGCACAGGGCATCCCCATGTGACAGCAGCCAGCGTTGTGCGTCAAAGGCCAGTACCGTCGGGTCGGCCAGCAGCGTCATGCCGCAAGCCTGGGCAAAGGTGGGACCGAGCAGGAAATCACGGTTGCCATGCATGAAGTACAGGTTCAGCCGTTGTCCGGCGTCGGCCAGCCATTGCTGGCAGCGGGCTTCAAAACCCGGCGCAGGGCCGGC
>NZ_JAQTWM010000074.1:0-9558 GCF_028689305.1 Rhodoferax sp. | reverse complement strand
CGGCGTCGTCACCGACCCAAAGTTCAAACAGATCACCCAGAATAAACAGCGCATCGGCCCGGGTGCTGGCCAGGTACTGCTGGCAGGCACGCCATGTTGGTGCCTGGGCGGCTTGCAGGTGCAGGTCCGAGATGAATTCGACCACGCGCCAGTGTGCCGGCGCCTGCAGGACCGGCCAGGCCAGACCCGCAGGAGAGGGCGGCCCGACGGGTGTCATGGTGTGGGCCGGGTTTTACAGTGCAACGGCTTTTTCGATGACCACGTCTTCCACCGGCACGTCGTCGTGGTAACCCTTGCGGCTGGTTTTCACGGCCTTGATCTTGTCCACCACGTCGGTGCCACCCACCACCTTGCCAAATACGGCATAGCCCCAGCCTTGGGCGCTGGGAGCGGTGTGGTTCAGAAAACCGTTGTCAGCCACGTTGATGAAAAACTGGGCGGTGGCCGAATGCGGGTCGCTGGTGCGGGCCATCGCCACGCTGTATTTCACGTTTTTCAGGCCGTTGTTGGCTTCGTTGGTGATCGGGGCCTCGGTGCTCTTTTGCGCCATGCCAGGTTCCATGCCGCCGCCTTGGATCATGAAACCGGGGATGACGCGGTGAAAAATGGTGTTGTTGTAGTGGCCCTTGTTGACGTAGTTCAGGAAATTGGTCACCGAAGCGGGGGCCTTGTCCTGATCGAGTTCAAGGGTGATGACGCCGTGGTTGGCAATGTGGAGTTCGACTTGGGGGTTGCTCATGATTTATTTCACCAGGGTTGCAGAGTTGATAAGAACAGGCGTTTTGGGCACGTCTGTCGGAAAGGGGCCGCCAGCGCCGGTGGGGGTGGCCTTGATTTTTTCCACCACCTCCATGCCGGAGATGACACGGCCAAACACGGTGTAGCCATACAGTTGGCGGGCGTTGAGCAGCTCAGCGCGCGGGGTGTTTTTGTACACCTCGCCACGGTATTCAAACTGTGGCACCGGGTCGCCCGGGGGGATCGGCACCGGGTCGAGGAAGGCATTGGCCTTGACGTTGATGAAAAACTGCGCCGTGGCGGATTGCGGGTCGGCGGTGCGCGCCATGGCCAGGGTCCCGGGAGTGTTGCGCAGGCCTTTTTCCAGGGCCTGGCGGCCTTCGTGCTCCACCGGTGCCCGGGTGGGTTTTTGCACGTAGCTGGCGTCAAAACCGCCGCCCTGGATCATGAAGTTGTTGATGACCCGATGAAAAATCGTGCCGTCGTAGTGTTTGTCCTTGACGTACTGCAGGAAGTTGGCCACCGTCTTGGGGGCTTTGTCGGGGTAGAGCTCGACCACAAAGTCACCCGCCGAGGTGGTGAACTTGACCTGCGGCGCGGTTTCGGCCAGCGCCGATGTTGCTATTGAATAAATAGCTGCCGAGGTAAATAATACGCGGGCTAGCGTGCTAATTTTCTTGAAAAATATCACATCACACTTTCATAAAAAATGGTCCATTCACCGCCACGGCGGCCCCAGTATTGGCGCTTGTTGGCGCCGCTACGCTGGCCGGCGGCCACCTCTCCGAAACTCACCACCATGGTTTCCTCGGTGTCCTGCCAGTGCAGCAGCGACAGATCCTTGATGGCCAGTTCACGCCCCTTGGTCTGGGCGACTTCGCGTTGCAGGGTGGGTAGCCATTCCACCAGCTTTTTGCCACTGTTGTTGAAATCAGGGGCATAAAAATGATTGAGTTCACCCAGTTGGCCGGCGGACTTGGCCTTGAGCCAGGCATTCAGGCGCGACTCGAACTGGCTGGCCTGCGCCCGGGTGCTTTGGGGTGGAACCCACTTGAGCTGGTTGGAAATCACCACCGGTGTGGTGCGGATGGCCACGGTCCTGATGATGCGCTGCAGGTCCGGGTTGGCCACCACCACGCAGCCGTCACTGGCCAGCGGCGGACGCGAGAACTGGCCCGGTGGTGTGCCGTGCAGCCAGATCCCGCCGCCGGTCTTGCCGCGTTTGATGTCCAGCACATTTGGATAGTTGATTGGCAGCGCGCCGGCGCCATAAAAGTCCTTGAGCGTTTTCGGGTCCAGCTGGCTGGTGATGAAGTACACCCCCAGCGGCGTGCGCTGGTCACCTTCGGCCTTTTTCTCCACGCCCAGCTTGCCGATGGAAATGTAGTAGTCGGCGATCAGTGCCAGACCGTTGCTGCGGTTTTCAAACAGGTAGAGCCGCGCACGTGAGGTGTCCACCGCAATGGCGTGTTTGCTGCGCGGTGACATCAGCAGGAATTCCGAGGGAATGGTTCCTGGCGGAGGGCGTTCGGTCAGGGCTTTGAGCCGCATGGCGGACTCCGAGCGCAACTCGGCCAGGGCGGCCGCGTTGGCCTTGAGCTGCTCCGTCGGCACGTCGCCAAAGGTTCTGATCGGACGCATGCGCGCCGACAGCAGGTCGCCATAGACCAGCTGGGCCAGCGCGAAACTCGGATAGTCGGCCACCAATTGGCGCGCCTTGTCCAGGGCGACCTGGGTCTGGGCTTTGCCGATCAGGCGGTAAATCTCGATCAGGCGGGCTTCGGCCAGGCCGTCCTGGGTTGTCGCGGCTGGCTTTTTGGCCGGGGTCTCGCGGTGTGTGGTTTTCTTGTGGGCCGTGCGTGCCATGGCCTGACCTGCGCCCAGGGTGGCCAACAGGATCAGTGCGAACAGGGCAAGAACAAACTTCAACGACATGGTGTGCAACCACAAGGCCGGGCGCAGCCCGTGCTGCCAGGGAGCCCCGCCAAACAGCCGACCGGGTTTCAATTGCCGGTGGCTTCCCGGGTGATCAGCCACCGGTTGGCGGTCTTTTGCAGCTCCAGCGTTTTGCGGCTGGACACCGACAGGGCGTCGGCCTTGTAGGCCTGGCGGAATTTGGCCACCGCCTTGTCCCCTTTGATGTCCACTTTGAGTTCGCTGAGCTTCACACTGATGTGGGACTTGCCCATGATGCGGTCACGCCGGTCCTGTTCCCAGGCACTGCGGGTCTGTTTGCCCGGTGGGTCGAATTCGGAGCCATAGGCGCCCAGGTAGGTCGACATGTCCTTGTTGGACCAGGCTTGGGCCCAGGCCATCACGGCGGCTTCCACCGCGCTGCTGTTGTCAGCAGCCGCCGGCGGCACAGATGCCGGCTTGGTCGGTGCAGCTGGTGTCGGGGTTGGTTTGGCGTTGGCGCTGGTGGCCGGGGCAGCCGCCACTGGCAGGGGCTCCACCACCGGTGCCGCCGGCGTGCTGGCGGTTGCCGGGGCCTTGACTGGACGCTCATTGGCCAGGTTGGGCTTGAAGACTTCACGGATCAGTGCCAGTTTGGGGGGCACGGCGACGTTGCTGTTGTCCAGTTGCAGGGCCTTGTTGTAGGCCTGGCTGGCCAGCCGGGCGTACACATCGCCAATGTTCTCGTGGGCGGTGGCATAACTGGGGTTGGTGCGGATGGCCATTTCCAACGCCACCCGCGCCTTGTCATACTGACCCTGGCCGGCATACAGCACCGCCAGGTTGTTGTAGGGCTCGGGCAGTTCCGGGTAGTCTTCGGTGAGTTTGGTGAAGATGGTGATGGCCTCGTTGGTCTTGCCCAGATGGCGCTGGATGACCCCCTTGAGGAAACGCATCTGCGGGTCTGCCGGCTTGCTGGCCAGGAAACCATCCACTTTGGTCAAGGCTTCGGTGAACTTGTTGGCGCGCAGCAATTGGCTCACGTCGCCGTATTCATCCGCAAAAGCGGTGCTGGCCAGGCAAACACTGGCCAGGGTCAGCAAGCGCAGGGTCTTGAAAATGGCAGTTCGGGCTTGTTTCATGGGCGCAAATGGTTGGGAATGGGAAGCCGACAGGTTCGGCAACTGGCCCCGGCAGGGCTTTATACTGGGCTCGATTGTAGCCGAGGGGGTGCATTTTCAGCATCCGTTGCCGGGTAGCGTGCTGGCCCGAAACACTTCGCCAGCAGCACCTGCCCGCACGGCGTACACCCTACAGATAACCTGATTTTTGATCGAATCGTCGTCACCCATGAGTTTGCGTATTTTCAACACGCTGTCGCGTGAACTGGAACCTTTTTCACCACTTGAGCCGGGCCACGTGCGCATGTATGTGTGCGGCATGACGATTTATGACCTGTGCCACATCGGCCACGCGCGCATGATGATGGCCTTTGACGTGGTGCAGCGCTGGTTGAAGAGCAGTGGTTACCGCGTGACTTATGTGCGCAACATCACTGACATTGACGACAAGATCATCAAACGTGCCGTTGAGCGTGGCATCACCATCCGCGCCCTGACCGACGAGATGATCGAGGCCATGCACACCGACATCGCCCAGCTGGGCATCGAGCCGCCCACGCTGGAGCCGCGCGCCACCGAGTACGTGCCGCAGATGCTTGACCTGATCAAACAGCTCGAAGCCAGGGGCCTGGCCTACAAGGCCAGCAGTGGTGACGTGAACTACGCCGTGCGCAAGTTCCCAGGCTACGGCAAGCTGTCGGGCAAGTCGCTCGACGAGTTGCGTGCCGGCGAACGGGTGGCGGTGCAGGACGGCAAGGACGATCCGCTGGACTTTGTGCTGTGGAAGGCCGCCAAAGAGAGCGAACCCGACGATGCCAAGTGGGATGCCGATGCCTTGGGGTTTGGTTATGGCAAAGGCCGCCCGGGCTGGCACATCGAATGTTCGGCCATGAGTTGCCAGAACCTGGGTGAAACCTTTGACATCCACGGCGGTGGCGCTGACCTGCAGTTTCCCCACCACGAAAACGAGATCGCCCAGAGTGAAGGGGCCAGCGGCAAACCGCCGGCCAGGTTCTGGGTGCACAACGGCTTTGTGCGGGTGGACAACGAAAAAATGTCCAAGAGCCTGGGCAATTTCTTCACCATCCGCGATGTGCTGGCCAAGTACCAGCGCGAAACCGTGCGTTTTTTCCTGATACGCACCCATTACCGCACCGCGCTCAACTACAGCGACGCCCACCTGAATGATGCCCACACGGCACTCAAGCGCCTGTACACCGCGCTTGACCTAGTGGCTCCAGCCGCGGTGACCATCGACTGGGCCGAGCCGTTTGCTGCGCGCTTCAAGGCCGCCATGGACGATGACTTTGGCACGCCGGAGGCGGTGGCGGTGCTGTTTGACCTGGCCAGCGAGGTCAATCGCACCCGTTCTGCCGAGTTGGCGGGTCTGCTCAAGGCGCTGGGCGGCTGCCTGGGGCTGTTGCAGGACGATCCACGGGCCTTCCTGCAAGCCGGTGCCGGTCTGGACGAGGACGCCATTGCCGCCCTGATCGCCCAGCGCGCAGCGGCCAAGGCGGCGAAAAATTTTGCCCAAGCCGATCAGATCCGCCAGCAGCTGCTGGCGCAGGGCATTGTGCTCAAGGACTCGGCAGTGGGTACCACCTGGGAAGCGGCTCAATGACCTGTGTTGTGATGTTTTTGACCTCTAGCCCGCGTTGAATCAGTCATGTTAGCTACTGAATCAATAGCAAACTGCGTTGCGACTCCAGCTTACTGGACGGATGCCTGCAAACATCTGATGAAAAAAGACCGGGTCATGAAGCGGCTGATCCCGCAGTTCGGCCAGGCCTGCCTGCAAAGCCGCGGGGATGCGTTTGTCACGCTGGCGCGCAGTGTGGTTGGGCAGCAAATCTCGGTCAAGGCGGCGCAGACGGTGTGGGACCGTTTTGCCAAGCTGCCGGCACAGATGACACCGGCGCAGGTGCTGCGGCTCAAGATTGACGACATGCGCGCTGCCGGCCTGAGTGCGCGCAAGGTGGAATATCTGGTGGACCTGGCGCTGCATTTTGACAACGGGGTCGTGCATGTGGATGCCTGGACCGGCATGGACGACGAGGCCATCATTGACGAACTGGTGGCCATTCGCGGCATCGGCCGCTGGACGGCCGAGATGTTCCTGATCTTTCACCTGATGCGTCCCAACGTGTTGCCGCTGGATGATGTGGGCTTGATCAACGGCATCAGCCGGTGTTATTTTTCGGGCGATGTGGTGAGCCGCAGCGATGCGCGTGAGGTGGCCCAGGCCTGGTCGCCCTACCGCACGGTGGCAACTTGGTATATTTGGCGGTCGTTGGATCCGCTGCCGGTGGCCTATTAGGCCGGGCGGACCGATCAGGATTTGCGCGACGAATTGGCACCGACCCCTGCGGCTCAAGCGCTGGGGCAGACCATGAAAAAAGGAATTTGTATGGCTAAAAAGACATTTCTCGACTTTGAGACGCCGATTGCCGAGCTGGAAAACAAGATCGAAGAATTGCGCTATGTGCAAACTGAGTCGGCGGTGGACATTTCCGCTGAAATCGGCCAGCTTGCCAAGAAGAGCCAGCAGCTCACGAAGGACATCTACAGCGACCTGACCCCCTGGCAGATCACCAAAATTGCCCGCCATGCCGAGCGGCCCTACACGCTGGACTATGTGTCCGACATCTTCACCCATTTTGTCGAACTGCACGGTGACCGCCATTTTGCGGACGACCTGAGCATCATCGGCGGCCTGGCGCGCTTCAACGGCACCCCCTGCATGGTGATTGGCCAGCAAAAAGGCCGTGACACCAAGGAGCGTGGCCTGCGCAATTTCGGCATGAGCAAGCCCGAGGGTTACCGCAAGGCCCTGCGTCTGATGAAAACCGCCGAAAAATTCAAGCTGCCGGTGTTCACTTTTGTCGACACCCCGGGCGCCTATCCCGGCATTGATGCCGAAGAACGCGGCCAGTCCGAGGCCATTGGCCGCAACATCTTCGAGATGGCGCAACTGGAAGTGCCGGTGATCGTCACCATCATCGGGGAAGGCGGCTCCGGCGGCGCGCTGGCGATTTCGGTGGGCGACCAGGTACTGATGCTGCAGTACTCGATCTACTCCGTCATCAGCCCCGAGGGCTGTGCGTCGATTCTCTGGAAAACCTCCGAAAAAGCCGAAGAAGCCGCTGCGGCGCTGGGTATCACGGCGCATCGCCTCAAAGCCCTGGGTGTGGTCGACAAGATCGTCAATGAACCCGTCGGTGGTGCCCACCGCGACCCCAAACAAATGGCCGCGTTCCTCAAACGCGCCCTGGCCGACGCCTATCGCCAGGTCAGCGACCTCAGCGTTTCGGAGCTGCTGGAGCGCCGGTTCGAGCGGCTGCAGAGTTACGGTCGTTTCACCGACATCAAGTCCGGCAAGTGAACGTCAGCCGGGGCACCGGCCAGCGGCGCATCAGGAGCGTTTGTGACCCTGTCTGTCCCCCAGGCGATGGCGCGTTTTGCGCCCCAGTTGCCGCTGGCAGTCGCCTACAGCGGCGGCGCTGATTCCACCGCCTTGCTGCTGGCTTGCGCCCAGCACTGGCCGGGGCAGGTCAGCGCATGGCATGTGCATCATGGCCTGCAAGCCGCTGCCGATGACTTTGAAGCGCATTGCCGGCGGTTTTGTGCCGAACTGAAAGTGCCGCTGACCGTGCAGCGGGTGGACGCGCGGCACCAAGCCGGACAAAGCCCAGAAGACGCCGCCCGGCGTGCCCGTTACCAGGCTTTTGAGGCTCTAGCCCGGATAAATCAAGCACATAAAGCTATCAAAACAATAGCAATTGCACAACATGCCGACGACCAGGTGGAAACCCTGCTGCTGGCGCTGAGCCGTGGCGCCGGACTACCTGGCCTGAGCGCCATGCCCCAGCGCTGGACCCGCGACGGTATGGATTACCAGCGCCCGTTCTTGCAGGTCAGTGCTGCTGACATTCGCCATTGGCTGGCCGGGCGGGGCGTGGCGTTTGTGGACGATCCGAGCAACAGCGATGAGCGCTTCACGCGCAACCGCATCCGTGCCCGACTGCTGCCGGCGTTGCAACAGTGTTTTCCGCATTTCCGCGACACCCTGGCGCGCAGCGCCGCCCACGCGGCCCAAGCCCAGGCGCTGCTGCTGGAGGTGGCGGCCCAGGATCTGGCCCTGGTGGGGGTGCCCCCCCGGCTCAAAGCGCTGCAGACGCTCAGCCAGCCCCGGCTGGCCAATCTGCTGCGGTACTGGTTGGCCAGCACCTGCCAGGTGACGCCCAGCGCGGCCCAGCTTGACGAATTGATGCACCAGATTGCCGCCTGCCGCACCCGCGGCCACGCCCTGCATTTGAAGGTCGGCCATGGCTTTTGTGTCAGGCGTGGCACAGAGCTGCATTGGTACAATCCCTAGGTTTTAACGCCAACCTATCCCCATAATGTCCCTGATTGTTCACAAATACGGCGGCACGTCGATGGGCTCGACCGAGCGCATCAGCAATGTCGCCAAGCGCGTTGCCAAGTGGGCGCGCGCCGGCCACCAGATGGTGGTGGTGCCCAGCGCCATGAGCGGCGAAACCAATCGCCTGCTGGGCCTGGCCAAAGAACTGGCTCCCGGTGCCTTGACCGATGCCTATTACCGCGAACTCGATATGCTGGCCGCTACCGGCGAGCAGGCTTCCAGCGCGCTGCTGGCCATTGCGCTGCAGGCCCAGGGGCTGGAGTCGGTCAGTTATGCCGGCTGGCAGGTGCCGATTCGCACCAACAGCGCCTACACCAAGGCGCGGATCGAGTCGATTGACGACGCCCGCGTGCGCGCCGATCTGGCGGCTGGCAAGGTGGTGATCGTCACCGGCTTCCAGGGGCTGGACGATCTGGGCAACATCACCACCTTGGGCCGTGGTGGCTCTGATACCTCGGCCGTCGCCGTGGCGGCGGCCCTGAAGGCCGACGAATGCCTGATCTATACCGACGTGGACGGCGTTTACACCACCGATCCGCGGGTGGTGCCCGAGGCACGCCGCCTGCACACCATCAGCTTTGAAGAAATGCTGGAAATGGCCTCCATGGGCTCCAAGGTGCTGCAGATCCGCTCAGTCGAATTTGCCGGCAAGTACAAGGTCAAGCTGCGGGTGCTCTCCAGCTTCACACCCTGGGATATCGACATTGTTGAAGAAGCCAAGTCTGGCACGCTGATTACTTTTGAGGAAGATGAAAACATGGAACAAGCCATTGTTTCCGGCATTGCATTCACCCGCGATGAAACCAAGATTTCCGTGTTGGGCGTGCCCGACAAGCCCGGTATTGCCTACCAGATCCTGGGCGCCGTGGCCGATGCCAATGTCGAGGTCGACATGATCATCCAGAACATCAGCAAGGACGGCAAGACCGATTTCAGCTTTACCGTCAACCACGGCGACTATGCCAAAACCATGGATTTGCTGAAAAACGTGGTGGTGCCCAAGCTCGGTGCCCAGGAAGTGGTGGGCGACACCAAGATCTGCAAGGTGTCGATTGTCGGCATCGGCATGCGCAGCCACGTGGGGGTGGCCAGCACCATGTTCCGTGTGCTCAGCGAAGAGGGCATCAACATCCAGATGATCTCCACCAGCGAAATCAAGACCTCGGTGGTGATTGACGAGAAGTACATGGAACTGGCAGTGAAGGCATTGCACAAGGCTTTTGAACTGGATCAGGCGCCGGCCTGACAAAACAGCCCCAAGTCGTGACATAATCGCGGCTCTGATTTTCAGGAAACGTGACCGAGTGGCCGAAGGTGCTCCCCTGCTAAGGGAGTATGGGGTGTAGAGCCTCATCGAGGGTTCGAATCCCTCCGTTTCCGCCA
>NZ_JAQTWM010000150.1:3157-4546 GCF_028689305.1 Rhodoferax sp. | reverse complement strand
CACCCCGCGGTTGAGCAGCGCCAGGTGGATGAGCTGCTCCAGCCCGGGGTCGAACAGCGCCTGGGCCTGGCTGCCGTTGAGCGGCGGCGTCGGGCCGAACTGGAATTCGCAACGCGCCCCCACCTGCGTCACACACCAGGGCAACTGATGGCGGGCCAAGCAGGCGCGCAGGCCCGCCGCCAGGTGGCTGCACAGGCTGATCATGTGCTCAAAGGCGGCCTCGGTCGCCACCTCGGCCAGGGTGGCGCGCATGGCCGCCAGCGTCAGCCGGTTGGCGGTCAGCGTGGTGCCAATGCCCGAGTGGCCGGGCGGCGCGGCGCGCTTGGCCTGCATCGCCCGGTCTGCCAGCTCGGCGCTCATGCCATACACGGCGCAGGGCAGTCCGCCGGCAATGGGCTTGCCCAGCACCAGCGCATCGGGCGACAAACCATGGGCCCGGGTATAACCGCCTGGGCCGCTGCTGAAGGTGTGGGTTTCATCGAGCACCAGCAGCGTGCCGTGCTGGCGGATCAGCGCCTGCGCCGCCGCCCAAAACCCTGGCTGCGGCAGCACCATGCCGATGTTGGTCATCACCGGCTCAGCCAGCACACAGGCGATGTCGCCCTGCGCGAGTGCGGCCTGCAAGGCGGGCAGGTCGTTGAATTCGATCACCACCGTGTGCTGGGTCAGGTCAAACACCTGGCCCAGCAGGCTGTCGCGCTGGCGTGGCTGGCCGTCCACCAGGTCCACAAACACGTCATCCACCGTGCCATGGTAACAACCGTTGAACACCAGCAGTTTTTGCCGGCCGGTGGCGGCACGCACCCAGCGCAACAGAAACCGGTTGGCGTCACTGGCCGACAGCGCCGCTTGCCACACCGGCAGGCCAAAGCGGCGCGCCAGCTCGGCCCCGACCCAGGCGGCATCTTCGCCGCTGAGCATGGTGGTGCAGCCCAACGCCACCTGGCGCTGCACCGCCTCAACCACCGCCGTTGGCGCGTGCCCCAACATGGCGCCGGTGTCGCCCAGGCAGAAGTCCACGTAGCTGTGGCCGTCGGCATCGGTCACCGTGCTGCCCTGGGCGCTGGCCACCTGCAGCGCAAACGGGGTGGACCAGTCGCTCATCCAGTGCAGCGGCACGCCAAACAGCCAATGTGGCGCTGCGGCTTCGGCCAGCGCCCGGGAACGCGGGTGGCTGGTGATGAACTGCGTGCGTTCCTGTTGCGCCAGCGCCGCACGGGCGCTGGCTTGGGGGGTGTCATGATTTGTCAGCATTTTTGGCTTCTAGCCCAGGTGAAATGGGCGTTTGTTGCTATTGATTTTGTAGCTTCTTTTAGGTTTGAGGTGTGGTCTGGCTGGTGGTGGGTTGGGCGCTTGAGCGCTGGTGTTGGCCGCAAGAACGCGAGCGGG
>NZ_JAQTWM010000150.1:0-3057 GCF_028689305.1 Rhodoferax sp. | reverse complement strand
GGCCACAACACCTCGGCCATCGCCTCACACCCGCGCATGCGCGTGATCGCGTCTTCCAGGTGGCGCGGCAGCTCGTAGTCCCGGTCCCAGGCGCTGCTGTCCATCGGGTCGGTGGGTTTGAGCTGCTCCATGAGTCCCAGATAGCCGCAGGCCAGGGTGGCGGCGGTGGCCAGATAAGGGTTGACGTCCACACCGGGCACACGGTTTTCGATCCGGCGGTTTTGTGGGTTGGATTTGGGGATGCGGATGCCGCAGGTGCGGTTGTCCAGTCCCCACTGCACGTTGATCGGTGCGGACATGAAACGCGACAGGCGCCGGTACGAGTTGACATAGGGCGCCAGCATCGGCATCACTTGCGGCACGTACTTTTGCAGGCCGCCGATGTAGTGGCCAAACAGCGCGCTGGCCGAGCCGTCGGGGTTGGAAAAGATGTTCTGGCCGGTCTGCGCGTCCAGCACACTTTGGTGGATGTGCATGGCGCTGCCAGGCTCCATCTCCATCGGTTTGGCCATGAAGGTGGCAAAAATGCCGTGGCGCAGCGCGGTTTCGCGCACCGTGCGTTTGAACAGAAACACCCGGTCGGCCAGGTCCATCGGGTCACCATGGCTGAAGTTGATTTCCATCTGACCGGCGCCGGCTTCGTGGATCAGCGTCTCCACCCCCAGCCGGTGCACACTGCAGAAGTTGGAGAGCTCCATGAAAAACGGGTCAAAGTCGTTGACCGCGTCAATCGAATACGACTGGCGTCCGGCCTCGGGCTTGCCGGTGCGCCCCAGCGGCGGCTGCAGCGGCTCGTGCGGGTTGTTTTGCCGCGCCACCAGGTAGAACTCCATCTCGGGCGCCACCACCGGCCGCCAGCCCTGTTTTTCGTAGAGCGACACCACATGGCGCAGCAGCGCACGGGGCGACAGGTGCACCAGCGAACCATCGTCTTCATGGCAGTCGTGGATCACCACCGCCACCGGCTCCGCGGCCCAGGGCACCAGCCGCACCGTACTGGCATCAGGCAGGCAAACCATGTCCGGATCGGTCTCGCCCACATGCGGGCCGTTGTCGGGCTGCTGGCCGTTGACGGTGTTGAGCAGCACACTCTTGGGCAGGCGCATTTCGCCCGCCTGCAAGAACAGGTCCTTGGGCAGGATCTTGCCGCGGGCAATGCCGGTCATGTCGGGGATGACACATTCCACCTCGTGGATGCGGTGCTCGGTCAGGAAGTCGGTGATGGATTCGTTCATGGGAGATGGTTGTCAAAACAAAACCTCCCGATGATAAATGTGATCACAAATTTTACAAAGAACGAATTTCAGGCCTTGATTGCCATTGATGTGATCACATCATGGTCAAGCAGATCATCCAAAACGAGAGCGCCGGTGGCGGTCTATCGCACTCAGACCGCGATGGATTCCATCGCGGTCAACACCACGGTCTTCTGGGCCAGCAGCCGTTTTTTCATGCAAAGGACGGCTTTGTCCTTGCTCAGCAGCAGGGCTTGGTGCTGCACCGCCAGGTCGATGAACTTCTGGTCATCGACGTCCTTGCAGGTCACGCTGGCCTTGGGCGCCACGGTCACCAGACTGGCCTGCGCGTCAAAACCAGCCAGCACCTCGGCCGCTGCCACGCCGTGGTAGGCCAGGCTTTTGACAATTTGCGGGTAGCTCAGCACCCGCGCCAGCTCTTCACGCATCGGTGCGGTGGCGAGCCAGCGCAGGGTCTGCTGGTCCAGCGCCTGTTTCAGCGGCGGCGTGGCCGGGTCGTGGAACACCAGCAGGTCCAGAACGATGTTGGTGTCCAGCACCAGGGCGCGCCCCAACACGGCCGACCCCTGCAGCGCCGCCATCATTCAGCGGCCGGGCTGCGCTCGCGGGCCGAACCTTTGACCATGTCAAAACGGAACAGCCGGCATTCAATCGGGCCGTTCCACATCGGCACCCGGCGCGATTCCTTCAGGCGCATCTTGCCGGGCAGTTTCAGGTCGGGGGTGAGCACCCAGGCGGTCCAGCCAGCGTAGTTTTTCTTCCAGTGGGTGGCCAGCTGGCTGAAGAACTCACCGCCGTTGGCCAGCTGCGGCAGCTCGCGCGCGCCAAAGCGGCCCACAGCGTCCATGTCGTCGCCGACGTCGTCCTCATAACCGACGCCATGAGCCACGTCGCGGGTCTGCGGCGGCCGGCCAGCCCGGGCCACGCCACCGACATCAATGCGTTCGCCATACGGCGGATTGAGCAGCAGCACCCCGCCGCCGGTGGTGCTGACATCGATCGGCGGCATGCGCTGCAACGCGTCGCCACCCCGGAACTCGATCACACCGGCGACACCAGCGCGCTCGGCATTACGCTGGGCAAAGTCCACCATGCGGTGGGCCACGTCACTGCCGAAAATAATGGGCTTTTGGCCCGGGCCGGGCATCACCTCGGCGTCGGCCGCCTCTTGTTTCATGGCGTCCCAATCGGCTCGTCGAAACGGCAGGTATTTTTCGAAGGCAAAGCGGCGGCGGCTGCCAGCAGCCATGTTGCAGGCCATCTGCGCCGCCTCAATAACGATGGTGCCGCTGCCGCAGCAGGGGTCATAAAGTGGCTTCAGGTCCTCGTCACCGTCGAGCCAGCCGCTGGCGGCGATCATGGCGGCAGCCAGGGTTTCTTTGAGCGGCGCGTCACCCTTGTCAACCCGCCAGCCACGCTTGAACAGCGGCTCGCCCGAGGTGTCGATGTAGAGCGAGCAGCTGTCGGTGGTCAGGTGGGCATAAATGCGCACATCGGGCCATTGGGTGTTGACATCGGGGCGCACCCCTTGTGCCACCACCCGGAAGCGGTCACACACGGCGTCCTTGATCTTCAAGGCGGCAAAGTTCAGGCTGTTGAGCGGGCTGTGCTGGGCGGTGATCTCGACCTTGATCGATTCGCGCGGGGTGAACCAGCGCTCCCACGCCACCTCGGAGGCGGCGCGGTACAGGTCCTGCTCGGAGCGGTATTCGGTGTAACTCAGCAACACCAGCACCCGCTGGGCCAGCCGGCTGTAGAGGTTGAGCAGCATGGCCTGGGCAAACGAGGTGCGCACCGCCAC
>NZ_JAQTWM010000073.1 GCF_028689305.1 Rhodoferax sp. | reverse complement strand
AAGCGCAGCCAACTCCCCTTTGTTGCCAAGCCCCATCTCCAGGCGGTATGACGGCTTCGTCCCGGTCCGGGTAGACACCTCTGCCATCGTCAGCAGCGTATTGCCCACACCACTGGCCGCAATGGTGACCATGCCAGCCCAGGCCCACAGGTCGGGCACGTGGGCAAACACCAGCCAGCCGCCCAGCATGGCAAAGCCGATCTGGCTGTACAGGTAAGGGGTCAGCACCGGGGCCGAGGCGCACATGTAGGCACGGATCAGCATCAGGTGGCCAAAGGTGCCTAAACAACCCACCAGCAAAAACCAGTGCCAGTAGGTCAGTAGCAGCTCTGGCTTCCAGCCGGTCAAGACCAGCACCAGACTCATCACCAGGCTGCCGACCAGGCCGGTGTACAGGTGGGTGGTGTAGGGGTTTTCTTCACCACTCATGCGGCTGGTGAGCACCTGAAACCAGGCGTAGCTGGTCACCAGCCCCACCGGGAACACCAGCGCCCAGCCAAACAGCTGTCCACCGGGGCGCACAACCAGCAACACCCCCAGCAGCCCGCCCGCCATCAGCCACCAACGCAGCCGTGCCACATGGGTTTTCAGAAACCAGGCTGACATGGCGGTGGCCACCAGTGGCGACAGCATCATCATGGCGGTGAATTCACCCACCGGCAGATGCTGCAGGCCAAAAAACGAACACCCGGTGGTGATCAGCAGCAGGCCACCCCGCAGCAGCTGAAAACGCAGGTTGCGGGTGCGAAACAACTCTGCTTTTTGTAGCGGGTAGCGCACGGCCAGTGTGCTCAAGACCTGAAAAACATACCTGAACCACAGCAACATCAGCACCGGAATGACGCGGGTGACGTATTTGGTGGTGGTGTCCATGCTGGCAAAGGTCAGCGCCGCCAGCAGGATCAGGGCAATACCCGCGCCCTGGCGGCTGCGCCAGAATGTCATGGAGGGTCAAATCTCCAGCGCCAGGCGGCTGGCCTGCTCGATGGCACGCCGTGCGTCCAGCTCGGCGGCCTTGTCCGCACCACCAATCACATGCACCGGCAAGTTGGGCGCGATGCTTTTTAATTGGGCTTCAAGCTCACGCACCGGCTCCTGCCCGGCGCAGACGATCACGGTGTCAAACGGCAGGGTGGTCACGCTGCCATCCGTTTTGCTGTAGTGCAGGCCCGCATCGTCGATGTGCTGGATGTTCACACCGGTCAGGATCGGCACGCCAAAACGCTGCACCTTGTCGCGCCGTATCCAGCCGGTGGTCATGGCCAGCGAGGCACCGGGGCGTTTGTCGCTGCGTTGCAGCAGGGTCACTTGCCTGCGGGCCGACAGACGCTCGGGTTTGGGGGCGCGGCCACCGGCAGACTGGGCGCTGATGTCCAGCCCGTATTCGGCGGCAAAGTTGTCCAGCGCAGGTGGGGTGTGGGGCGCGTCGCCCAGCAAAAACTCCACCATGTCATAGGCAATGGCTCCGGCACCGATGATCAGCACCCGTGCGCCGACCGGGCTTGCGCCTGACAACACCTGGTCATAGGCCAACACGTCGGGCCGATGCAGGCCGGGCAACTCGGGTTGGCGTGGCCTCACGCCGGTGGCCAGCACCACTGCGTCAAAATCGCCGTGGCTCAGCTGCTCGGCGGTCACTGCGCAGTTCAGCCGCAGCGTCACCTGTTCTTCGGCCAGGCGGTGGCGAAAGTAACGCAGCATCTCGTCAAACTCGGTTTTGCCCGGCACATTACGCGCCAGCCGCAACTGGCCGCCAAGTTCTGGCCCGGCCTCAAACAGGGTGACCCGATGGCCACGCTCGGCGGCGTTGAAGGCGAAGTTCATGCCCGCCGCACCCGCGCCCACCACGGCGATGCGCTTGGGGGCTGATGCAGGATGGGCCACCCAGTCCAGCTCACGGCCCGCACGCGGGTTGACCAGGCAGGTGGCGGTTTGGCGTTTGAAGATGTTGTCCAGGCAGGCCTGGTTGCAGGCAATACAGGTGTTGATGCGCTGGGCCTGGCCCAGACGTGTCTTGCGGGCAAAGTCCGGGTCGGCCAGCAGTGGGCGGGCCATGGACACCAAGTCGGCTTGGCCGGAGGCCAGAAGGTCTTCTGCTACGCCTGGGTCATTGATGCGGTTGGAAGCCATGACGGGAATGGTCACCGCGTCTTTGATGCGGCGCACCGCATACGCCCAGCCCGCTCGCGGCACGTTGTGCGACACGGTGGGCACGTCGGCCTCATGCCAACCAATGCCGGTGTTCAGGATGTCGGCCCCGGCTGCCTCAGCGCGGCGGGCCAGCTCCAGTGTTTCTTCGCCGGTCATACCGCCTTCGACCAGATCCAGCGCCGAGATGCGGTAGATGATGGCAAAGTCCGGCCCCACGGCTTGCCGTACCGCCTGGATGATGGCAATGGGCAAACGGATGCGGCCTTCAAAGCTGCCGCCAAACTCATCAGTGCGCTGGTTGGTGCAAGGTGCGGTGAACTCGTTGATCAGGTAGCCCTCAGAGCCCATGATTTCCACCGCATGGTAGCCAATATCGCGTGCAGCCCTTGCTGCGCTTGCGTAAGCTGCTATGGTTTCATGGACTTCTTGAGTTGTTAATGCGTGCGGTGTGAATTTGTTGATGCGAGCCCTTAATGCGCTGGGGCCGACGCAGCCGTCGAACTTGGCGTAGCGGCCAGCGTGCAGGATTTGCATACACACCTGGGTGCGGGTGCCGCGCACGGCTTCCACAATGGCGCGGTGCCAGCCCAGGTCAGCGTCCGCCGTCATGGCCGGGGCATCGTCTTCCATGCGGCCCGCCAGGTTGGGCGAGATGCCGCCGGTGATGATCAGGCCAATTTCGCCCTCGGCGCGGGCGCGGTAAAAGGCCTGGATGCGCTCAATCGGTTGGTCCATGCTTTCCAGCCGGGTGTGCATGGCGCCCATGACCATGCGGTTGCGCAGGTTCAGGTTGCGCACCACCAGCGGCGACAGCAGGTGGGGATAGGGCGAGGTTGATAAATCGCCAGGCGGTGGCGGGCTGGTGGCCATGTCAGGTTGATGGCTCATTGGCCTGCTCCGTAATTGGGGGCGCGTTTTTCGCGGAAAGCGGCCACGCCTTCTGGCATGAAGGCGGCAAAACACATCGTTTGGCCCCGGTCTTCCAGCGCCATCACGGTGGCCAGGTTGCTGGTTTCCTGTGCCAGCGCCAGGCCGTCTTTGGTCAGGCGCAAGCCGGCCGGGGACATGGCCAGCATCTCCTGCACCAGCTCCTGGGCGGTTTCGGTCAGCTGTTCTTCGGCCACCACGTCGTTGACCAGGCCAATGCGCAGGGCACGCTCGGCCTTGACAAAGCGGCCGGTGTACATCAGCTCGGCGGCCACGGCTGGCCCCACCGCACGGGGCAAAAAGTAGCTGATGCCCATGTCGCAGCCGGTCAGGCCAACCTTGGCCATGGCCACATTCATGCGGGTGTTGGGGGCGGCATAGCGCACATCACAGCCCAGTGCCAGCGCAAAACCACCACCACAAGCCGCACCGTGCAACAGGCCCACAATGGGCTGCGGGCAGCGGCGCATGCGCAGCACCACACTTGAGAGCTGGCGCTGCAGGCGCAAGCCCTGGTCGAGTGACACGGTCAGCTGATCCACATCGTCCAGGTCATACCCGGCGCAGAAGTGGCGGCCCGCGCCGCGCAGCACCACCACGCGCACATCGGTGCGGTCAGGCAGGCTGCCAAAGTAGTGGTACAGCTCTTCGGTCAGGCCCAGGTTGAGCGAGTTGAAGTGCTCAGGCCGGGCCAGTGTGAGCCATTCCACCGCGCCTTCGCGCTGCACTTCAATAAAACGCCAAGGGTTGGCCGTGGGTGTTGGGGTTTGGGTCATGGCGGTATCTTTTGAAAAATTGCAATGAAATTGATAGCTTTACAGGCAGTATTTATCTGGGCTAGAGGCCAATTTGATGCTGAAGTCAGAGCGTGCGGGCGACCAGCTCACGCATGATTTCGTTGGAACCGCCGTAGATGCGGTGCACCCGCGCATCGGCAAAGGCACGGGCAATCGGATAGTCCCACATGTAGCCGTAACCACCGTGCAATTGCAGGCACTGGTCCAGCACGCGGCCCATCAGCTCGGTGCACCAGTACTTGGCCATGGCAGCCACGGCTTTGTCGAGCTGGTCGTCACACACCTCGGTCAAACAGCGGTCGATGAAGGTCTGGGCGATTTCGATCTCGGTCTTGATTTCGGCCAGGCGAAAGCGGGTGTTCTGGTAGTCGGCAATCAGGGTGCCAAAGGCTTTGCGCCCTTTGGTGTAGTCCACCGTCCATTGCAGCGCGGCGCTGCTGGTGGCCACGGCGCCCAGCGCAATCTGCAGCCGCTCCCAGGCCAGCTCTTTGGCCAGCAGGCCAAAACCCTTGTTTTCTTCACCCAGCATGTGCTGCTGGGTCAGCACCACGTTGTCAAAGTACAGCTCGCAGGTGTCTTGCGCCTTCATGCCGATTTTTTTGAAATTCTGACCTCGGCTCACGCCGGGGGAGGAGGCTTCCACCACCCACAGGGTCAGGTCTTTGCAGCTGGGGTCCTGGCTGGACTTGGCCGCCACCACCAGAATGTCGGCACACTGGCCGTTGGTGATGAAGGTTTTCTGGCCATTCAGAATCCATTGGTCACCCTGGCGAATGGCGGTGCTGCGCATGGCACGCAGGTCGCTGCCTGCGCTGGGCTCGGTCATCACAATCGCGCCAATCAGCTCCCCCCGCGCCATGGCGGGTAACCAGCGCTGCTGCTGTTCCGGCGTGCCGTAGTTGAGGATGTAGGGGGCCACAATGTCCGAATGGGTGGAGAAGCCGGGGCCGGACAGGCCGAGCCGGGCTTGTTCTTCGATCAGGATGGCGGCAAACAAGCGGTCCGCCCCGCTGCCACCACAAGACTCGGGCAAGGTGGTGCAGAGAAAACCTTCCTTGCCAGCTTTGAGCCAGACCTCGCGCGGGGCCACGCCAGCCTCTTCCCAGGCGCTGTGAAACGGGGCGACTTCCTGTTCAAAAAACCGGCGGACCGAGTCGCGAAAGGCTTCGTGCTCTGGGCTGAAAATGTTGCGGGTGAGGATGGTCATGGGGTTTTTGATCAGTTGCGTGGCGCCAGAAAAGCCTGGATGCGGGTTTGCGCCTCTACCGTGCTCACCAGGCTGTGAATGCCATCGAGTTCGGCTTCAAACCCGGTAGCCGCCAGCGTGCCCACCTGGGCGATACAGCGTTTGGCCACTTGCAGGGCCGGTGCAGATTGGCTGGCAATACGCTGTGCCAAGGCCTCGGCTTCCTGCGCCAATTGCTCCGGGGCCACGGCCCACTGCACCATGCCGAGCTGGCAGGCAGTGGCACCGTCCACCACGTCACAGCCCAGAATGATGCGGGCTGCAATGCCGGGGCCGCACAGGCGGGTCAGGCGTTGGGTGCCCCCGGCGCCGGGAATCAGGCCGAGCTTGGCTTCAGGCAAACCGAGTTTGGCGCTGGTGGAAGCCATACGCAGGTCACAGGCCAGCGCCAGCTCAAAACCGCCACCCAGTGCACTGCCGCCAATTTCGGCCAGCGTCACACACGGCAAGGCTTCCAAGCGGTCAAACAGGGCATGGAAATGGGTGATGTTTTGCCGCATCACATCAGCACCACCTTCGATGGCAAAACAGCTTTGCACCTGGGCCAGGTCAGCCCCGGCACAAAAGGCTTTTTGGTCGCTGCGCAGGTGCAGCACGGTCAGGTCTGATTTGCTGGCCAGGCCGTCCAGCACCTGCATAAAACCGGCGATGAATTCGGTGCTGAGGGCGTTCACCGGCGGGCGTTGCAGGGTGATGCGCACGACGGTGCCCTGGTCTTCGACTTTAAACATGGCTTGTTGCTCCGTTGATTGACTTGAGTTCTTCGCGTAATTTGAATTTCTGGACTTTTCCGCTCGGGGTGGCGGGCAGGGCATCCCGCAGCACCAGGTGTTCCGGCAGCTTGAAACGCGCCACACCACGCTCGATCAGGAACTGCTTCATGGCTTCAAACCCCAGTGTTTTGCCGGGCTGGCACACCACCACCGCGCAGCCCAGTTCGCCCAGGCGCTCGTCCGGCAAACCAATCACCGCTACCGACTGGCAGGCCGGGTGCTCCAGCAGAATGTCTTCCACCTCACGCGCAGAGATGTTTTGGCCGCCGCGAATGATCATGTCCTTGATGCGCCCAACAATCCGCACCGCACCTTGTGCACCCACCGTGGCCAGATCACCAGAGTGGTACCAGCCTTCGGCATCAAGTGCCTTGGCCGTGAGTTCGGGCTCACCCAGGTAACCCAGAAAGGCGTGTGGCCCGCGTGACCACTGTTCGCCCTGCTGTCCGGGTGGCAGGGGTTTGCCGTCTTCATCCACCGCGCAGACTTCCACACCGGGCAGGGCGCGGCCGTCAAACTGCCAGGCGGCTTCGATCGGGTCGGTGGGCCAGGTGACAGTGTGCGGCGGGCTCTCGGTGGAGCCATAAATACTCATCACCCGCACCTCGAGCTGGTGGGCGCGGCGCACCAGCACTTCAGGAATGGGCGCGCCGCCACACAAGAAGTAGCGCAGGTCGGGCAGGCGTTTGCCGCTGCGCTCCAGGCTGTCCACCACATCACTCAGAAACGGTGTTGCCCCCATGGTCCAGCTGGCGCGGCTGGCCAGCATTTGATCCACCGCCGTGTCGCCCTTGAAAATGTCCAGCAAAGACACCGTAGCCCCGGTCATCAGTGTCAGCAAAATGCCGTGCATGAAGCCGCTGGTGTGGGTGACCGGGGAAGCCATGAAACACACATCGCGGTGGTCCAGCGCCAAGGTGTCTGACAAGGCGCGTTCGCCATACAAAGCGGTGTTGTGGGTGTGCACCACGCCTTTGGGTTTGGACTCGGAGCCCGAGGTGAACAAGAGCAGGGCCGGGTCGTCTGCAGCCGCCGCATGGGCTTGCGCCAGCAGCGGGCCGCTGACGGCTTCATCAAACGGTGTGCCAAGGGTCACCTGGCCTGAACCGATGACCACCATGCTGGGCTGCACTTGTAACTCGGGTGCAATCCGCTGCAGATGCTCGGTGTAATCGACGCTGCGAAAGTGTCCCGCCACCACCACCGCCTTGGAGCCACTCTTGTTCATGATGAAGGCCAGGTCTTTCCAGCCGTAGGTGGGTGGCAAGGGGTTGATCACCGCCCCGAGCTTGAAGGCCGCCAAAGTCACCACGGCGGTTTGCCACCAGTTGGGCAGGTGCATGGTGATCACATCGCCCACACCTAGCCCCCGCGCTTGCCAGAAGGCCGCCAGCCGGGAGGCTTGGTCGTCCAGCTCGCGGTAGCTGATGCTGTGGCCGCTGGCATCGCTGACAGCGGTTTTGTCGGGATAAGCGGCCACACTGGCGGCAATCCGTTGTGCCAGCGACTGGTGTTGCCAGTAGCCCAACTGGTAATAGCGCTCGCGTGCGGCCGGGCTCGGTTTCAAATCGATCATGGTGTTTATCTTTCAGTGGCCGGGCGGCCGGGGATCAGGCCATGCACCGTGTCCATCAGGCCACCATCGGCCAAGATGTTCTGACCGGTGATGTAGCCTGCGTCAGGCGCTAGCAAAAACGAAACAATGCCGGCAATGTCAGCATCCGGGTCACCAATGTGATGCAGCGGCACCAGCGCTTCGCGGGCGGCTTTGGTGGGGGCATCGGCGTAGACCTTGGCGGTCAGCGCGGTGTGGATCAGGCCGGGTGACACCGCGTTGACCCGAATGCCATCTGCCGCCCACTCCTGCGCCAGCGTGCGCACCAGCATCAGCAGCGCGGCCTTGCTCGGGCTGTAGGCACCCATGCCGGGGTAGGGTTGCACACCCGACATGGAGGCCACAGCCACCAGGCGGCCCCGGCTCTCGCGCAGAGCCGGGTAAGCGGCCTTGGCCAGCAACCAGGGCGCACGCACGTTGACGGCAAACAAAAAGTCCCAGTCTTCGATCTCCAGTTGGGCCAGGGTCGATGGGCGTGACACCCCGGCGTTGGACACCACGGCATCCAGACCGCCGAAAGCTGCCACGGCTTGATCAACCAGACTGACGGGGGTGGCAGGGTCGGCCAGGTTGCCCAGCAGAGGCAGCACCCGGCCACCGTGTTGGGCTGCTTCGGCAATGACCGCGTCCAGCTCATCGGCGTGGGCGGAGCCACAGGCGGCAATCTGGGCACCTTGGCTGGCCAGGCGTAAACAAATGGCACGGCCAATACCGCGGCTGGCTCCGGTCACCAGGACTCGCATCGTCATCTTGTGCTCTCCTCGAAAGTCGATGAGGCATTGTTGGTGCAGGTGGTGAAACGTGGCTTGACGATTCGCGCACACAACAGCATAATTCGTGCATCATTTCAAGGGGTCAATGTGGCTACAAGGGTTATCCCTAATTACTCGCTTTACGGTGTGCAAGCCCAGCCAGCCTGGCAGAATTGGTTTGACTTTGAGTGGATTCCGCAGCGTTCCCGCCCTTACAACTGGAAAATCAGGCCGCATCAACACGATGCGCTGATCCAGATTTTGTATGTGACCCAAGGCTCGGGTGAGGTCTTGTTTGACCATGCCAAAGCCAGTTTCAGTGCACCTTGCCTGCTGATTATTCCTGCACAAACCGTGCATGGTTTCGACTTTTCTGAGGACGTGGATGGCCCGGTGGTCACCGCCGCGCAGCGGCCCCTGGAGTCCCTGATCAGCCTGGCCAGCCCAGAATTGTTGGCCAGTTTGCGCAAGCCTGCAGTGATGGCGCTGGACGATGCCAGCGGCCATGCGCAGGCCCTGATGCCACTGTTTCTGGCCATGGAGCGGGAAGCGCAGATTCAGGCCGCAGGACAGCTCACCGCAGGCATGGCGCTGCTGACGGCCATTTGTATCCAGGTTGCCAGACTGACGCAGACCAACGAAGCCTCGGTCTCCAAGGCCCATTCACGCAAGTCGGCCCAGATTGAGAAATTCCGCAACATGGTGGACGAACATTTCACCCGCCATCTGCCGATTGGCGACTATGCAGGCCAGTTGGGCATCACCCCCGGGCAGTTGTCGCGCCTGTGCCGGGAGGTGTTGGGCATGTCGAGCCTGGATGTGGTCAACGCCCGCGTGATTCACGAAGCCCAACGCGGACTGGTTTACACCGGCAACAGCATCAAGCAACTGGCTTACACGCTAGGTTTTGCCGACGAAAACTATTTCTGCCGGTTTTTCCGCAAACACACCGGTTTGAGCCCCAGGGAGTTTCGCGCCAAGGCCATGAGTGCCATGCTCATTCCAGCCACGATCAAATCAACGTCTGCCAACGTGTAGACATGGCCAGGCTGGGCCAATCAGCCCCGGTGTTCGAACACCCCCAGTTTTCGGTGCAGCGGGCTTTCGTCAGCCAGGAAAACGAACGACGGTTGATCGGCAAGACGATTGCGTAGTGTGACGCCGGTGTATCCTGGTGCGCAGCAGGTGTCAGCCTCCGCCAAGGTGAAGGTATTCTGCTCAATGACAGCCTCCACGTTGCCTTCGATCACATGGAACACACAGGCTGGCGAGCGCACGGGTAGACACAGTGTCTGGTTTGGGCGCAGCATCAAGGCGTAAAAACCCAGGTTGTTCTGGACGTCCTGGCCGGTTTCAGGGTTGACATACGTGATCTGGACCGCTTCCAGCCCGGGTTGGTCTTCAGCCAGCGCCAGCAGCGATGCCCGGGCCGCCACCCAAGGGTAGCGCAGCATGGGATAGGCCTTGCCGGAGCGCGCAAACACGGGGGTGGGCAGCATGCCACCGCGGGCGTAAATCTGGTCGCCCCGGCCGACCTTGACCTCCTGGCTCTGCCCTTCAATGCCGTAGGACGTCTCGGCGTAATAAATGATGGGTAAATCCAGCACATCCAGCCAGACAACAGCTTGATCGCCCGTGTGCTGGTGTTCATGCCACAGACCTGTAGGCGTGAGGATCAGGTCGCCACGGTTCATCGGACATTTTTCGCCATCGACGATGGTGTAGGCGCCGTCACCTTCGACCACCATCCGTACGGCATTGGGGGTGTGGCGGTGGCTTGGTGCACATTCACCTGGCAACAGCAGTTGCATGCCCAAATACATGGCAGGACTGACCTTCATGTTTTCCAGTCCGTGGCCAGGATTGGCCAGTACCAGCACACGCCGTTCGGCCTTTTCCATGGGCGTGAGATCGCCTGCCTTCATCAGCACAGGACGCAACGTGGCATAGGGCCAGTGAATGGGCCTGGTGTTGCGGGTTGGAATGCCCGCAGGCAATGCCGCTCGCAGGCTGGGCCAAAGTGGCACCAGATTTAACTTGGTCAGATCGTCGCGGTAGTCCTGCGGCAGGTCTTCCAGGCGGCCCAGATGGTCCAAACGGCCAGAGTCTTGCATCTTCTCGTCCTTTGAGGTGAATTTGAAGGGGTTACCCCTGTTGCAGGCAGTTGTTCACGTTCCAGCCGTACAGCCACGCCACTGCGTCATAAAAACGCTCCTGGCTGCGGTTTTTCCACAAGCTGTTGCGGACCAGGCGCTCCACGCCAACGGCGTGGTACAGGCGCCCCATTTCTCGCCCCGACAACACGATGCGGGCGGTACGGACCACACGGTTGTTCTCGTACAGTGGCAGGGCCTTGTCCCAGTCGTTGTGGCAGACACGCAGTGCTTCGCCCAGCGTCACGGCATCTTCCAGGGCCATGCAAGCACCCTGGGCCATGTACTGAGTTGTGGGATGGGCTGCGTCCCCCAGAATGGTTGCGCGACCGTACACCCAACGGGCAATCGGTTCTTTGTCGGCCGTGGCCCAACGACGCCAGCTTTTGGGTAAGTCAATCAATTGGCGTGCACGCGGGCAAATCCCCTGGAAATAGCTTTCTACTTCATCCTTGCTGCCATCGGTGACGCCCCACTGTTCCTGCAGCCGGCTGTGAAAGGTCACAACCACGTTGTACTGCTCACCCCCGCGCAACGGATAGTGCACCAGGTGACATTTGGGCCCCACCCATAGGCTTGCAGCGTTCCACTTCAGGTCTTCGGGAAAATCGGCTTTGTCGATCACGGCTCGATAGACCACATGTCCAGTGACGCGCGGAGGGTCGTTCACGTATTGGGCACGTACAACTGATTTGCCCCCGTCGGCGCCAATCAGCGCCTGGCCCATCCAGCGATTGCCGTTCTGATCAATGGCTGTCACGGTTTTGTTCGTTTCATCTTGCTCGATTCTTTCGATCCGTGTACTGGTGAAGAATTCGACACATCCGGTTTCAACGGCACCTTCAAGCAACGACTTGTGGATGTCCACCCGGTGGATGACCGCATAGGGGTTACCGAAGCGTTGGCGAAAGGCTTCGCCGGTTTCAATTTTCCCGATCTGGTATTCGTCGATGGCATCGTGCATCACCATGTAGTCGGTGTACACCGCGCGGCCACGGGTCTTGTCACCGACGCCCAAAGCATCGAAGGCGTGAAAGGCGTTCGGACCAAGTTGAATGCCTGCACCTATTTCACCGATCTCAGGCGCTTGCTCGAACACCTGTACCTTGAAGCCCTGGCGCACCAGGGCCAAAGCGGTGGCCAAGCCACCAATGCCGCCACCGGCGACCAAAACGGGTAATGCGGTACTGCTCATCAAATTGTCTCCAATGTGGTTAATAAATCTGAACCGGACACGCCATGCAGCGGGCAGCACCGAGCCTTCACCGAGTCACCGGCGATCTGGTCTCGTTCCCAGTCCCGTCCTGAGTCGGACTCAGACCCGCTCGGGCGGCACAGGAACGGTGATGCAGCTTTTGGCCTTCTGGCGCCAGGCGACGCCGCCGCCCGGACTTACTCGGGTTTGATGTTCAAGTGGTCAAGCACTCTTTGCCAGGTTTTGCGGTCTTCGTTGATGTACTGGGCCAGCTGTTCTGGAGTGCCTGGACGCGGGTAAGTCCCCAGCTCATGCGACTTGGCCACCACGTCTGGCAACAGCAGGGCTTCACCCATGTCCTTGTTCATCTTTGCCAGCGCCGCCGCGGGGACACCTTTCTTGGCAATCACGGCAAACCAGCCATAGGCCGCGGCACCGGGCACTGATTTGTTGGCCAGCGGAAACTGTTCAAGCCCGGGTTCCACCCGGTCAGCCATTGAAGCCAGAACCCGCATCCGGCCACCCTGCACGTTGCCAGCCACAACGTTGTAGGAGTCCACCATCATCTTGGTTTGCCCACCCAGGGTCGCCTGGATGGACTGGGCGCCGCCGGGGTAATGCACTTCCAGGAATTGAACCCCCGATTGCATGCTCAGCAAAGTTGCCGCTAGGTGGGGGGCCGTCCCTCTGCCTGGGTCGGCCACTTCGATGCTTTGCGGCTTGGCTTTTGCGGCAGCGATGAAGTCGGCCAGCGTCTTGTAGGGAGAATCGGCAGGCACCGTCAGCACAAAAGGCAATACGGCGGCCAGCGTGACGGGGACAAAGTCGCGGTTGAAATCGTAATTCACCCCCTTGATGATGCTTGGCGCAACAGAAATGGCAGAGCCCTGCACAAAGCCAAAAACGCTGCCGTCAGCTGGTGAATTCAGAATGGCATTCATGCCAATCACGCCACTGCCGCCTGGCTTGTTGTCAACAATGACTGGTTGACCCCACTTTTCGGTCAGTTTGACGCCGACAAAGCGGATCAAAACGTCAGGTGCAGAGCCGGCCGGAAATGGCACGACAAAGCGTACGGGGGCCGTGGGCCATTTTGTGGATGTGGTTTGCGCCTGTGTGGCAGACCCAATGGCCAAGGCCGCCACTGCCAGAATCAGGGCCTTGCGGCGGTGTTGGAAAGTGTGATTCATCTTGTCTCCTGTTTGCTTTTGTTGAAATGATGTTGATCGTTGATTGGTTGTAAATGCGGTCTCAGCCCGCACGGATGTCCACCACGATGCGTCCCAGCCCGGTGATCTCCGCCGTCATGCGGTCGCCAGGGAAGACCTGCGATACACCTTCCGGTGTCCCGGTCATCAGGATGTCGCCGGGATGCAGCGTGTAGAAGGATGAGGCAAATTCAATGAGATCTGCCACGTTCATGATCAGATCGCGGGTATTGGCGCGTTGTCGGACCTCGCCGTTGATGGCAATGACCAGATCCAGGTTGTTGACGTCTGCCATGTCATCCGCTGTGGTGAGATACGGCCCCAACACCGTGTAGCCATCGGGAGATTTACGCATGCTGCGTTCTTCAGGGCCACGCACCGTCATGTCAAGCCCCACGCAATAACCGGCCACATGTTCCAGTGCATTGGCAGCAGGGATGTTCCGGCCAGCCTTGCCGATCACGGCAACCAGTTCAATTTCATGGTCGTTGCGCCTGTCAGGGCGGGCAATCACCACACCGGCAGAGGCCCCTGCAACCGAACTGGTCGCCTTGAGGAACAGGCCCACTCGTTGAATCTCACCAATCTGATTCTGGTGGTGAATGCCTTTGTCGTCACGTGCTTCCTGCAAGTGTTTGAGGTAATTCACAGGCGCCGCCACGACCTTGCCAGGGTTGGCGATGGGGCTGAGCAACTTCAGGCCTGAGAGGGCGTGACGGGATTCACCATTTTTGGCATCCACAAGCTTTTTGACTTCGGCACTGACGGCGGCCAGATTGGCAATGAATAAATCATGGGTAGGCAAGGGGTAGCTGCAGGTGGGCAACACCTGGAGTGCTGCGGTGACGTCAATGACTTCATCGCCCTGTACCAGACCGAGCCGGTTATCGTTGAATCTACAAAGTTGCATGAGGTGCTTTCACGAATTGCGCATGGACAAACTATAGGGAACGGGCAGTATCAATACAATGGCGTAATGTTCATTTGAACAATTGAAATTTTTAATAATGCGAGTGTTGTTTGAGTGAAATTGACCTGCGCCACTTGCGCATCTTTATCGCGCTGTATGCCACCAAGAACGTGACCCGTGCAGCTGAAACTGTCGGACTCAGCCAGTCTTCAGTCAGTGTCGTGTTGGGCCAATTGCGCGAGCACTACGGTGACCCGCTTTTTGTACGAACCTCGGGCGGTATGCAGCCCACGCCACGCGCCGAACTGTTAGTACCCGTGGTGCGTCAGGCCATGCAGTTGCTGGATCAGAGCCTGGAAAAAGCAGCAGAATTCACCCCGGCCCAGATCACCCGCAGTTTCCGTATCTGCATGACCGATGTCGGACAAATGACCCTGCTGCCGCGCCTGTTGTCCAAAGTCCATCTGTTGGCACCCCATGTCAACATTGAAGTGGACAATCTCAGTCACGACACCGCGCATCAGCTCGAAGTTGGCGAAGCCGACCTGGCCATGGGTTTCACCGAGGACATCAGGGCTGGCTTCTACCAGCAAAAATTGTTTGATGAAGGGTTTGCCTGTATCGCCTCGCGCGACCATCCTCGCATCATCGATCACATGACGCTGGCCCAGTTCTCGCAAGAAAAACATGTGAAGATCATGCTGTCGGCCACGGCCCACTCGATTGTCGACAAGTTTCTTGAACGCCAAGGTGTACACCGGACTTTTGCGGTCAATGTACCAACCTTCCTGAGCCTTGGCCGGGTCGTGGCCAGTTCAGATCTGGTGGCCATCGTGCCACTGCGGCTGGGGGCGATTTTTGCGTCAGAGAGCCGCGTGAAGATCGTCTCTCTTCCAGTCAGGTTTCCGTCTTACTCGGTCAACCAATACTGGCATGACCGTTACCACCGCGACCCTGGCAACGCCTGGCTACGCTCGTTGGTCTACGAAACCGCCACCGGACTTCCTCTGGCGGCAACTGGAATCCATTTTCCTTAGGACAAGAATGACATGGCCAGGACCATGCAAGGGATGGTGCGGCTGGCGGGGATCGAACCCACGACCCTTGGCTTCGGAGGCCAATACTCTATCCACTGAGCTACAGCCGCATCCTGGTTGCAGTCTTGGATTGTAGGGGTTTTAAATACCCCCGGACTCTATAATCAAAAGTTAGCGACCCGTCACGCCTACAACCAAGTCACAAGAGGCCACCATGAGCGATAACCACCATTCAACCGATCACGCGGCACCCGCGCACAGCATGACCAAAAAGGTTCTGACCATTGTCTTCCTAGCACTGGTGCCTTTGGCCATTGTGGTCAGCCTGATCACCCAGTACAAGGCCCGCGACGGCGGAACCGGTGCTTCGGCCATGACCGAAGAAGCGATCGAAGCGCGCATCCAGAAAGTGGGGATGGTTTCCCTGGGTTCGGGCAAACGCGAGCTGAAAACCGGCGAAGATGTTTACAAGGCGCAATGCAGCACCTGCCACGCTGCGGGTGTGGTCGGCGCCCCCAAGTTTGGCGACGCAGCCGCCTGGGGCCCACGCATCAAGACCGGTTATGAGGCGCTGCTGAATTCCGCGCTCAAAGGCAAGAACAACATGACCCCGCAAAGCGGCGGTGCGTTCTCCGACTATGAAGTCAGCCGTGCGGTGGTTTACATGGCCAACGCCGGTGGGGCCAAGTTTGCCGAGCCTGCCGCCCCCGCCGGTACTGCAGCGCCTGAAGCCGCGGCACCTGCTGCGTCTGCGGCATCGGCAGCCCAATAAGTCGCTTTAAACAATTTAGCACTCCAGCCCGCGTCAAATGGGCATGGAGCGCTATCTTTTTTGGTGAAATTGCGGACTGTTGACATAACCGTAACGCACCGACAGCTGCTGTCGAGCCACCTCCTGGGGTTGCCATAAGCCCCGCTCCACAGCGTCGGCGGCCAGCGCCATGTCCTGGGTATGCACCAAGCCAAAGCCGGTGTCGGTTTGTAGGTACAAGTGACCCCATTCGTCCAGCACACACGCTTGCACATGGGCCGTGCGCCCGATGTGGTCTCTGACTGAAAAGTCATCCTGCACGCGCCAGATCAGCGGTGTGGCCTGCAATTCGACATAGACCCGTTGTGGTCCGTTCTGAAAAAACCATTGACCGAAGGCATCCGCGCTGTAATTGCGGCCGATGAAGGCAATCAGTTTGTCATGCAACAACTGCGAACCTTTGCTGCCTGGCATTCCGCTGTCGAACGCCCCCAGCACCTGGACGCGGTCATCACGCATGTACCAGTTGCCGCGCGCGTCCAGGCCCAGCCAACCATAACAGTCCGGCACATGGGGCCATTTGGCCATGGCCTGTTTGACGATGTCATCCATGGTGATTTCCTTCCCGAACCAGCCAACCGCCCACCAGGTCCGGCAGTGCCGACAGGTGCCCGGGCGGGCGCCCCTGGATAAAGCCGACGTGCCCGCCCTGCGGCGGTTGCCACAGGGTGACGTGGCGCCCTACACCGCCTCTGGGCAGACAAGCCGCTGGCACAAAGGGGTCATTCAGCGCGTTGACCACCAGGGTCGGCACCTTGATGCGGTCCAGGTGGGGCTTGGCCGAGGCGCGCTGCCAATAATCAGACGCATTGTTGAAACCGTGCAGCGGTGCCGTGAACACATCGTCAAACGCGTACAAGTCCTGCGCTGCCTGCAATGCCCGGGCACTGAACAGCCCCGGGTGCTGCGCTAGTTTTTGCAGGGCCTTGGGTTTCATGGTGGCCAAAAACCGCCGGGTATAGACTTGGCGGTTGAAGCCGCGCCCGATGGCCCGGCCACTGGCAGCCAGATCCAGCGGCGCCGAAATGCTGGCCACGGCACTGACCGTGCGGGCCGCTTGCTGACCGGACTCCTCGGCCCAGCGCAGCAGGGCGTTGCCCCCGAGCGAGACCCCAGCCACCAGCAAACGCCCCGGATGCTGCTGACGCAGGCGCTTGAGGATCCAGTCAATTTCTTCAAAATCGCCGGAATGGTAGGCCCGTGGTGCACGGTTGATCTCACCACTGCAGCCCCTGAAATGCGGCACCACATAGTTGAAACCTTGCCGCTGAGCGAAGGCGGCGAAGGCCAACGCGTAGTGGCTGCTAGAGGAGCCCTCCAACCCATGAAACAGCACCAGCAGGGTGCTGGCCGGTGGTGCCGCCAACCAGTCCAGATCAATGAAGTCACCGTCCGGCGCGGTCCAGCGCTCACGCCGATAGGTGATCTCGCCTGACTTGGGCACCGGATGGGCGTGACGAGCCCACAGAGCCGGCCAGATGGTTTGCGCATGACCGCCTGGCAGCCACCAGGGCGCTATGTAATTCATAGCTAACGATGTCCTATATATCCGGGCTAGAGGCCAATTTAGTGTAAAACATGAGGTGATTCCGAGATGTCCTGCGTTTCGTTCAGCGCCCCGGGGCTGGCGTGGTGGGCAACCAACCGCCAGCCTTGCGCGGTCTTGTAGTACACGTTGGTGGCCAACGCATACGCCTCCACCGGTCCCTCGCTGGTTAACACCTCGATGCGTTCACGCACGCTGTGCACCGCGCTGGTCATGGATTCGATCTTGCGCAGCGCTTCCACCTGGATGCGGATGCTGCCATTGCTGAGCACGGCGTCAAAAGCCGCACGCACCGCGCCCAGGCCGACCAGGCGGGGACCGCCCGGGTGCACACAGATCACCTCGTCCTCGTCCGCCCAGCAGGCCATCAGGCGCTCCAGATCGCCGGTTTGCAGGGCCTCGTAGAAATTGGCCTCGGTTTCATCGGCAGAGCCGGCCACGGTAGCAGAGGTTTGAGGTGCTTTGGACATGCCTCGATTTTGCCGTTGTTTGCCTGCCTTGCCATCGGGGCGAACTTTTCCCCACCCTTGCCATGATTTCTGGGCGCCCAGCCTGTCCACTTGGCACACGCTTGTGCTACCGTTGCAATTTTCGTTTGGAGAAGGCTATGAAACGCTGGTTCTTGATGCTCGCTGCAGTGTGGCTGCTCAGCGGCTGCGGTTACAACGATTTTCAGCGGCTGGACGAGCAGACCAAGTCCGCCTGGAGTGAGGTGCTGAACCAATACCAGCGACGCGCTGACTTGGTGCCCAATATCGTGGCCACGGTCAAGGGCGAAGCTGCTTTTGAACAGGACACCCTGACCAAGGTCATCGAAGCCCGCGCCAAGGCCACGGCCATTCAGGTCACGCCCGAGACCCTGAACAACCCGGAGGCTTTCAAGAAGTTCCAGGCCGCGCAGGGTGAGCTGGGTTCGGCACTGAGCCGCCTGATGGTCGTCTCCGAACAGTACCCGAACCTCAAGGCCAACGAGGGCTTCCGTGACCTGCGTGTGCAGCTCGAAGGCACTGAAAATCGCGTGACGGTGGCACGCAACCGCTACATCAAGGCGGTGCAGGAATACAACGTGTTGGCACGCAGTTTCCCCAGCAATCTGACCGCCATGGTGTTTGGTTACCACGCCAAGGAAAACTTTGCGGTGCAGAACGAGGCCGCCATTTCAACCCCGCCGGTGGTGGATTTCAACAAAAAATGAAGCGTTTGTTCAACGCTTTGGCGCGGGTGTTATTGGGATGGGTCTTCACCCTGGGCCTGGCCTGGGCCGAGCTGGCAGTGCCGGCCCTGAGCGCCCATGTGGTGGACACCACGGGCACCCTGCAGGCTACCCAGCGTGAACAACTCGACGCCAGGCTTGCCACTTTTGAGCGCAGCCGCGGCTCACAAGTGGTGGTGTTGCTGGTGCCCAGCACGCAGCCCGAGGACCTGACCAGCTACGCTAACCGGGTTGGCAATACTTGGAAAATCGGCCGCCGCGATGTCGGTGACGGCTTGCTGTTGGTTGTGGCCATCAATGACCGCAAAGTCCGTATCGAGGTTGCCAAAACACTGGAAGGCGCCATTCCCGATCTGGCCGCCAAGCGCATCATCGACCAGGCCATCACCCCCCACTTCAAGCAGGGTGATTACGCTGGCGGCCTGAACGCCGCTGTGGACCAGATCACCGCCCTGATCACCGGTGAGGCGCTGCCTGCCCCCACCCAGACCGAGACGGCCAGTGATGGTGGCTTTGACTGGGGCGATCTGGCGCTTGTGCTTTTTTTTGCGGTGCCCATCGTGGGGGCTGTTGCCAAGCGCTTGCTTGGCTCCCGGCTGGGGCCGCTGGCCACTGGCGGCCTGGCCGGTGCTGTTGCCCTGTGGATCACCTCCAGCCTGGTCGTCGCCACCCTGGCCGGGGTGGCCGCCATGATTTTTACCCTGATATCCAATGCATCAGGCGGTAGAGGCGGCCACCATGGTGGCGGGTTCGGCGGGGGTGGCTTCAGCAGCGGCGGCGGTTTTGGCGGCGGTGGCGGCTTCAGCTCCGGTGGTGGCGGAGACTTTGGCGGCGGCGGTGCCTCAGGAGATTGGTGATGCTGACAAAATTGAAGCGACTTTTCCGGCATCGCTGGCTGGATGAACGCGCTGCGGCCCGGGCCATCCCCCCTGCGCTTCTGGCCCAGCTGACCCGCAGTGTGCAGTCCAGCGAACAACGGCATAGTGGCGAAATCCGAATTTGTGTCGAAGCCGGGCTGCCCCTGAGCTATCTCTGGCGCAACAGCCCCATGTCCGAGATCAGCAGGATGCGCGCCTTGTCCATGTTTGGCAAGTTACGCGTCTGGGACACAGCCCATAACAATGGGGTGCTGATCTACCTGCTGCTGGCGGAACAGGCCATTGAAATCGTGGCGGATCGCGGCCTCAATGACAAGGTACCCACTGCCACTTGGCAGGCCCTGCTGAACGACATGCGTGGCCCGTTTCAACGCGGTGAATATGAATTGGGGCTGAATCTGGCCGTCAAACAGGTGTCCGACTTGCTGACGACCCACTTTCCCCTGGTGGCAGGAGAATCCAATCCGAATGAGTTGCCCGACGCGCCGCTGCTGCGCTGACCCCGGCCAGCCGTAAAAAAACCCGCCGCGGCGGGTTTTTTTCAGGCAACGATCCTCTGGCGGATTACTTCTTGCCGCGGTACTTGCGCAAAGCTGTGATTTGTGCAGCCATGACGGCCAACTCGGACGAGGCGCGGGCCAGATCGAGGTCTGACTTGGCATTCTTGATGGCTTCTTCAGCAGCCAGTTTGGCGGCGTTGGCCTTCTCGTCATCGAGGTCCTTGCCGCGAATCGCGGTATCAGACAGCACCGTCACGCAATCAGGCTGGACTTCCAGAATGCCACCGGCAACAAAGACAAACTCTTCGGAACCGTCAGCCATTTCAATGCGCACGGAACCCGCCTTGATACGGGTGATCAATGGCGTGTGGCGTGGATAAATGCCCAACTCACCAGCTTCACCAGGCAAGGCGACAAAACGCGCTTCCCCCGAGAAGATGGACTCTTCGGCACTGACCACATCAACGTGGATGGTGTTCATGGTGTTCCTAATCAGTTGGGGACAGCGCAGGCCGCCACGCGGCTACGCCCTGCCCCGCAAGGTTTGTTAGATCTTCTTGGCCTTTTCGAACGCTTCGTCGATCGTGCCAACCATGTAGAACGCTTGTTCCGGCAGGTGATCACATTCGCCGGCCACAATCATCTTGAAGCCACGGATGGTTTCGGCCAGAGACACGTACTTGCCGGGAGAACCGGTAAACACTTCGGCCACATGGAAGGGTTGAGACAGGAAACGCTGAATCTTACGGGCGCGAGCCACGGTCAGCTTGTCTTCAGGTGCCAACTCGTCCATCCCCA
>NZ_JAQTWM010000149.1 GCF_028689305.1 Rhodoferax sp. | reverse complement strand
ATCAACATCATCATCAACGCCCATGCCAGCGGCAGCCAGCTCAGTGACAAACCGGTGATCAGCGCCATCGCCCTGCGTGTGCGGGATGCGGCAGCCGCGTACCAGCGGGCGCTGGATCTGGGGGCCTGGGCCGTGCCCGCGCGGGTGGAGGTGATGGAGCTCAACATCCCGGCCATCCACGGCGTGGGCACCAGCCGCATCTACTTTGTGGACCGCTGGCGCGAGTTTTCGATTTACGACGTGGACTTCACCCCGATCCCCACGGTGGATCAGCATCCACCTTCCATCGCTGGCCTGCACCTGTTTGGCATCGTCCAATACATCGGCAACGACCGCACCGAGGACTGGACCGAGTTCTATTCGGCCCTGTTTGGTTTTGCGAGTCTGCCCGCCGAGCAGCGTTTTGGCATCCTGCCCAAAGGGCGCATCCTGGTCAGCCCGGATCAGCGCTTCTACCTGCAACTGATCGAACCCGAACCCGGCGTGCTGGACGTGGAAGACGACGAATGCCTGCAACGCATCGGCCTGGGCACGCCCGATGTGCCAGCGGCGGTGGCGCAGTTGCGCTCGCGCGGGGTGGAATTTGTCGCCTCCAAAAACCCACAGCAGGACAGCCGGGGCGCACTCACACGCACGGTGATGGGCGGCGTGGCTTTTGAGCTGGTGCATGACGAACGTGTCACGGTGCAATCATGAGCCACGTTGAAGGCAATATGGACGACTTCGGCATGGACACCATCTCGCTGGCCGGGCCGCTGCAGGCCAAGCTGGACGCGATTCGCGCGGCCGGCTTCTCGCAAGTGATGCTCGCCGCACGTGATCTGGTCGGCCACCCGCAGGGCTGGCAGGCAGCGGTGCAAGAGGTGAAAAACAGCGGCCTGCGCGTCACCGGTTTTCAGGTGCTGCGCGACTTTGAAGGCTTGTCTGGCCACCTGCATGCCTACAAGGTGGACATTGCCAAAGCCATGCTGGAGATGTGCCAGGCCCTGGGCTGCGGCGTGATGCTGGCCTGTTCTTCCACCTCCAGCCACGCCAGTGCCGACCCCGCCGTGCTGGTGCGAGACCTGCGCAAGCTGGCCATGCTGGCGATTCCGCTGAACATCAAAATTGCCTATGAAGCCCTGTCCTGGGGCCGCAGCATCAACGAATTTCCGCAGGCCTGGGACATCATCGCCCAGGCCGACATGCCCAACCTGGGGCTGGGCTTTGACTCCTTTCACATGTTCGCCACCCAGACCGCGCTGGACGATCTGGAACTGCTCGACCCCGAGAAAATCCTTCTGGTGCAGCTGGCCGACTTCATGTGGAACGAGATCAAGACGGTGGAAGAGCGCATCAGCACCGCGCGCACCTTTCGCGTCTTTCCCGGTGAAGGGGTGCACAGCGAGGCGCTGGCGGCGCTGGTGCTCAAGCTGCACGAGCTGGGCTACCGGGGCGACTACAGCTTTGAAGTTTTCAACGACGACTACCAGCAACTGCCCCTGGCCACCGTGGCGCAGCGGGCGCGCCGCGCCGCCCTGTGGCTGGGTGAAGACGTGCTGCGCCGCTCGGTGCCGCTGCCCAACCAGATGCGCCTGAAAACCCGGCGGCCTGCCTGAACCACTGGCCCCATGAGCAGTTTGTTTGACCAGTTCCTGTCCACCTCGGAAGCCATCGAGGTGGTGGGTGAGCGCAACTTCCTGCAAGCCATGCTGCGTTTTGAAGCGGCGTTGGCGCAGGCCCAAGCCGCCACCGGGGTGATCCCGCAGGCGGCGGCGCAGTCCATCATCGGCACCTGCAAGGTGGACTTGCTTGATGTGTCCAAAATCGTGCGTGACAGCGCGTTTGCCGGCAGTGTGGCGATTCCGCTGGTCAAGATGCTGCGCGACACCGTGGCCCTGTTCAACCCCGAGGCTGCGCCGTTTGTGCACTACGGCTGCACCAGCCAGGACGCGATTGACACCGCCATGGCCTTGGTCACCCGCGAGGCGCTGGTGCTGATCCGCGCCGATGTGCAGCGCATCGTGGCCGCCTTGCTGCAACTGGCCGGGCAGCATGCCGACACCCCCATGCTGGCGCGCACCCTGATGCAGCCCGCCTGTGTCACCAGCTTTGGCCTGACCTGCGCCAACTGGGCCGCGCCGCTGGTGCGCAGCCTGCAGCGGCTGGACGACTCGGCAGAACGCGCTTTGCAACTGCAATTGGGCGGCACCGTGGGCACGCTGGAAAAAATGCAAGGACAGGGTGCCGAGATCGCCCGGCTGATGGCACAGGCGCTGGGCTTGAGTGTGCCGCTGATGAGCTGGCACACCCAGCGCGACAGCTGGGTGGCGCTGGGTTGTGAGCTGGGCCTGCTCACCGGCAGCCTGGGCAAGATCGCCAAAGACCTCGTGCTGCTGAGCCAGTTTGAAGTGGCCGAGCTGGCTGAGCCTCTTGAGGCCGGGCGCGGCGGTCCACCCAGCATGCCGCACAAACACAACCCGGTGGCCAGCATGGTGGCGCTGGCCGCCGCCCAGCGTGTGCCGCAGCGGGTGGCGACCCTGCTGGCGGCCATGCCGCAAGAACACGAACGCGCCGCTGGCGCCTGGCAGGCCGAGCTGGCCGAGTGGCCGCAGTTGCTGATGTCGGTGCATGGCAGCGCCCGCGCCCTGGCGCTGGCGCTGGCCGGGTTGCAGGTGAACCCCAAACGCATGCGCAGCAACCTCAATGCGGTGCGCGCCAGCCTGCCCAAAGAAGCCGCCAAAGAATGGTTCAGCCCCGACCTGAAGCAGCACGCTGCGCAACTGGCACGCCAGCAGGTGGCCGCGCTCAGGGCGCAGTCGCAAGCAGACGGGGTATAAGGAAAGGGCATGCACATGTCACAGCTTGCAACCCCCAAACTCCGTCTGGCCGTGGTCGGCGCTGGCGCCATGGGCCAGGTGCACATGGACGTGGTGCGCCGTTGCCCCGGCTGCACCTTGTCGGCCATCGTTGACCCCTTGCCCGCTGCGGCGGGGTTGGCTGCGCAGATCGGCGTGCCGCTGTACCCCACGATCGATGCCTTGCTGGCGCAGGACCGCCCGGATGGACTGATCCTGGCCACGCCCAATGCCTTGCACGTGCCCCAGGCCCGGCAATGCATGGCCGCCGGTGTGCCGATCCTGCTGGAAAAACCCATCGCCACCACCGTGGCCGAAGGTGAACAGCTGGTTCAGGAGGTGGAACAGCGCAAGGCCAGCGTGCTGATTGGCCACCACCGCGCCCACAGCCCGATCATGGCCAAGGCCAGGGCGGTGATCGATTCCGGCCAACTCGGGCGGCTGGTGGCCGTCATGGGCAGCGCCACTTTTTACAAGCCCGACGCTTATTACGCCGAAGCGCCGTGGCGCAGCGCCATCGGCGGCGGCCCGATACTGCTGAACCTGATCCACGAGGTGCACAACCTGCGCATGCTGTGTGGCGACATCGTGGCCGTGCAGGCCTTTGCCAGCCAGGCGGTACGTGGTTTTCCGGTGGAGGACACGGTGGCCATCAACCTGCGTTTTGCCAGCGGTGTGCTCGGCACTTTTCTGCTCAGCGACACCGCCGCCTGCCCGCGCAGCTGGGAACAAACCTCGCAGGAAAACAAGGCTTACGCACATGAGCCCGACGAAGACTGTTATGTGATCACCGGCACCAACGGCGCGTTATCGATACCGACCATGCGCCTGAAAACCTACCCCCGCCCCGAAGACCGCTCCTGGTGGAAGGCTTTTGAAACGCGTGTGGTCGATCTGGTGCGGGACGACCCGCTCAAGCACCAGCTTGAGCACTTCTGCGCGGTGATCCGCCACCAGGCCGCGCCGCTGGTGAGCGCCCGCGACGGTTTGCAGAACCTGCGCGTCACACAGGCCGTGGCCGAAGCCGCCCGCACGGGCCGGGTCATCGACATCCCATCCCACTGACAGCCCCATGATCAACGGCCACACCGAACTCATTGCCCACATCGGCTACCCCACCCACAGCTTCAAGTCCCCGCTGATCTACAACCCCTGGTTTGAGCAGGTGGGGGTCAACGCCATCGTGGTGCCCATGGGCTGCCAGGCCCCGGACTACCCCGACCTGCTGCGCGCGGTGTTCAAGTTGACCAATATCCGCGGCGCGCTCATCACCATGCCGCACAAGGTCAGCACCCTCGGCCTGGTGGATGAGGTTTTGCCCACCGCCGCCATTGCCGGAGCCTGCAACGCCGTGCGCCGCCTGCCCGATGGCCGCCTGCAGGGCGACATGTTTGATGGCGAAGGTTTTGTGCGCGGTGTGTTGCGCAAGGGCCTGCGCCTGCAGGGCGCGCGCGCCCTGGTGGTGGGCAGCGGTGGTGTCGGCAGTGCCATTGCCGCTTCACTGGCCAGCGCCGGTGTGGCGGCCCTGAGCCTGTTTGACGTGAACGCCGCCGCCATGCACGGCCTGGCCGGGCGGCTGCGCCAGCATCTGCCAGCCTTGCAGATCGGCCTGGGCTCCAATGACCCGGCCGGGTTCGATCTGGTGGTGAACGCCACCCCCATGGGCATGAACGAGGGCGACCCGATGCCGCTGGATGTCTCGCGCCTGGCCGCCAGCACCTTTGTCGGCGAGGTGGTGATGCGCACCGAGATGACCGCCTTCTTGCTGGCCGCCCAGTCCCGCGGCTGCGCCGTGCAGGTCGGCTCGGACATGCTGTTTGAGCAGATTCCGGCCTACCTGGCGTACTTCAAGCTGCCCAGCGCCACGCCGCAAGAATTGCGGGCGGCGGC
>NZ_JAQTWM010000072.1:11101-20614 GCF_028689305.1 Rhodoferax sp. | reverse complement strand
CCTTGTCCGCGCGACCACCGAGGCGTCAAGCCATTTTTTTGATGTGACCTGGCCTCAAAACGCCGCTGTTTGTGGTGGAAAATGCACCGTCGCTTCGCAGCCCATTTCATGAGAAAAACGGTATCCAGATTTCCCAACAACGTGACCAAAGGTGCCGAATTTTGGCGCCGGCTGGTGGTCGTCGCCTTGGGGGTGGTTGCCTTGGGCACGTACATTGGCCTGGGTCTGATCGGGCTCAAGCAGTCTTATGACCGCGAGCTGGAATTTGTCCACCGCAGTCAGGATAACTTTGCCAAAGTCCTGGAAGAGCACGCCAGAAGCAGCATTGAAAAAATTGACACGGTGCTGATGGCCAGCCAGCTGCGGCTCAATGCGGCTTTTGCCGGCGAAGCCATGGACCTGGTCACCATCAATGCGGCGTTGGCGAAGTATCTTGGCTTGATTGGTGAATCACAAAGCCTGCGTGTGACCGACAAGAACGGGCGCTTTATTTACGATGCTTCCGGCAACCTTGCCACCGCCACCATCGCTGACCGTGAGTATTTCCTGCGCAGCATGGCTGATGACAGCGCCAGGCTGATCATTTCCGAACCCTTGTTCGCGCGCATCACCAAAAACTGGGTGATCACCCTGAGTCGCCGTATCAATGACCCGCAGGGTGACTTCGCGGGCCTGGTTCAGGCAGCGGTGCGTGCTGATTTTTTCCAGGACTTCTATACCAGTCTCCACCTGGGTTCTGCACACAGTGTTTCGCTGATGGATGACCAGTTGCGGTTGGTGGCGCGTTACCCACTGGCCCCTGACAGGTTAGGCAAGGTGATTGACAGTGCCAATCTGCGCCACCTGGTCAAGTCGGGGCAGCGGCACGATGTCTACACCGCTGTTTCTGCCGTGGACGGTGTGGAGCGCTTGTACGCTGTGCGGCAAGTGGGGGATTTCCCGCTTTACGTGCTGGTCGGCCATGCCACCAGTGATTACCTGGCCAGCTGGCGTCGCAACGTGATGTGGGGTGTTGTCAGCGCCTTGGTGCTGGCGGTGGTTCTGGGGGGGTGGATTTTTGTCTGGCTGCGCACCTACAACGAGGCCCGACGCCTGGCCAAGGGCATGACCGAAGCCTACGAGACCACCATGCGCCGCACCATCGCCTTGCTTGACAGCCTGCCCGATCCGGCCTGGCTGTCCGACCGGGATCAACGCCTGATTGCCGTCAATGAGGCCTATCGGCAGCTCAGCGGCCGTGATGAGCAGCAGATCCTCGGGCAGACCGTGTCCGATATCTGGCCCGAGTCCAGCGCGCAGGTGTTGTTGCAGCTGGATGCCAAAGCCCTGTCCTCCCGGGTGCAGCAGCGTTGTGAAGCCACTCAGGAAGTGGCCGGCGGCAGCCTGCGCCATTTTGAATACATCTCCACCCCGGTGCTGGATGACAAGGGCCAGCTTGCCGGTGTGGCCGGGGTCGCCCGTGACATCACCCAGCTGCATGTGGACCAGGAACGCATCCGCTATCTGGCCGAACACGACATCCTGACCGATCTGCCCAACCGGGCCTTGCTGGGCAACCGCATGTCGGTGGCGCTGGCGGACGCTCTGGGCACCCAGGCGCCGCTGGCGGTACTGTTCCTCGATCTGGATCACTTCAAGTTTGTCAACGACACCCTGGGGCACGAAATTGGTGACCAGTTGTTGCAGCAGGTGTCGCAGCGCATGCGTGCCAATCTGGATCAGCGTGACACCATCAGTCGCCAGGGGGGCGACGAATTTGCGGTGCTGATGCAGGGTTTCAAACACCTCTCCCGGGTGGCTATCGTCGCCCAGCGCCTCATTGACACCATCAAGGCGCCGTTCATGGTGGAGGGGCATGAGCTGATGGTGGGGGTCAGCATTGGCATCAGCGCCTATCCGCAAGACGGCGCTGACATCAGCACCCTGCTGAAAAATGCCGATACCGCCATGTACCAGGCCAAGGCCGCTGGTGGCAACGCCTACCGTTTCTTCACCCCTGAAATGAATGCCCGCATTTCAGAGCGGGTGGTGCTGGAAAACAGCCTGCGCCGCGCGATACCCGGCAACGAGTTCCGCCTGCATTACCAGCCCCAGGTGGATGCGGCCAGCGGCAGACTGGTTGGGCTGGAAGCGCTGATTCGCTGGCAGCACCCCGAGCTGGGCGAAATCCCGCCGGCCCGCTTCATCCCGATCGCCGAGGAAAGCAATCTGATCAACACCCTGGGTGAATGGGTGCTGCGCGAAGCTTGCCGGCAAAGCCGCGCCTGGTTGGATCAGGGGTTGCCGCCGGTGGTCATGGCCGTCAATCTGTCGGCCGTCCAGCTGCGCCAGCAGCAACTGCCCGAGCAGGTGATGGCCGCTTTGGCCGAAGCCGGGCTGGCGCCTGAGTGGCTGGAGCTGGAAATTACTGAGAGTGCGTTTGTCCGCGACTCGGACCGGATCATCGAGATGCTGCACAAGCTGCACGCCGTGGGTGTCAAACTCTCGGTGGATGACTTCGGTACCGGTTACTCCAGCCTGAGCTATCTGAAACAACTGCCTTTCAACCGGATCAAGATTGACCAGTCCTTTGTGCGGGAGCTGCCCCACAGCGAGGATGATGCGGCCATCATCCGGGCCATTATTGCGATTGCCGACAGCCTGAAGAAGGAGGTCATCGCCGAAGGGGTGGAACAGCCGGAGCAACGCGACTTTTTGTTGCAGAACGGCTGCCAGCTGATGCAGGGCTACCACTTCGGCCGCCCCATGACGGCCGAGAAGCTGGCGCCGTTGTTGCGCCCCGGCACTTCTTTTCTGGTGCATGGATAGGGGCGTGGAGGAAGGGCGCCGGCGCAGTCTGACATGACCTGCGGGTAAATGGGCATGTGGTTGTGCTGATGAATCCGCTACAGTCGCAGTTCACAAGATGTGTCCAACCTATGACGAATAAACGCCCCTCGATTGACGTGGCTGTGATCATGCAGCGTATTGCCAACACCGGACCGGCTGCGCGCTGGCAACCCTGGCGTTGGGAGCTGGCCGATGTGGTGATGAACGAGCCTGGTTTTGGCACCGAACCCCGTCTTCTTTATGAAAATGAGAGCATTCAGCGCTGGTTACACGGGGGCTTGAAGGTGGAACTGTTCAAGGATGATGCCGAAGGTTACTACCTCAACGCCACGACCGACGTGCCGAGCTGGTTTGTGCTCTGGCGCATGGAGGAAGAGGCTTCGGTGGCCGAGGAACCGATGGCCATCCCCATGATCGCCACCCTGAGTTACTACGACGCCGGCCGCTGGCTCGACGCCCAGGAGACAGTGGAGCAGGTGCCGGCTCCCGAGCCGGTGTTGCAGTGGCTGAGTGCGTTTGTGGATGAGCACTACGTGGTGGAGCCCAAGAAACGCAAACGCCCCGATAGCTTCAAGTCGCTGAAAGATCGTTTTGGCAACCCGGTGTCGATCAGCACCGAGAAAAAGTTTGGTGGTGGACAGGGCGGCGGTGGCGGCCAGGCCGGACAAGGTGACCAGCATGGCTGACGGTTTTTTAGGCCGCTGGTCGCAGCGCAAACAGGCGGTGCGCGAGGGCAAGCCGCTGGTTGAGCCGGTGCCCAAAGTTGTGCCTTCTGAGGTTCCCCCGGGCGCAGCGGCGGCGCCGTCCAGCGCCCCAGCCGTGCCCACGGTGCCTGCGGCGGCATCGACCGTGTCGCCACAGCCGGCGCCTACGCTGGACGACGTTCAGGCGCTCAAGCCCGACGACAGTTTTGCCCGCTTCGTGGCGCGCGACGTGTCGCCAGACGTGCGCAACGCCGCCATGAAAAAGCTCTTTGCTGACCCACACTACAACGTGATGGATGGGCTCGACATCTACATCGACGATTATTCGAAGCCCAGTCCCTTGTCTGCAGCCGCTCTGCGGCAGATGGCCAGTGCCAAGTTTTTGAATTTGCTGGAAGAAGAACCGCCAGCCCCCATTGGGGAAGATGCCCATACCGCAACGGCGTCCGATGTGGCACAGTCTGCCCCTGCATTGCCTTCTGAACCTGTGCCCACATCGGCCGCAGATGACCTGATAGAAAACACCTCACATGACCACCTTGATTTGCGACTGCAACCAGACCATGCCGCTGGATGCGCGGTCCTTAAGCGCGAACCTGAACGACACCCTGACGCTGCATTCGAGCCTGTGCCGCCGCGAAGCGGCTGAATTTCTCAAAGCCGCGGGCAGCGGCGAGGACCTGGTGGTGGCCTGTACCCAGGAAGTGCGCCTGTTTGGCGAACTGGCCGAGCAGGCCAACAGCACGGCCACCATCAAGTTCGTCAACATCCGGGAAACCGGCGGCTGGAGTCGCGATGCCGCCAAGTCCAGCCACAAGATCGCAGCGTTGCTGGCAGCCGCTCATCTGCCCGAACCCGACCCGGTAGCGACGGTCACCTACAAGAGTGCCGGGCGGGCCCTGATCATTGGCGCGTTGGGTGCGGCCGAACAAGCAGCCGAGCTGCTGGGTGAGGCCGTGGACGTGACGCTGTTTACCCAGGGGGCGGGAGAGCAGGGCGCGGCCCAGGAGCGCCGTTACCCGGTGCTGGGTGGTCAGATTCAAACCCTCACCGGCTGGCTTGGCGCGTTTGAGCTGACCTGGCAGCCGACCAACCCGATTGACCTGGACCTGTGCACCCGCTGCAATGCCTGTCTGGCAGTGTGCCCCGAGGACGCGATTGGCCTGGACTACCAGATTGACCTGAGCGCGTGCAAAAGCCATCGCGCCTGCGTCAAGGTCTGCAAAGTGGCCGGTGCCATCGACTTCAACCGCTCGCCACAGAGCCAAACCGACACCTTCGACCTGGTGCTGGACCTGCGCGCAACGGCGGCCTTCAGCCAGCACGCCAAGCCGCAGGGTTATTTGCATTGGGATGGTCGCGACCTGAAGGCCCTTCTGCAGTGGCGCGAGCTGGTGGGCGAGTTCGACAAGCCCAAATTTTTCAGCTACAGGCAAAAGCTTTGCGCCCATAGTCGCAATGAAAAGGAAGGTTGTACCGCCTGCATTGACGTGTGCTCGGCTTCTGCCATCAGCAGCGACAGACACCATCAGCAGATCAAGGTGAACCCGAACCTGTGTGTGGGTTGTGGCACTTGCAGCACGGTGTGCCCCACCGGGGCCATGAGTTTTGTTTACCCGCGCGCCAGCGACCAGGGTGTCAAGTTCAAAACGCTGTTGTCCACCTACCTGCGCAGTGGTGGTAAAGCCCCGGCGCTGTTGTTGCATAGCCAGGGTCAAGGGGCGCAGCTGTTGTGCGACCTGGGTCGGGCGGCACAGCTGGAAAAGGCACAAAAGACAGGTACACACGGCGTACCTGCCAGGGTGTTACCCGTACCTCTGTGGCATACCTCATCGACCGGGCTGGAGGTGTGGCTCACAGCCGTGGCCTATGGTGCAAGCCAGGTCTGGGTGTTGCTCACTGACGAAGAAGCACCGCAATATGCCACCGCACTGGCCGAGCAGATGTCCGTGGCTCAGGCGGTGTTGACCGGCCTGGGTTACGCCGGAGAGCACTTCAAACTGCTGCGGGTGCGTGATGCCCGTGACTTGGCTGAGCTGGACCGGGCTTTGCAAACGGCGCCCGCCCAGGCCCCGGCACACCACGCCAGCTTTGCCGTGCAGGCGGACAAACGTGCCACGCTGGAATTGGCGCTGGACCATCTGGTGGCCCATGCGCCGCACCCGGTCGCAGAGCGCATTGCCTTGCCTGCCCGTGGCGCTCCCCTGGGTGCGCTGGCCATCAACCAGGACGCCTGCACGCTGTGCCTGAGCTGTGTCAACGCCTGCCCGGCCAGTGCGCTGACTGACAACGCCGCTGCGCCGCAACTGCGCTTTATTGAAAAAAACTGCGTGCAGTGTGGCCTGTGCGTCAAGACCTGTCCGGAAATAGCCCTGAGCCTGGTGCCGCAACTGAGCCTGCTGCCACAGCGCAAAGAGGCGGTGGTTCTGCACGAAATGCAGCCATACGCCTGCGTGCGTTGCGGCAAACCTTTTGGCACACTCAAGGGGATCGAGGTCATGTTGGGCAAATTGGCTGGTCACAGCATGTTCCAGGGCGAGGCGCTGGAACGCTTGAAAATGTGTGGTGACTGCCGCGTCATTGACATCTACTCTGCAGACAACGAAATCAAAATCACGGATATCAAATCATGATGCCATTACCCGAAGCAGTGGCCAGCAGCGCGCTTGACGAAGAAACTGCGCGTTCAGAGCTTTATGGGCTTCTAGCCCACGTATATTATGCGCAATTAGCTCCTGAATTTGTAGCAAATCTGCGCTTGGCAGCCACGGAGACCCCGGCCGCCGGCGCGTTTCTGGAAGAGCCCTGGCGTGCTCTGGTCGGCATCGCCCGCGAGATGAGCGATGCGCAAATAGCGGCTGAGTTTGACGCTCTGTTTGGCGGTGTTGGCAAGCCCGAGGTGTACCTCTACGCTTCACACTATCTCAGCGGTTTTCTGAACGAAAAGCCGTTGGCTCGCCTGCGCACCGAACTCGACAGCCTGGGTTTGACGCGTGATGACGCCGTGACCGAAACCGAGGACCACGTGGCCTACCTGTGCGAGGTGATGCGGTACCTGATTGCAGGAGATGATGCGGCAGTGGCCAACCTGACGCGCCAGCAGTCGTTCTTTGCCGCCCACCTGCAGCCCTGGGTGGGGCAGCTGTGTGACGCCATTCAAAAGCACCCCAAGGCACGGTTTTATGCGGCTGTGGCCGAACTGACCCGCGCCTTCATGCAGGTTGAGGCACAAGGGTTTGATATGCTGGGGTGAGGTCCTGGTGTGCTTGTTCACACGGTAGCCAAACCCCGAATATGGCTCCGTTGGCAGCGTCGCCCAATTCCTGTCGGTTGTCGGCGCTGATGGTGCCGCCGTAGCGTTCCAGCAGCCCGACGCTGATCCACAGTCCCAGACCGTTGCCATCGTTCTTGGTGGTGAAAAATGGGCTGAACAGGCGTGTTTTGGTGTCATCGCTCAGGCCAGCGCCGGTGTCACACACTTGCAAAAGCACGCCTGCGCGGCCAGAGCTGTCTGGCTGGTCGCGGCTGCACAGGGTCAGCGTGCCACCTTTGGGCATGGCCTGGATGGCGTTGATCATCAGGTTGATCAGCACTTGCTGCAGCTCCTGGCGATTGATGGCCACGCTCTGGCTGGCGTGCAATTCGCGTCGGACTTCAATGTGCGACTGATCCAGCAGATGGGCCACCAGTACCAGCGAATTTTCCAGGGTCTCGTTGACGTCGACGGCCACCACATAGCCCGCATAGTCATTGGGACGGGCGTATTGCAACAATTGCGTGACGATCAGGCGCATGCGGTCCATTTGTTGATCCATCAGGCTGAGTTCATCGGAGACGGATTGCGCATGCGCTCCCAGAGTCTCACGCACCAGATCCAGGTTACCCTGCAGCACGGCAATCGGGTTGTTGATTTCATGCGCCACGCTGGCGGTGAGCTGGCCAATGGCCGCCAGCTTCTCTGATTTCACCAGTTGGGCCTGCGCCTGTTGCAGCGACTGGTTGCTGCTCGCCAGTTCCTGTGTGCGCGCGGCCACCTTGGCGTCAAGCTCCTGCCCCCAGCGCTGCAAGGTGGCGGTTTTGTCATCCACCACGTCCAACAGTTGATCAAGATGGCCCGCCAGGGCGCCGAGTTCGTCATGTTGCGTGAGCACACCCACGCGCGCGGTGTGATCGCCGTCCTGGACGCGCTGCATGGTGTGGTTCATGCATTCCACCGGCTGGAAGATGCTGCGTGCCCAGCGCAGCGAGGCCCAGGCGGCCAGCAGCATGGCCGCGCCAAAAATGCCGATCACCATCGCCAGCAGGCCATATTTGACGTGGCGAAACGGGGTTTCCAGATAACCGACGTACAGCATGCCGATGCGCTCATGTTGTGCGTTGAGCAACGGTTCGTAGGCCGAGACATACCAGTCGTTGACCACAAAGGCACGGTCGAGCCAAGTCTGGCCTTGCCACAGCACGGTGTCGCGCACGGCTTGTGACACGCGCGTGCCAATGGCACGCTGATCCTGAAACAGCCGCACATTGGTGGTGATGCGCACGTCGTCCAGAAACAGGGTGGCCGTGCCTTTGCTGCCCAGCGGCAGCGAGCCCTCGGGGTAGACAATGGCATTGATGTGGTCGATGAAGGGCAGGTTCTGGTTCAGCAGCGTACCGGCCTGCAGCCAGCCCAGAAGTTGTCCATCGTCAGCGCGTACGGCAAAGCTGGCGCGCATCAGCAGGGCTCGGTCTTCATGGGTGCGTTCGGTCGCTGCGGCGTTGTGGGTGGGCACCAGGGCAATGTGGAGCCGCTTGGCCAAATGCGGTGCCAGGCTGAGCAGCTGAGCCTGGTCAAGCCGCTGCAACTGGTTGTATTCCGAGGCCAAATCCACAAGAGAAAAAGACCTGCTGCCCAGAGAAGAATTCACTTCACTGCTATTGTTTTGATACCAACTGGCGGCCATCAGGATACCTTGGGGGGAGTACAGGTTGACAAAGTCAAGCTGGTGGGCCTGTTGGGCCCGGCTCAACACCTGCTGCACCGCTGCCGCGTCAGCGTCGACCAGTGCCTGATGCAGCGCGTGGGACTGGGCGGTCGCCTGGGTTGATGCACCTATTTCGGCCTGTACTTGCGAGAAATAGCCGCTTGCCACGGCCAGGTCGCTGTGGATTTTGGTGATCAGCAGCTGGTTGAAGGCGGCATTGCCCCACAGCATCAACGCGGCCATGAGCAGAGGCAATACCACGACCAGCGGCAGCAGCGACAAGACCATCAGTTTGTGCCGCACGGACAGCTGTTGCCAACGCCTGCGCAGCCAACGGGTGCTCATGCCGCAGCCCAATCGGCGCAGCGGCGCTCCAGCGTGCGCCGCGAGATGCCCAGCAGTTCTGCGGCGCGGGTCTTGTCACCCTGCACACCGTCCAGCACGGCTTGAATGTGCTGCTTTTCCAGCGTTTGCAGGTCGGTGGTGGCGGGGCCGGTCGTGCCCGTGCTTTGCGTTGTGCTGCCATACAGTGCCGACACATTGAGTTCACCCAGAATCAGCGAGCGTTCGATCAGGTTGCGCAGTTCGCGCGCGTTGCCAGGCCAGTTGTACTGCTTCAGGTAGGCCATTTGCTCGGTTGTGATCTGTAGCGGCTTGAGGCCCATGCGCGGTGCCAGCTGGGTCATGAAGTGGGCCACCAGATCGGCAATGTCTTCTTTGCGCTGGCGCAGGGGCTGTAACTGCATGTCCACGACCTGCAGGCGGAAATACAGGTCTTTGCGAAAGCGTCCGGCCGCTACTTCGTCTTGCAGCACCCGGTTGGTGGCGGCGATGATGCGCACGTTCACCGGGATCAGCTGACTGCCGCCTACGGGGCGAATCTGCAGGTCTTCCAGTGCTCGCAACAGCGCGGCCTGGACCGGCAGGGGGAGCTCGGCCACCTCGTCCAGAAACAGGGTGCCGCCTTGGGCGTAATAAAACAGGCCGTCGCGTGCCGGGTGGGCTGAACGGGTGCT
>NZ_JAQTWM010000072.1:0-11001 GCF_028689305.1 Rhodoferax sp. | reverse complement strand
CCAGGGTTTTGACCAGAAAGTTGCGCATGCCGGGTTCGTCATCAACGACCAGAATCGACCAGTCGGGCCAGCCCTCCAGAGGTTTGGTGGCGGCTACGATGGTTTCTGTGGAGAGGTTCAGGTCATGCATAAGTGCCTGAAATTCTAGCGATAGACCCGACAAAAACAGTCAAGTAAAAATATTTTGACTTGAATCAACGCTTGGTGAGTACCGCTTTGGTGCCATGGATTCAGGTGGTTTCATAGTGGCTTTGCGACAAATTGTCGCAAAGTGTTCTGACAACCTGTCGCACTTGTTGGCAGAGCGTGGGAAGGGGGCACATGCTGGTACTGTGGTTCATCCAAGCATCCTGGGGCATTCATGGGTATGTTCACACATGGCATTGTTTATGCTTTGCTGTGGTGCTTGATTTTTTTTGATGCGCAAAGCGCTTTTCGTTTCGCACCGGCGAGTTTGGTTCGAGCGGGGTTTACCCACTTGCGGGATCGCTTGGGTCTGGTTAGATTAGCCTCAATTTGCTATGTTCTAGTATTCATAGGTAGTTCACTTGAGGAGACTTTTCATGCCTTCATCCCCCTCCAAATTGTCGCGTCGCACGTTGTTCGCCGGCGCTGGCACGGCAGGTGCTCTGGCCGCGGCGGTCAGTGTCGTGCCCGGTGTGACAGCGGTGACACCAACCTCTGCATCCAAACCCCAGCCCAAGCCGGAAAAAGGTGGCGGCTACGCCCTCAGTGACCACGTCAAACACTATTACAGGACTGCTCTGGTCTGACCGCCATTTTTCCCGTTTTCGGAGACTTACATGTTGCTAACCAAAAAATCTGCTGGTTCGTCGGGTAGTGCCGCGCGCACGCCGTTTGTTCACAGCTTGCGCCGGGGCTTGAGTCAGGCTTTGCCCACCATGGATCGTCGCGCTTTTCTGCGTCGTTCGGGTCTGGGCGTCGGGGTCGGTCTGGCCGCCTCGCAACTCACGCTGGTCAAAAAGACCCATGCGGCTGCCGGCAATGTGGCGCTGGGCGAGGGCAAGATTGAAATCAAACGCACTGTGTGCACCCACTGCTCGGTGGGCTGCGCGGTGGATGCCGTGGTGGAGAACGGCGTCTGGGTGCGCCAGGAGCCGGTGTTTGACTCGCCGATCAATTTGGGTGCGCACTGTGCCAAGGGGGCGTCGCTGCGTGAGCACGGCCACGGGGAATTCCGTTTGCGCTACCCGATGAAGCTGGTCAATGGCAAGTACGTGCGCATCAGTTGGGACACGGCGTTGAGCGAGATCACCGCCAAGATGCTGGAGCTGAAAAAAGCCAGCGGCCCGGACAGCGTGTACTTTGTGGGCTCAAGCAAGCACAACAACGAGCAGTCGTACCTGATGCGCAAGTTTGTCAGCTTCTGGGGCACCAACAATTGCGACCACCAGGCGCGTATTTGCCACAGCACCACGGTGGCTGGTGTGGCCAACACCTGGGGTTATGGGGCCATGACCAATTCGTACAACGACATGCAAAACAGCAAGTGCGCCTTGTACATTGGCTCCAATGCCGCTGAGGCGCACCCGGTCAGCTTGCTGCACATGTTGCATGCCAAGGAAACCGGCACCAAGATGATTGTGGTGGATCCGCGTTTCACCCGCACTGCCGCCAAGGCTGACGAGTATGTGCGCATCCGCTCCGGTTCTGACATCGCTTTCCTGTTTGGTGTGTTGTACCACGTGTTCAACAATGGCTGGGAAGACAAGCAGTACATCAATGACCGCGTCTATGGCATGGACAAGGTCAAGGCTGATGTCATGGCCAATTGGACGCCCGACAAGGTCGAAGACGTTTGTGGTGTCAAGGAAGAGCAGGTGCTGCGTGTGGCTCGCATGATGAGCGAGAACCGTCCCAGCACGCTGGTCTGGTGCATGGGGCAGACCCAGCACAGCATTGGCAATGCCATGGTGCGGGCTTCGTGTATCTTGCAGCTGGCGCTGGGCAATGTCGGCAAGAGTGGTGGTGGCACCAACATCTTCCGGGGTCATGACAACGTGCAGGGTGCCACCGATGTCGGCCCCAACCCCGACTCGCTGCCTGGTTACTACGGCATTGTCGAAGGGGCCTGGAAGCATTACGCCAAGGTCTGGGGCGTGGACTACGAGTGGATCAAAAAACAGTTTGCCTCACCGGCCATGATGAGCAAGCCCGGCATCACCGTGTCGCGCTGGATCGACGGTGTGCTGGAGAAAAACGAGCTGATCGACCAGGACAGCAACCTGCGCGGCGTGTTTTACTGGGGCCATTCGCCCAACTCCCAAACCCGTGGCCTGGAAATGAAACGCGCCATGGACAAGCTCGATTTGCTGGTGGTGGTCGACCCCTATCCATCGGCGACTGCGGCCATGGCCGCCATGCCAGGCAAGCCCGAAGACCTGAACCCCAACCGCGCCGTGTACCTGCTGCCGGCCGCCACCCAGTTCGAGACCAGTGGCTCGGTGACCGCCTCCAACCGCTCGATCCAGTGGCGTGAAAAAGTCATTGAGCCGCTGTGGGAAAGCCGCAGCGACCACATGATCATGCAGCAGTTTGCCGACAAGCTGGGCTTTGGCAAAGAGCTGTCAGTCAACTACAAAATGCAAAAAGTCAATGGCATGGACGAACCAATGCCTGAGGACATCCTGCGTGAAATCAACAAGGCCACCTGGACCATTGGTTACACCGGTCAGAGTCCGGAACGCCTGAAAGCGCACATGCGCAACATGGGCGCATTTGATGTCAAAACCTTGCGTTGTAAAGGCACGGTGAAAGACAAGGAGACCGGCTACGACATGACGGGTGACTACTTTGGCTTGCCCTGGCCGTGTTACGGTACGCCTGAGTTGAAGCATCCGGGTTCACCGAATTTGTATGACACCTCCAAACATGTGATGGATGGTGGTGGTAACTTCCGCGCCAACTTCGGTGTGGAGCGGGAGGGTGTGAATCTGCTGGCTGAAGATGGCTCTCACTCCCTGGGGGCTGACATCACCACCGGCTACCCTGAGTTTGATCACGTGTTGCTCAAAAAGCTGGGCTGGTGGGCTGATTTGACCGAGGCCGAGCAAAAAGCCGCCGAAGGCAAAAACTGGAAGACCGACCTCTCCGGTGGTATTCAGCGCGTGGTGCTCAAGGTGCATGGCTGCCACGTGTTTGGCAACGCCAAGGCGCGGGCCGTGGTGTGGAACTTCCCCGATGCCATTCCGAAACACCGCGAACCCTTGTACGGCATTCGTCCCGATCTGGTGGCCAAGTACCCGACGCACGACGACAAGAAAGCCTTCTGGCGCTTACCCACGTTGTACAAGACATTGCAGGACAAGAATGTGGTGGACAAGGTGCACGAAAAATTCCCGTTCATCATGACCTCAGGTCGTTTGACCGAGTATGAGGGTGGTGGCGAGGAGACTCGTTCCAACCCCTGGCTGGCCGAGTTGCAGCAAGAGATGTTCGTCGAAATCAACCCCAAAGTGGCGGCAGAAAAAGGCATTCGCAATGGCGAACGCGCCTGGGTGTCGACCCCCACCGGCGCACGATTGAATGTGCAAGCGCTGGTGACGCCACGGGTCGGGCCAGACACGGTGTTCATGCCGTTCCACTTCTCGGGCCGCTGGCAAGGCGCTGACATGCTCGCGTATTACCCGGATGGCGCGCATCCTGTGGTGCGTGGTGAAGCCATCAACACCTCAACGACTTATGGTTATGACAGTGTGACCATGATGCAGGAAACCAAGACAACCGTCTGCAACATCGAAAAAGCATAAGGAGAACAGCATGGCAAGAATGAAATTTGTTTGCGATGCAGAGCGTTGTATTGAATGCAATGGTTGTGTCACGGCCTGCAAGAACGAGCACGAAGTGCCTTGGGGTGTGAACCGCCGCCGCGTGGTCACGCTCAACGATGGTGTGCCGGGTGAAAAATCCATTTCTGTGGCGTGCATGCACTGTTCGGACGCGCCGTGTATGGCTGTTTGCCCTGTGAACTGCTTCTACCGTACTGACGAAGGTGTGGTGCTGCACGACAAGGATGTGTGCATTGGCTGCGGTTACTGCTCTTATGCCTGCCCATTTGGCGCACCGCAATTTCCCAGCCAGGGCACGTTTGGCGTGCGTGGCAAGATGGACAAGTGCACCTTCTGCGCCGGTGGCCCCGAGGCCAATGGTAGCCAGGCCGAGTTCGAGAAATATGGCCGCAATCGCCTGGCCGAAGGCAAGTTGCCCGTATGTGCCGAGATGTGTTCGACCAAGGCACTGATCGCTGGTGACGGTGACGTGGTGGCCGACATTTTCCGTAACCGCGTGTTGCGCCGTGGTAAGGGCGCTGAGGTCTGGGGCTGGGGAACAGCTTACGGTTCCAAACAAGCTGGTCAACCAGGCGTGGCTGCACCAGAAGGAGCAAAATCATGAAACGGCTGTTGTTTGTAATGATGCTGGCCTCCGCCCTGGCGGCTTGTGGTGAAAAACCGCAAGCGCTTGAAACCAACAAGCATGACAGCGCTGCTTACACCGGAACAGGCAAGGCCTTTGTCAACAAAGACTGGAAACCCGGTGACAAAGCGAGTTGGGAGTCGCAACTGAAAGCACGCGGCCAGTATGGTCAAAATGACTACACCCGTATGAACTGAGCAGAGGAGGCCATATGATCAAAGCCTTATCGTTCGTTGCTGTCATGGCGCTTGCCGGGAGTTGCGCTGTGGCGCAAACGGCACCGGCCCCCGCAGCGGCCATGCCTGGCATCCAGGGGCAAAACATCATGGATGTCAAGCCAGATGCCAGCCAGGAGCCGGGTTATGCCAGCCAATCCAATGGTGAACGTGCCAAGGTACAGCCTGGTAACAATGCGCCAATGTGGCGGCAGGTAGGTTCAGGCGTGGCGGGCTACAGTAGCTTGCCGGTGACGCAAGCACCAGAAGCTGGCGTACTGATTCAGCCCTCTGTGCAATACCCTGGTTCGCGCCTCACCAATGCGGGCGAGGCTTGGCGGCAAACTCGCAACAACTGGTTGATTCCCTATGGCGGCTCGTTGATTTTGATCAGCGTGTTGGCCTTGGCCATCCTGTTTTTCACCAAGGGGCCATTGGGAGACGACTATCCTGCCAACAGTAAAAAAATTGAACGGTTCACGCCGTTTGAGCGTGCGGCGCACTGGGCCAATGCCTTTGCTTTTGTGGCTTTGGCAGTGTCTGGGCTCATCATGGCATTTGGCAAATTCTGGTTGCTTCCGATCATCGGTTCGACCTTGTTTGGCTGGCTGACTTATGCTCTCAAAAATGTGCATAACTTCGTTGGACCGTTGTTTGCGGTGTCGCTGCTGATCGTGATCGGGGTGTTTGTCAAGGACAACATTGCCAACGCTGCTGACTTCAATTGGCTGAAGAAAGCCGGTGGCATGCTGGGTGACAAACAAGTACCTTCACATCGTTTTAATGCGGCTGAAAAGGGCGTGTTTTGGTGGGCGGTGACCATTCCTGGCCTGATTGTGGTGGTCTCCGGCTTGGTGCTGGATCATTTGGTACCCGGGCTGGGATATTTGCGCAGTGATATGCAAATCGCCAGCATGGTCCATTCGGCGATGGCCTTCTGGATTGCCGCGATCCTGATTGGCCACATTTACATGGGCACCATCGGCACGCGTGGTGCGCTGGAAGGCATGAAAACCGGTTACGTGACCGAAGGCTGGGCCAAGGAACACCATGAACTTTGGTACAACGATGTCAAGGCAGGCAAGATTCCTGCGCAACGTGGGCCAACCACAGCATCTTCCGCTGCTGCGGGCGAGCCGGTTCAAATTTGAGACGGTTGGAGACACTTCAATGAATAAGATGATCAAAACCTTGTGTACCGTGGCTGTATTGGCCGTGATGAGTTCAGCGGCTTTGGCCAAGCTGCCAGCTCCTTCTGACGAGGCCAAAGCCAAAGCGGAAGAAGCCAAGGCCAAAACCGCGTGGGCGGGCAAGGTAGATGCGTTCAAGCTTTGCAAAGCCCAGGATGCTGTGGTGGCGCACTACAAAAAGGCGGCGCCAGCCAAGAAGGGCGCGGCTGCGGCCAGCGGCTGTACGGATCCAGGCCCCTTCGTCTATACGCCCAATGTGCCCGCAGTGTCTGCTGCGCCTGCGCCAGCAGTTCCTGCTTCCGTGGCAGTGGCCAAAAAACCTTGAGCACGTTGCGACCCCGTTTGACACAGGCCCGGGCGGCCTTGACGCGCGAGGTGCCGGTGCTCAACGAGTTGGGCAAGCATGATACGGTGTGCATTCCCGTCGAACGGGCGCTGACGGTCTACGTCGACAAGCGTGAACTGGTGACGCTGATGACTTTGGGCGCTTACCCTGAGTTGCTGGTCTTGGGATTCTTGCGTAACCAGCGGCTGGTGACTTGTGTGGACGAGGTAGAGTCCATCACGGTCGATTGGGAGGTGGGTGCGGCAGCCGTCAAAACCCGTCAAGGTATCTCGGACATTGAGGCTCGCACTGCCAAACGGGTCGTGACGACCGGTTGTGGCCAAGGCAGCGTGTTTGGCGATTTGATGGCGGAGGTCGACAGCATTAAGCTGCCACCCGCGACGCTGTTGCAGTCCGATTTGTACGGCATTGTCAATGCCATCCGTTTGCAAGACAGCACCTACAAGTCTTCTGGCTCGGTGCACGGTTGTGCCTTGTTTTGTGGTGCCGAGATGCTGGTTTTTGTAGAGGATGTCGGCCGTCACAATGCACTCGACACCATTGCCGGCTGGATGTGGATGCAAGATGGCCCGGCAATGCCAGGTGCTGACAAAGTTTTCTACACCACAGGCCGACTGACCAGTGAGATGGTGATTAAATCCGCGCAAATGGGGGTGCCGATTGTGGTGTCGCGCAGTGGTATCACCCAAATGGGGCTGGATGTGGCGCAGCGATTGGGTCTGTGCGCCATTGGTCGTGCGACTAACAGGCGCTTTCTGTGTTTCAGTGGGGTACACAGATTGCAGCTGCAACCTGAACTTTCAAACACCCGTAGTACCGCGGTAGCCGAAATGGCGTAAATACGCTTGAACTGTCGGGTTGCTGAGGATTCATGCACTCAACACTCGCCCAACTGCGCTATCGTTGGTGCATGAAAATTTCTTTCCTTCAACTGGGTTGGCGTTCCTTGTTGCGTGATTTGCGCTCGGGGGAATTGCGTTTGTTGATGGTGGCGGTCACGCTGGCGGTCGCTTCGTTGACAGCCGTTGGCTTTTTTGCAGATCGGCTCAAAGGCGGCTTGCAGCGTGATGCTCGGCAGCTTTTGGGTGGGGATGCGGTGGTGGCCAGCGACAATCCCATGCCCGCAGCTTTCTTGGCGCAGGTGCGTGCACTTGGGTTGCAACAGGTGCAGCATCTCGGGTTCCCTACGATGGCCCGCGCGCCGCAGGCGCAAGGCGGCAACATCCGGCTGGTTGCGTTGAAAGCGGTTGAAGCGGGTTACCCCTTGCGTGGCGACTTGCGTGTCAGTGCCGCGCCGGATGCGCAAGCGGTCTTGACACGCGAGGTCCCGATGCCAGGACAAGCCTGGGTTGAGGCGGCGGTGCTGGAGAGTTTGAATCTACAGGTGAATGACACCTTGCTGCTGGGTGACAGCGCCTTGCGCATTGGCCGGGTGATTGTTGACGAACCTGATCGCGGTGCTGGTTTCATGAGTTTTTCACCCAGGGTCATGATCAACCTGGCTGACGTGGCGGCGACGGGCCTGGTGCAACCTGCCAGCCGGGTGCGCTACCGTTTGGCCGTGGCCGGGGATGACCAGGCGGTGCGCGCCTTTGTGGATTGGGCAGAGGCCCAAATCCTCGCGCGTAGCGTGCGTGGTATGCGAGTGGAAGCGCTGCAGGGCGGACGCCCGGAACTCAACACCACGCTGGACCGTGCTGAAAAATTCCTGAATCTGGTGGCCTTGCTGGCGGCGTTGCTCAGTGCCGTGGCGGTTGCTTTGGCTGCGCGTGGTTTTGCTGCCAGCCATCTGGATGATTGCGCCATGTTGCGGGTGCTGGGCCTGCGTCAGCGCACCATCGCGGCCGCCTATAGCCTGGAGTTTGTGCTCACCGGGTTGCTGGCCAGTGTGATCGGGGTGGTGCTGGGTTTTGCAGTGCACTACGGATTTGTCGCTTTGCTGGCCGGGCTGGTGAACACCCACCTGCCGGCTCCCAGTATCTGGCCGGTGTTGTTCGGTGTCGGCATGGGCCTGACCTTGCTGGTGGCGTTTGGGTTGCCGCCGGTGCTGCAACTGGCCCAGGTGCCCCCGCTGCGGGTGATCCGGCGTGATGTCGGTGGACTGAAACCGGCCTCGGCCAGTGTGCTTGGCCTGGGCATCATCGGTTTTGCTGCCTTGCTTATGGCCGCCAGCAGCGATCTCAAGCTGGGCCTGATTGCCGTGGGTGGCTTTGCGGCGGCGACGGTGTTGTTTGCGTTATTGAGCTGGGGGGCGGTCAAGCTGTTGCGGCTGGTCGTCAACGACGCCACCGCGCCCACGGCCCTGGTTCTGGCAACGCGGCAGATTTCAGCCCGCCCCGTTTTTGCGGTTGTTCAGGTCAGTAGTCTGGCGGTTGGCTTGCTGGCGCTGGTGTTGCTGGTATTGTTGCGCACCGATCTGATCAGCAGCTGGCGCCAGGCCTCACCCGTGGATATGCCCAACCGTTTTGTGATCAACGTCATGCCCGAGCAGGGGCAGGCATTCACGCAGGCGCTGAAAGACGCCGGGGTGACCCAGTTTGACTGGTTTCCCATGATTCGTGGCCGACTGGTGGCCATCAACGGTCGTGACATCAGTCCGGATGACTACAGTGAAGAGCGGGCGCGCCGGCTGGTGGACCGTGAGTTCAACCTGTCACACAGCGCCCGCCAGCCCACTCAAAATGTGCTGGTGGCTGGGCGCTGGCAGGCCAATGAGGCCGGTGCCATCAGCCTGGAGGAAGGGATTGCCAAGACCCTGGGGGTGTCACTAGGAGACCGCCTGACGTTTGATGTCGGCGGCTTGCAGCTGGAATCCAGAATCACTTCGCTGCGCAAGGTGGACTGGGGGTCCATGCGGGCCAATTTCTTCGCCATGTACCCGGTGGACCGGCTGGACCATGTGCCGGCCACCTACATGAGTGCGTTCAGGGCACCTGCCAGGCCAGGCTTCGACAACGCCCTGGTGCGTCAGTTTCCCAATATCACCAGTGTCGACATGACAACGACCATTGGCCAGATTCAGCGCATACTGGACCAAGTGATTGGTGCGGTGGAGTTTTTGTTTGCTTTCACGCTGGCCGCTGGTCTGGTGGTGTTGTTTGCTGCGGTCACGGCGACCCGCGAGGAACGCTCGCGTGAATATGCCATCATGCGTGCCATTGGCGCCCGCGAGCGTTTGCTGCGGCAGGTGCAGCGCATTGAGCTCGCGGGTGTTGGCCTGTTGGCCGGATTTCTGGCATCGCTGGTGGCCAGTGTTGTCGGCTGGGCCCTGGCTCGTTATGTGTTTGAATTTGCCTGGTCGGTGTCACCATGGGTGTTGTTGCTGGGGGCTCTGGCCGGAGCCGGGCTGGCGCTGGCCGCTGGCTGGTGGGGCCTGCGTGATGTGCTGCGCCGCCCGGTGGTGCAGACGCTGCGTCAGGCGGCGTCCTGACCTGACCAGGGGAATCTATGCCAACCACTCATTTGTTATACCTGCACGGTTTTCGTTCTTCGCCAGCGTCGGCCAAGGCGCGCATGACGGCGGCGGCAGTGGCCAGTCGGCATCCTGGCGTGACTTGGTTGTGCCCGGCCCTGCCAGCGTCACCCAAACAAGCCATGGACGGGGTGCTGCAGGCCATCGCCGACTGGCCGAAGGCCTCGATGGCGGTGGTGGGGTCGTCACTGGGCGGCTTTTATGCCACTTGGCTGGCTGAACGTCTGGGCTGCAAGGCGGTGTTGCTCAACCCGGCGGTGCATCCGGCACGTGATCTGGCGGTACACCTTGGTGAACACGCGGTGTGGCATGACCCTGATCAGCGCTTTGTCTTTGAGGCACGGTATGTGGACGAACTCATCACCCAGGAGGTGGCCCATATCAGCCATCCTGAGCGCTACTTTGCGGTGATTGCCAAGGGAGATGAGGTGTTGGACTGGTGTGAAATGACGGCCCATTACCCGGGGGCCTCCATCAAACTGCTGCCCGCCGGCGACCACGCCCTCAGCGACTATGACCAGCACCTGGACGCTGTGCTGGGCTTTCTTGACCTGATTTGAGTGGGCAGCAGGGCCACCCGCCATTGAGCAGCACGGCTTACCCCAGTTCAAAGCTGGTGACACCAAACACACGGTTGATCGGCAACTGTGGCGCCGGACCCAAGTACATGCGCGCTGTCTCAAACACCAGTTGCATACCGTGGCGCTGTGCCAGGTTAACGGCAGCCGGGTTGGCAGCAGGCGTGTCCAGAAAGACCGGTGCCCCGGTCGGCGCACTGGCCCTGAGCGCCAGCCACAACCGTTCAGCCAGCGCAGGGCTGTCGGCCAGCAAGGGCCCGACTTTGAAGCCAGACCGGCAAGGGCGCAGCACACCGTAACCAAGCAGTTGGCCTTGTTGGACCAGCCCCAAGGCCACGGCGCCAGGTTGATCAACCCAGCAGCGCAGGAAAGCCACGCGGTTATCAGGGAACAAGGGTTGGTCGTAAGCGGCGATGTCCTCCAACGGTACGTTGGCCAGTGGGACCACCGCCTCGTCGGTCGGGCAGGGCGCGCCGCCAACCCCTTGGTAGCGGATGTTGCGGTAGGCCAAATCAAAGCCCGATTTACGGTAATTGCTCTGTTGCGCCAGCACACCATCCAGCCCGACGGTACGCCCGGCCAGCCTGCTCAGGCCAGCTTGCCATATCTGCAGGCCCAGACCCTGACCGCGGAACCTGGGCTGGACGATGTAAAACCCAATGAAGCCAAAAGATGCGCCGTACTTCACTGCAGAAATGGTGGCGACCGGCTCGTCGTCCAGCAGCCCGACCAGAAAACCACCGTGATCAGCCGCGTAAAACGCATC
>NZ_JAQTWM010000148.1 GCF_028689305.1 Rhodoferax sp. | reverse complement strand
CCGTGACATCGCGCAAACCGGGTGTGGCGCCAAGCTGTTTCATCAGCACCGCGGCGTTGGCCGTCTGGCCCGACATGTTGACCTTGGCCCCCTGAACCTGAAGACTCAGCAGGGAAGTGTCGTCAGGCAACGCGTCCGTGATGAGTTTCAGGACCTGCAACGGCGGCAGTGGTCGCCCCACGATCTCAGCCAAGTTGTTGAGCCGGTCCGTGGTAAGAACCAGTGTTTCACGCTGTTGCACCACAGGTGCGGCCTTCTGCTGCAGCTTGGCCATGGCCGCATGGGCCTGCTGTGTGCGCAAATAGAGCTGGACACTGGTGGTCACCGCAACAGCCATGCCCAAGGCCAGGACCAGCATCAGCAAAAAGGCACTGACCCAGCGCCAGACGACGCCGTGTCGCGCGCGAACGGTCTCACCAAACCCCGGCAAAACAAGCTCAGCCGAGCCAACAGAACCAGCAGCCCAGACTTCCAGACGGTCCCTATTGAGCGCGGGGTGGGTCTGCCCGATGTATTGGGCAATCAATTGACGCGAGGCAATGACCAGATGGACCGATAAAAAACCCGCTGCCCCTGGCACGGCTTCATAAGCCCAGACCGTGTCACTGGTGGCAAAAGGGCTCAAACCGACCATCTGCAGATGCACTGCGGCTTCTAGTTCATGCGGTTGAAGATACGGTAACTGGAGGGCGCTGCGCAACAGCAGATCCTCGGGCAATTGCACAGCCTCAAACCGCGCGGCCCGCACCCGCTTGGGGTCGGTGACATGGGGCGTGCCGGGGCCATGACTCAAAACAGCGCTGCCACCAGACAACCACAGGCGCACTGGCAACCTCGGCCACAACCAGGCGATCACAGGCCAACTGAGCATTTTCTGCCACGCAGTGAAAAGATCACGCTTCAGGAAAGAGATATCCAGACCAAAAAACCGGGCTTGTGTGGACGTGACAGACATGGCTAATGACCCAACGGGCTAGAGCGCCGCATGGCTTGATGGCAAGATCACTTGCCGCGTGTCAAACACCCGCCACGGCAAATCTGTCCGCGGATCAGCGCCCCAAAACAGATACCAGCTTTTTTGCAGCTGCGCTCCATCCGGGAGTTCGATGTCGACTTGAATCTTCAAACTGGTGGATGCTGACATGTCAATCGACTCAGGTTTAAAAAATGTACTGTCCACACGATTGGGAGCGTTGCGCTGAGACATGAATTGCGTCGCACGTGCCGTGTTACCCGCTGCCAATACGGCCAGAACGCCCAACGGAGCCGCCAGGGGATTGACCCGCCCGCTGCCACTCTTGATACCCGCCGTGACAAGGGGGGCTACTTTAGCATAGAGGTCATACGTCATTCCGGGTACACGCATGAGGTCAGGAACCGCATCAAACCCCTGCTCGATATTTTTGGCGTTCTTGAGCTGGCGAGCCGACAGTGTGGCCTGCGCCAGGCCCAGTGCAAGCTGTGGATCAAGACCCGCTGCGTACTGGTACATGTCGGCCAGCAGCGCAACCGGGGCATTGTTGAGGTCAATCAAGCCATTGAGTGGCGCAAGCTGGACCTGGTAAGCGACCCCTTCAAACTGGACTGGCAGGGTCTGCCAACCTGCGGGTAGTGCTGCAGATCGGGCGTGCTGGCTCTGTAGAGCCAGCAAAATGGCCGCATCCGCCCTGGCGCTGGCAAGACACACCTGCCGCTGCAAACCCGCGCCTTGAGCCTCGCTGCGCACCGAGCGAACCACCCCGGCAACAATAAGGCTAACGGCTGCCACCAGCCACAAAACGGCAATCAGTGCCATGCCGCGCTGCCCCGACATTCGCTGCATCATTTCGTGTGCCCGCCAAAAGATACGATGCTGATGCTGTCATCACTGTGCAGCAAAGCATGCATTGCAAAAACCCACTCCTGTTCCATGGACTGAGTGCTGTCCTGCAACGACAGGCGCAATCGCTCAGGCAACACATCGGTCACCGGCCAGCCCGCCTGCCAGCCATGCGGCCAGGTGTTAACCTGGTCATAACCCTGCGGCGGATAGCCTTGCGCCTGAATACTGAGCCCGCTCACGCGCGAAACCAGCACATGCTGCTCGGCGGTAGACCAATTCGGTGGGGTCATGTCGGCATTGCAGGGTGCCAATCTCAGCACCAGTGCATCACTGGCATCAACATGCTCGATCGCCAGGCGAAAATAGTGCCGCCCCCCCACATTGGGGCGCGCCGGCAGGATGCCGACCCAGGTCACGCTGTCTGCCGTGGCAACAAAAGGAACGGCTGTCTTGCCTGGGACGCCCGGCACATCGACCTGCACGGTGGACAGCCGTCCCAGCGTCTGTGACAAAAACGCATGCGCCGTTCGCAGTTGGTCCAGCCGCTCAAAACGCTGGTCAATCCTGGTCTCCGTCTGTGCCATGGTCCGCATGGCAGAAATCAGCCCGGTCATCAACAGCGACAGCAGGGTCATGACCACAAGCAGTTCCAGCAGCGTGAAGCCCCGACCACGGCCGAGGCGTTGCCGGGATACCCCGCCCCCTGTGACCTGCCAGCGCGTCATTTGATGACTTCACCGGGACGCGGTTTGCGCTCGGGCAGCAAGGTGGTCAGCTCCAGCTGGCCGGGACGCGAGCCGGCCTGCCAGCTCACCAACAGATGAATTTGGTGCAGAGGCACCACCAGCGGCCCCTGAACACCGCTGACATAGGGCGCACTGCGAACCTGCCACTGAAAACCGGTGGATTCGCCACTTTCATTCCAGCCATCAGCGCGCACGGAACTGCGGCTGGCCAGAATGGACTGCGCCAGCCAGACCGCCTTTTGCTGCAGCTCAATGTCGGTGGTATGGCGGGCGCTGCCGCCAGCCATGCGGTAGAGCAAGCCCAGGGACATGGCCATGATGGCAAAGGCCACCAGCAGTTCCAGCAGCGAAAACCCCTGCTGCCGTGCCCGGCCCGAACCCAGTGAAACAGTGGCCATCACGTGCGCGGCTCTTGCGTGATTTGCCCGAGCAACCAGTCAACACGGATACGCACGCCCGCGCCCGACGCCCGCACCAGCTCAATGGTGCCCCCCGTGGCACCCCCTTCGGGCAGGAAAACAATACGCGCCACCCCGTCCGGCGGCAGTGTGTCCAACTGGCCGACAACCGTCTTGATCTCCAACGACCCCGGAATCTGTCTGGGTGGTTGACCCAAAACACCAAACTGGCGCTGGGTGAGGTCAACCTGGTAAACCACCGTCTGACCCAAAACAACCGCCTGTTGACGCGCCTGCCGCAGATCCGAGACGATGGCACGCACCGTGTCACGATACTGGCTGCCTTCATGCAGCTTGTTGAAAGCCACTGGAACCAGCCCCACCAGCATGGCCCCGATGGCCAGCACCACCAGCAGCTCAACCAGCGTGAACCCCGACTGGTGTTGCCGCTTTGGCAAAACGTTGTCAGGGCTGGTTGCGAATGTCGGCATTTTCACCCGTGCCGCCCGCGGTGCCATCCGCGCCCAAGGACACGATCTCTACCCCGCCATTGCTAGCCGGGCTGGTATAGCCATACGGCTTGCCCCAGGGGTCATTGGGTACTGCGCCCTTGGTATACGGGCCGTTCCAGCCGTTGGCGGAAGCCGGCTTGGCTGACAACGCATTCAGTCCTTCCGCGGTGGTAGGGTAGCGCCCGACATCCAGCTTGAACAACTCCAGCGACTTTTCCAGATCGGCAATCTGCAGGGCGGCGGTTTTGGATTTGGCCCCCCCCAATTGGTTCATGACACGCGGGCCAACCAGACCGGCAAGCAAGGTCAGGATCACCAGCACCACCAGCAGCTCGATCAAGGTAAAACCGTTGCGCCGCCGGCGGCTGGCTGGCAAGTTTTGAGAGATTGGGGTCATAGCAGACTAAATAAAAAAATTATACGGCCAGGTCATTGACCGACAGGATGCCCAGCATGATGGAGACGATGATGGATGCAATCAACATCCCCAGCACCAGGATCAGCACTGGCTCCAGCAGGGTCAAGCCACGCTTGATGCCGGTCTCGACATCGCCATTAAAAATACGCGCCAACTCCAGCAGCATGGGCCCCAGGCGGCCTGTTTCCTCACCCACCTTGACCAGATTCACCGCCAAAGGTTCAAAAATTCCGCTGGCCTGCAGTGCATCGACCATTTTGCCGCCGCCCTTGACCTTGGGCACAATACCTTCGAGGGCCTGACGCAGATTGATATTGCCTACCGTCTGGGTGGCAATGTGCAGGGCGGTGATGAGCGGCACCCCATTGCCCAGCAGGGTGCCCAGCGACCGGGCAAACAGTGTCAGGTTGTACTTGAGGACCAGCGGCCCCATGACGGGCAGCCGCAACGCACGCGCCTGCCACCAACGTTGACCCGACGGAGAGCGCCACCACTGGCGCAGCGCCCAAGCCAGCAGCACCGCCCCCAGCGCCATGACCAGGCCGTAGTCGGTGAAGGCATGGCCAATCACCATAATGACCTTGGTGGGCAGGGGCAAGGCGTCCCCCATGTCCTTGAACAGGGTTTCGAACTGGGGCACCACAAAACCCAGCATGGCAATCAGCGACAACACCGCCACACCCAGCAGGATGGCCGGGTAGATGGCGGCTGAGATAACACTTTCGCGCAGGGCCCGCAGGCGGTCCAGGTGCTCAAACAGGCGCTCCAGCACCGCACTGAGCTGGCCACCAGCTTCGCCGGAACGGATCATGTTGACGTAAAAGTCGCCAAACTGCTGCGGGTGGTTGCCAAGCGCCC
>NZ_JAQTWM010000071.1 GCF_028689305.1 Rhodoferax sp. | reverse complement strand
GGGGGACTATTTCAGGGGCGCACGCGCGTCCCGCTTTCAGGAATTATCAACGTGATCATCCGGCACCTGTTTTCTCCCCCGAACAACACCCGCCTGGCCCACCTGTGCGGCCCGATGGACGCCCACCTGCGCACCATTGAAGCGGCGCTGCAAGTCAAGATTGCCCACCGCCACGAGCAATTCAAGGTGGACGGCCTGAAAGTTCGCGCCCAGCGTGCCATGGAAATGCTGCAAGCCATGTATGAGATGGCGGCGCGTCCGATCGAGCCGCGCACGGTGCAGCTGATGCTGGCGGGCGATGGCCCGGTGGGCGGAGAAGACGGCCCGTCGCTCAAAACCCGGCGCGCCGACCTCAAACCACGCTCCATGAACCAGGCCACTTACCTGGACAGCATTGCCAGCTGCGACATCACCTTCGGCATTGGCCCGGCCGGCACTGGCAAGACCTACCTGGCCGTGGCCATGGCGGTGGACGCCCTGCAGCGCAGCACGGTGCAGCGCATTGTGCTGACCCGCCCGGCGGTCGAGGCCGGTGAGCGCCTGGGCTACCTGCCCGGTGACCTGGCACAAAAGATCGACCCCTACCTGCGCCCGCTGTACGACGCGCTGTACGACCTGATGGGCTTTGAGGCGGTGCAAAAAGCCTTTGAGCGCCAGACCATCGAAATCGCCCCGCTAGCTTTCATGCGCGGGCGCACGCTCAACACCTCGTTTGTGATCCTGGACGAGGCGCAAAACACCACACCCGAGCAGATGAAGATGTTTCTGACGCGCATCGGCTTTGGTTCCAAGGCAGTGGTGACCGGCGACGTGAGCCAGATCGACCTGCCCACCAGCCAGCTCAGCGGCCTGATTGACGCCGAGCGGGTGCTGAAAAGTGTGGACGGCATTGCGATCTGCCGCCTGACCAGCGCCGACGTGGTGCGCCACCCGCTGGTGGCGCGCATCGTCGACGCCTACGACGCGCCCGGCCGCTACAACCCGCACCCGCGTGACGATGCGCTGCCGCTGCCGCCGCTGGCACCACCGCCGGTGTCGCCACCACACACACCGCCCAGATCACCATCGCCACGGCAGCGCGCCAGCACCAAGGCGCCCGCCAGCCGCACCCAGCCAACCCGCCCTTGAGCCAATTTGATATTGTTTTTATAGCTACTTAGGCAATAAATACGTGGGCTAGAGGCCAATTTCTTATCATTTTTTTCAAACCCTCCCCTATGCATTCCTTCACCCTGTCCCTGCAATTTGGCAAGTTCCCTGAGGTCGCGCTGCACCGCGCGACCCTGCCGCGTCACAAGGTCAGCCGCTGGCTGCGCGCGGCCTTGCAAAGCGACGCCGAAATCACCGTGCGCATTGTGGACGCGGCCGAGGGGCAGGCGCTCAACCGCGATTACCGCCACAAGGACTACGCCACCAATGTGCTCACCTTTGACTACACCCTGGAGCCGGTGGTCACAGCCGATCTGGTGTTGTGCGCCCCGGTGGTGGCCAGGGAGGCCGAGGAACAGGACAAGACCCTGGAAGAACATTACGCCCATTTGTTGGTACATGGCGCCCTGCACGCCCAGGGCTGGGACCATGAAGAAGACGAAGACGCCCAGGTGATGGAGCTGCGCGAGAGCGAGATCATGGCGCGGCTCGGGTTTGACAACCCGTATTGACCCCTCGTTTTGCCACCAGATCGACCCAACACATGAGCGCCCAGACACTCCTCCCCAGCGCACTGCGACTGAACATTGACGCCAGCAGCTTCGGCTTTGCCGACACCACCGAATTGCAGCACCTGGCACTGCCATGGATCGGCCAGGAGCGCGCCGAGCAGGCGGCCCGGTTTGGCCTGGAGATGGATCAGCCGGGCTACAACCTGTTCATCCTGGGCGAGGTCGGCAGTGGCCGTACCACGCTGCTGAGCCAGATGATGCGTGAACACGCCGCCCGGCGGGCTGTGCCGCCCGACCTGTGTTACCTGTACAACTTTGACGCGCCCGAACATCCGCGCGCGCTGCGCCTGCCCGCCGGCGAAGGCCGTCTGCTGCGCCAATTGATGGCCCAGCTGGCCAAAACGCTGCAGGACGAAATCCCCAAGCGGCTGGCCGCCCCGGACTTCACCGCCGACAGCGACCGGATTGAGCGCATCGGCAAGACCGAGGAGGAGCGTGTTTATGCCGAGCTCAGCGCCTTCGCCGACGAACGCCATTTCGCCCTGGTGCGCGACCAAGGCAACATGGTGTTCACCTTGAAGGACGAGAAGGGGGAGCCAGTGACCGCAGGCAAGGCGCTGGCCCTGTCGCCCGAGCAGCGTCTGCGGATCGACGCCGACGAAGACGCCTTGCGCACCGAGATCAGCCGTTATCTGGAAAAGACGCGCATCATGAAGCGCACCCTGAACGACGAGCTGGCGGCGCTGCGCCGACGCACCATCAAACCGCTGCTCGACCACGAGATGCAGGTCATCCGCAATGAGCTGCGCAAGCAGATCAAGGACACCGTCAAACTCGGCAGCTACCTGGACCAGGTCCAGCACGACGTGCTGGAAAACCTGGAGCTGTTCCAGCCCTGCGAAGACGAGGACGTGCGCCTGGAGGCGCTGGTGGAGGTGTTGTCACGCTTTCGGGTCAATGTGGTGGTGGACAACCATGGCTTGCAAGGCGCACCGGTGATCCAGGAGGACAACCCGCTGTTTCGCAACCTGTTTGGCGGCATTGAATACGAGTCGGAAGAAAGTGTGCTGGTGACCGACTTCTCGCGCATTCGCGCCGGCAGCCTGCTCAAGGCCCACGGCGGTTTTCTGATGCTGCACCTGCGCGACTTACTGACCGATGAACCGGTGTGGGAAAAGCTGCGCCGTTTCCTGCGCAGCGGGCGCCTGCAGATCGAGGAGCCCGGCATGATGTACGCCCCGATTGCCGCAGTGGCGCTGACGCCCGAGCCGGTGGACGTGGAAGTCAAGCTCATCCTGATTGCCTCGGTCGAGGAATACTACGCGGTACAGGAAGGTGATCCCGAATTTGCCCGGCGTTTCCGCTGCAAGGTGGACTTTGCCGAGAGCTTTTTGGCCACACCCGAGTCCTGCCAGTCCACTGCGATTTTTGTCGCTCATACCTGCCGCCGGCTGGGCTTGCTGCATTTCTCGGCTGCCGCCGTGGCCACGCTGATCGAAGAAACCCACCGCGAAGCCGAAGACCAGACGCGCCAGAGCGCCATCTTTTCGCACTCGGAAGCCCTGGTGATGGAAAGCAGTGCCATGGCCCGCCAGCGCGGCGCGGCCCTGGTGGAGCCGCAGGACGTGTTGGCAGCGCAGCAGGCGCGGGTGCACCGGCACAATTACCCGGAACAGCGGCTGCAGGAGACCATTGTGGATGGTGAGCGGCTGTTGGAGGTCACGGGTGAAAAAGTTGCTCAAATCAACGGCCTCACGGTGATTGACCTGGGCGACTACCAGTTCGGCTTTCCGGTACGGGTCACGGCGCGCACCTACGCCGGGGAAGAAGGTCTGATCAACATCGAGCGCGAGGTCGAGCTGTCCGGCCCGATCCACGACAAGGGTGTGCTGATCCTGCACAGCTACCTGTCGGCGCTGTTTGCCCACATTGCCCCGCTGGCGATGAACGCTTCGGTGGTGTTCGAGCAGGAATACAGCGGTGTGGAAGGCGACTCGGCCTCGTGCGCCGAGTTTTACGCCCTGCTCTCCAGCCTGTCGGGCCTGCCGCTCAAACAGGGCATTGCCGTCACCGGCGCAGTCAACCAGCACGGCGAAATGTTGCCGGTGGGCGGCATCAACGAAAAGATCGAGGGTTATTTCAAGAGCTGTGAACTGCTGGGCTTTGACGGCCAGCAGGGCGTGCTGATCCCGAGCCGCAACCGGCGTCACCTGATGTTGTCGCCCAACGTGGTCGAAGCCGTGGCCCAGGGGCGCTTTCACATCTATACCGCCAACCTGGCCAGCGAGGGCATGGCGCTGCTCACGGGGGTGCCGTTTGGCAGCCGTGAAGCCGCCGGCTACCCGGCCGGCACGGTGCTGGGGCAGGCACAAAAAACGCTGCAGCACTACCGCCAGGCCTGCGAAGCCCTGGGCTCGCATCCGCCTGAGCGACGGCCGCGCAAGTTCAATTCCCCGCGTGCGCCACGGTTTTGAACTGCGACGGTCTCCCGTTGGCGGGAGACCACACGCCAGGCGCGGCAGATAAACTCTTGCCATTCAACCTTATTGTGAACGTGCACCTGCGGACCTTGGTCCCGGGAACGCTTTGCCCATCGTTATCCATGACCTCCAACAACCGTATCGCCCACCCGGGACTTCGTCAAAAAATCATGTCGGCCGAAGCGGCCGCCGCTTTTATTCAACACGGTGACAACGTCGGCATGAGTGGTTTCACCGGTGCCGGTCATCCCAAAGTGATCCCGCAGGCGCTGGCACGCCAGATTGAAACGGCCAACCAGCGTGGTGAACACTTCCGCATCGGGGTCTGGACCGGGGCTTCCACCGCGCCGGAACTCGATGGCGCCCTGGCCAAGGTCGGCGGCGTCGAGATGCGCCTGCCCTACCAGTCTGACCCCACCTGCCGTGATCGCATCAACAACGGACAGATGGACTACATCGACATCCACCTCTCCCACGTAGCGCAGTTTGTCTGGTTCGGTTTTCTGGGCAAACTGAACGTGGCGGTGGTGGAAGTGGCCGGCATTCTGGAAGATGGTCGCCTGATTCCATCATCCTCAGTCGGCAATAACAAAACCTGGCTGGACCAGGCCGACAAGGTGATCCTGGAGGTCAATGCCATGCAGCCCCTCGGCCTGGATGGCATGCATGACATCTACTACGGCACCCAATTGCCCCCCAAACGCAAGCCGATCCCGATCACCGCCGCTGGCGACCGGATTGGTGAACCCTATCTGCGCTGCGATCCCGACAAGATCCTGGCGGTGGTGGAAACCAACCTGCCCGACCGCAACACCACCTTCACCCCACCCGACCACTTGTCGCAACGTATTGCCGAACATATCCTGGACTTTCTTGACCACGAAGTGACAAAAGGCCGGCTACCGCCCGAACTGTTGCCGCTGCAATCCGGGGTGGGCAATATCGCCAACGCGGTCTTGTCCGGACTGAACCAGGGGCCGTTCGACAACCTGACCGGTTATACCGAAGTGCTGCAGGACGGCATGCTGGAGATGCTCAAGTCCGGCAAACTCACCATGGCGTCAGCGACGGCGCTGTCGCTGAGTTCCACAGGAATGCAAGAGTTTCTGGACAACCTCGATTTCTATCGTCAGCGCATCGTGCTGCGCCCGCAGGAAATCAGCAACCATCCCGAAGTCATCCGGCGCCTGGGCATCATTTCGATGAACGGCATGATCGAGGCTGACATCTACGGCAACGTCAATTCCACGCACATCATGGGCACCCGCATCATGAATGGCATTGGCGGCTCGGGCGATTTCGCCCGCAATGCGTTCCTGTCGATGTTCATGACACCGTCGACCGCCAAGGGCGGCGCCATTTCCTGCATCGTGCCGATGGCCTCCCATGTCGACCATACCGAACATGATGTGCAGATCATCGTCACCGAGCAGGGTCTGGCTGACCTGCGCGGGTTGGCCCCGCGCCAGCGTGCCCATGCCGTGATTGAACGCTGCGCCCACCCCGACTACCAGGCGGCACTGCGTGACTACGTGGCCCGTGCCGAGCACCGTGCCCGGGGCGGACTCGCTGGCCTGCATACCCCGCACCTGCTGGAGGAAGCCCTGTCGTGGCACAGCCGCTTCGAGCGTGAAAGCCGGATGCTGCCGTAAGGCGGTCCGGCACCGGCCGATTCACCCGGCCAAGGCCTGCGTCAACACTTTGGCCTGCGCTTTCAAGGCGGCTTTGTCAACCTTGCCGATCGGCAACATCGGCAAAGCCTCCACGATCACCAGCCGTTTGGGAATTTTGTAATTGGCCAGTCTCTCGCGGCAATATTGCACCAGGGTGGGGACATCCGTACCCGCGCCGTTCAGCGCCACAAAGGCCACCCCGACCTCACCAAACAGTGGATCAGGCACGTCCACCACGGCCACCTGACCGACGTCCGGATGGCTTTCCATCACCTGCTCCACCTCGCGGGGATAAACGTTGTACCCGCCTGACTTGAACATCTCCTTGCAGCGTCCGGCGATGCGCCAGGAACCGTCCGGGTTTTCCACAACCAAGTCGCCGGTCCTGAACCAGCCATCCGGACTGAAAGCACCCTCATTGGCTTGCGGTTTGCGATAGCCGCTGAACATCCATGGGTCTTTGATCTGGACTTCACCCACCTCACCCAGCGCCACCGGCGCGGCCGTGTCCGGGTCGACTAGGCGCAAGATGCGGCCAGGATCGGGCCAGCCGACACTCTGCCTGAGCAATGCCAGGTCGTTGGTCAATTCCGACAAGGTCACGGCCCCGACACTTTCGGTCATTGAATAGTCCACGGCCAGCTTTCCGGCCACCTTGGCCAGGGCATCGATCAGCGCGTCGGAGGCACGGCCGCCGCTCCAGATGGCGGCCTGCAGATGAGACCAGTCCATGGTCGCTGCACGTGGATCGTCCAGACACATCTGGAACATGGCCGGCGCCTGGTACCAGAAGGTCAGCTTGTGGCGCTCAATCGCGTCCAGCGTGCCATCGGCACTGAATTTCTCCAGGAAAACTTGCGCCCCACCGCTCACCAGACAGGTGCAGACCAGATCACCCAGACAGCCGATGTGGTTGACCGGCAGGTTATTGATGGTCCGAAACGGCGTCACCTTCCAGACGCGGGAGCGCACCTGGGCACCCTTGATCAGGGCCTGGTGCGACAGACACGCGGCCTTGGGTTTACCTGTCGAGCCGGAGGTGTAGACCAGGGCGGCAATCGCATTTTTCGGCGCTTTGTCGTCCCGGGCCCGGTGTTGATCTTCGGCACGCAAGGGCGGTGGCGCAAAGACCGGGAAATCGGACCAGTCCTGCGTCTCACCAAGCCAGAAGAACTGGCTGCCTGCCATTCCTGTCAAGGCAGCCACATAAGCCAGGTCGTCGCCATAGTGACGCCCGGCCATGACTTGTCGGGCAATGACGAGGGTGGGCTTGGCGTCACAAAGCACATCGGCCAGTTCATGCCGTGTGTATTTGGGGTTGAGCCCCAGCCAGGTGGCGCCGCTTTGATGCGCGGCCAGGAACAGGACCAGGAAGTCAATGGACGGGGGAGCCAGAACGGCAATCACATCACCGTCGCGCACACCGCTGGCCTGCAAGGCATGCGCCGCAGCGTCGACCCGCCGGGCCAAGGCGGCATAACTGAGGCATTGCCCGGCATCGATGGCGGCATCGGCCTCAGGAGTCTGGTCGGCCCAATACGCCAGGAAATGCTCGATCCGGTCCAGCGGTGATTCAGCGCCCTGGTTGTATTTTGTTAATGGGTTCTCCGGTCTTGACATGAAAAGTCCTATGAAATGTCGAAGGGATGATGTTGCTGTCCCGCGCAGTTGGCGCGGCCTGATCTCAGCCTTTCAAGCTTGCGTTGACCCGATCCGGCGCGCATCGGCTTCGATGTACACCAGCATGTCCGGCCGGACCAGGTCCGCCACCGCAACCACTGCGCAAGCGGGTCTGATCTCGGCAAACACCTCCCGGTGCGCCCGCGCCACAGCGTCAAGGTCGGCAAACGAACGCAGATAGATGCGCGTGCGCACAATGTCGCTGGCATCAAACGCCACCTTGGCCAGCGCCTGGGTGATGTTCCGGATGCACTGGTCAGCCTGGGCATAGGCATCCCCAGCCCCAACCAGCTGCCCCTGCGCATCCAGTGGGGCGCAGGCCGAAACCCAGGCTTCGTTGTCCAGGCAGACCACGCGGGAAAAAGCCAGTATGTCGTCATAAGGTGTCATGGCTTTGACACGCACCCTGTCCGATTTGGCGCTGGCAGCGTTGGCATCTGGATTCATGAAATACCTCTTCAAAAAGCATCAAACGCTGGACGGCTCAAACCTCCAGCCACTCCTTGCGCACCGCCTCATTGGCGAGCAGGGTTTGCGGGGTGCCTTCAAACACGATGCTGCCGTGTCCCATCACCAGGCAACGGTCAGAAATCGTCATGGCAATTGTGAGTTTTTGCTCAATCAGCAGCACCGACAAACCGCGGCGCTTGAGCTCGCTGAGGTAATGCGCAACCAGTTCCACGATCTTGGGCGCCAGACCTTCGGTGGGTTCGTCGATGATGACCAGATCCGGGTCTCCCATCAGGGTCCGGCACAAGGTCAGCATTTGCTGTTCGCCGCCGGAGAGCACCCCCGCCTCGGTATGCTGGCGCTCGCGCAGACGCGGGAACATCTGGTACATGTCGTCCAATGACCAGCGTGGTGTCTGGTGCTGCCGCTTCTGGCCAAGCAACAGGTTTTGCTCAACCGTGAGCGCAGGGAAGATGTCACGACTCTCCGGCACATAACCCAGCCCCAGGTGCGCGATCTCAAAGGTCTTCTTGCCAATCAGCTCCTGGCCTTGCCAGAGAACACTACCCCGGCCATCGACCAAGCCCATGATGGCTTTGGCCGTGGTGGAACGCCCCGACCCGTTGCGCCCCAGCAGGGCCACAATTTCCCCCTGATGCACCTCAAGATGTACCCCGTGCAACACATGGCTTTTGCCATAGTAGGCCTGCAGGTTGTGGATGGACAACATGTCAGACTCCGCCAGACTGTGCGTCGGCTACCGGCGAGCCGAGATACGCTTCCTGTACGCGGGCATTGGCGCGTATGGCGTCGGGTGTATCAAAGGCAATGACTTCGCCATACACGACAACGGCGATCTTGTCCGCCAGGCCGAACACCACACCCATATCGTGCTCCACCGTCAGCAGGGTCTTGCCGATGGTGACTTCCTTGATCATCTGGATGAAGTGCATGGTTTCGGAACGGCTCATACCGGCAGTGGGTTCGTCCAGCAGGATCACGTTGGCGCCGCCTGCGATGGTGATGCCGATTTCAAGCGAGCGCTGCTCTGCATAGGTCAAGTTCATGGCCAGGACGTCACGTTTCTTGTCGAGCTTGATCATGGCCATCAGTTCTTCGGCGCGCTGGTTGGCGTCATCCATATTGGCCAGGAATTTGAAGAAGGTGTAGCGATACCCCAAACTCCAGAGCACGCCACAACGCAGGTTTTCAAACACGCTGAGCCTGGGAAAAATGTTGGTGATCTGGAAACTGCGCGACAGTCCCAGGCGATTGATTTCAAACGGCCGCAAACCGTTGATCCGATGTCCGTTGAGCAGCACGTCACCACTGCTGGGTTCGAAGCGGCCACTGATCAGATTAAACAGGGTGGACTTGCCCGCCCCGTTGGGCCCAATGATGGCCACCCGCTCACCCGCAGACACGGCCAGATTGGCGCCACGGATGATCTCGGTCTGACCAAAACTCTTGCGCAGGTTTCTGAGTTCAAGTGCATGGTTCACAGGGTTTGCTCCTGATGTTGACCACGCGCGGTCTCTGACTGGATGGCATCCCACTTCTGGGTAAAGTCTTTCTGAAACCACCTGAACAAGCTGATCCCCAAGAACATCGCCAACAAGGCCCCAAGCCAACTCACCATGGCCCGGACATCCAGCACCCAACCCAAAAAGTGTTTTTGTGAACCTGCTTCGGCATGAAGCAGCAAGTGATAGGACATTTCGATCAAGGCCGAGGCGCCAGCCACTGCGGCCAGACCGGCAAATAGCAGCGCCAGGTAGTTCACCCACAACTGGCGCAGCCCGCCCAATCTGAACACGTGCAGATTCTTGCTGATCAAGGCGGCGACACCACCGGGGGCATACATCACCATCAGCAGAAAAGTCAGACCCAGGTACAGAAACCACGCTTCGGTGTATTCGGACAACAAAACCGAGGCCAGCACCATCAGGACAGCGCCAATGATGGGGCCGAAGAAGGCTCCCGCCCCACCCAGAAAGGTAAACAGCATGTAGGCACCGGAACGTGACCCGCTGATGACTTCAGAAGTCACAATTTCATAATTCAACGCCGCCAGGCCGCCAGAGATGCCGGCAAAAAAGGCCGCCACAATGAAAGCGAAATAGCGGATTTTCTGGGTGTCATACCCGACAAACTCAACCCGTTCCGGGTTGTCACGCACCGCATTGAGCATCTGTCCCAAAGGCGTGCGGGTGAATGCATACATCAGGACGGTGCAGCCGAAGGTATAGGCAGCGATCAGGTAATACAACTGGATCTGTGGACCGAAAGTGATGCCCAAGGTCTTGGGACCAGCCACGCGGTTGCCAGAAATCCCCCCCTCGCCACCAAAAAACTCCGGGATCATCAAGGACATGGCCCACACCAGCTCACCAATGCCGAAAGTGATCATGGCAAAAGGGGTGCCGGATTTTTTGGTGGTCACCCATCCCAGCAGCAGCGCAACCAAGGCGCCACACACTCCACCAATGATCGGGATCAGGCTGACGGGTACGGGCCATCCGCCCGACACCAGATTCAAGGTGTGGACAGAGAAAAAGGAACCCAGTCCAGCATACAGCGCATGCCCAAAACTCAGCATCCCGCCCTGGCCGAGGAGGATGTTGTAGCTCAGGCAAACAATGATGGCAATGCCGATCTGGTTCAGCATGGTCTGGCTGAAGCGGCTGGAAAACAGCATGGGCAGGACCAGCAGGACCAGCGCAAACAGCACCCAGACGAGCACCCGTTGCACGGAAAACCATTTGAAATGGTGCGATTGGCTGCTCATGGCTCAGCTCTCCCGGGTGCCCAGCAGGCCCTTGGGTCTGAAGATCAGGATCAGGACCAGAAACAGATACGGCAGGATCGGCGCCACCTGACTGACTTTGAGCTTGAGGACGGTGTAGCCCAAAGACTGCGGTGTCAACACCACCCCCAGAGCCTGCAACAACGACAGGGCGGAGGCATCAATCGCCACAGCAAAGGTCTGGATGACACCAATGAGCAGGGACGCCAGGAACGCCCCGGCCAGTGAGCCCATGCCGCCGACCACAACCACCACAAAAATGATGCCTCCAACCGCCAGCGCCATGCTCGGCTCCGTCACAAAGGCATTGCCTCCGATGACTCCGGCCAGGCCAGCCAGCGCACAGCCGCCGCCAAACACCAGAGTGAACACACGCGGCACGTTGTGCCCCAAGGCCTGTGCCATCTCGGGATGTGTCAGGGCGGCCTGGATGATCAGGCCAATGCGGGTCCGTGTGAGCAACAGCCACAAAGACGTCAGCATCAGGACGGCCACCAGCATCATGAACGCCCGATACTTCGGGAATTGTGTGCCATACAAGGTGAACAACGGGCCTTCCAATTCAGCCGGGACCCTGTAGTCCACTGAACCGCGCCCCCATGTGAGCTGTACCAGTTCCAGAACGATGTAGCTCAGGCCAAACGTGATCAGCAGTTCAGGCGCATGGCCAAACTGATGAACCTGTCGCAGACAGTAACGTTCAAACGCCGCGCCCACCACGCCAACCAGCAAGGGTGCCAACAGCAAAGCCGGCCAGAAACCAACGAGCGCAGTGCCCGTATAGGCAAAGTAGGCCCCCAGCATGTAAAAGGACGCATGGGCAAAATTCAGCACACCCATCATGCTGAAGATCAGGGTCAGTCCGGAGCTCAACATGAACAGCAACAAGCCGTAACTGATACCGTTCAGCAAGGAAATGGTGTAGAACTCCATCAGAAACCCACCACCGCACCGTCACGCCGGGGGTCGCTGGCTCCGGCCCAGGCGTCCCGGCATCGAGAAATGGCAAAGGCGCCGCCGAAGTCGAGGCCGGTCAGGCCGGGGACATCGGCTCGATGCCCCATGGCGCGCAAGCCAGCGGCCAGCTCCGGTTGAAAACCGGACTCAAAATCCAGTTGTACCGAACCATGCGCATGTTCAACCTTCCAGCGCCTGGCATCCACTGCACGTTGGACATCCCAGCCACCGTCGATCATCCGTGTCAACAACTGCACCTGGCCTTGCGGTTGTATCGGCCCACCAGTCACCCCAAGACTGGCCCAGGCCTGGTTGTCACGCAACACCATGCCGGGAATGATGGTCTGCAATGGCCGCTTGCCGCCAGCCACCTGATTGGCATGTCCCTCTTCGAGCGAGAAGCAGGCGCCCCTGTCATTGAGATGAATCCCGGTTCCGGGAGCAACCACCCCCGATCCGAATCCAAAAAAGGTCGACTGAATCAGCGAAACCAATCGACCGTCCGCGTCGGCGGCGGTCACATACACGGTGCCGCCCCATGGTGGCTTGCCGCCACCAAAATCCTGCGCACGTCCGGGATCAATGCGCGCATGCATGGCCTGGCGCACGGCCGCATCACACAGGGGCGCCAGGGCGGCAGCAGAAAGTGGACCACCGCCCAGTGTCGTGTAGCCATGCGCAAACGCCAGCTTGAGCGCCTCGACCTGAAGATGCGTCCAATCCACAGACTCCACCGCGTCAGCTGTCACCTCACATTCATTCAGCAGCGCCAACGCAATGAGCGTGACAAGGCCTTGCGTATTGGGTGGAAGCCCCAGCACTTCGCAATCCCGATAGGGGGTGCGCAGCACCTGCATGGATTCGACACGATGACGCTGCAGATCATTGAGGGACAAGGCGGCGCCGTTATCACGCGCGGCAGTTGCCAGCGCCTTGGCCAATTCACCTGAGTAAAAATCCTGGCCTCCACTCTCGGCAATCAGCCTGAGTGAGCGCGCCAGCGCCTCATTGCGAAAAGTCTCACCAGCCAGCGGTGCCCGGCCAAGCGGCGCAAAGACGGGCGCAAACGTGCTGGCAAAACCAGGCACGTCCTTGAGTCGAACCAACTCACGGGCCCACTTGGTGGCAATGATCTGGCTGACCGGGAAGCCGTTTTGTGCGTAGTCGACAGCGGCATCAAAAAGCCGGGCAAACGGCAACGCGCCAAACCGGGAAGAAAGCGCCGCCCAACCAGCCACAGCACCTGGCACCGTCACACTCTCCCAGCCAAGCAGCGGCATCGTGGCCCGCCCGGCAAAACGGGCCGGCGACCATGCCGCAGGTGCAGCGCCAGAGGCGTTGAACCCATGCGCTTGTTGTCCGTCCCACACCATCGCATACAGATCCCCGCCGACACCATTGCTCACCGGCTCGACAACGGTCAAGGCAATGGCGGTCGCCAACGCGGCATCAATGGCATTGCCACCATGCCGCAGGGCATCCAGGCCGGCCTGTGCCGCAAGATGCTGCGAGGTTGCAACAAGATTTCTGGCAATGGTTGGTGTACGCTGGATCATGGTTTATTCGATCTTGATGTTTTTTGCGACAACGATCTTGCGCCAGTAGTTTTCGACGTCCTGCATGTAGCGCGCCAATTCAGCTTGCGGACCGGGCGCGGGCGTGACGCCAAATTTCGCCAGCCGCTCCTGAGTGGCTGGCATTTTCAGTGCCTTGACCAAAGCAGCGTTGAGTTTTTCAAGCACGTCGGACGGTGTCCCGGCCGGTGCAAACAGACCCAACCAGAGTGAAGCATCAAACTTCTGGAGCCCCACCTCATCCAGCGTCGGGACATTCAAGCCATTCACCCGCGCTAACCCACCTGTCGCAAGAATCTTGATCTTGCCTGCATCCGCCTGCGTCCGCGCAGTCACGACCGCGTCAAACATCATGTCGATCTGGCCCCCTACCAAATCAGACATCGCCTGCCCCGTACCACGGTAAGGGATGTGGACGATGAAGGTATTGGTTTCCAGCTTGAATGACTCACCTGCCAGATGCGCCAATGAACCAACCCCGGACGAGGCATAGGACAGACGTCCTGGGTTCTGCCGGGCGTAGCTGATGAACTCCTTGATGTCCTTGACCGGCATCTTGTTGGACACCGCAAGCACGGTAGGCGACATGCCAATCATGCCAACCGGCGCAAAAGAGCGCTTGGGGTCATAAGGGATTTTTTGCCCCAACAATGTCGGCAGTGAATGTGTGCTGGTACTGCCCAGGGTTAACGTGTAGCCATCGGCTGCTGCTTTGGCACCAGCATCACTGCCAATGGTCCCCGCTGCTCCGGCCCGGTTTTCGATGATCACGGATTGTCCAAGGGATTCGCGCATGCCTTCTGCAACGACCCGTGTGATCACATCGTTGGGACCACCTGGCGGAAAGGGCACGATGACGCGCACCGGTTTTCCTGGAAAGCCCTGCGCCTGCACCAAGAGGCTGCAAGTCAAAGCCGCACCAGCAAGGATGGCCTTGAATCCATGGGAAACCATCTGTCTTGCCACATCTGGATGTTTCGCCCTACAGAAAGGACCGACACCACCCACCAATATTTCTGTCACGGAAGTCATCATTTATTTCCTCACCATCATGATTAACCAATCAGCAATCAACGCGGGCTTGACCTGGTCCTTGACCTCTACGGTGGTGGTCAAGGTGTTCAGCGTGGTCTTGTCGTTCTTCCTGGCAACGTCTTTGAGCACAAAAGTCGCCCGGATTTCACTGTCAACCATCACTGGGCTGATGAGCCGAACCCGATCAAAACCGTAGTTCAGTGCATAAGCCTGGTTGTCTGGCCGGGGTATGGCCTCGTTCAGCAGATAGGTCAGCATGGACAGCGTCTGGAAACCGAACGCAATCGGTTTGCCAAATGGACTGTTCTGCTGGCACCACTCGGGATCAACGTGCATGTGATCCCAGTCATTGGTGTTGCGGGCAAAGTTGTCGATACGCTCCTGGTCAACCCTGAACCACGGCGACTGCCCCACGATCTGGCCGAGCAGATCTTCCGGACGTTCCGTCACAAAGAGCGACAAGGCTGGTGTTGTCTTAGCCATCATTTGGTCGGGCGCCCCATCTGACAAGAAGTAGGCTGCGACGCCACATAAGACTCCATGACACTGTCAGCTGCAAAACCAAACCCCGTACCCTCGACGTCATGTTTGACCTTCTTGCCGTCTGCTTTGGCAAAAGTGGTCACCATGATCGCTTGCTGAAGTTGATGGTCGTTGCGACGCATTTCCTCTTCGCCCAGCAGGCCTTTGATTTTCAGGCCTTCCATCGCTTGCGCGACAGCCAGCGGTTCGACCGACTTGGCTTTGGCGACACCGGCACTCAGAAACGCCATCGTTGAATACACCGAAGCCCGGGCAAAATCTTCCTTGTACTTCGCCTTGAACCCGGCTGCGATGGGTTCCAGCGTGCTTCTGTCGGAATTGCGTGACCAGTTGCTCACGTTATGCACTCGCCCCTCTCCGGCTGCGCCAAAGGCCGCAGGGCTGCCAACCAAATCACCATAGAAGGTATAGAAGTTTGCCTTCAGATTCGCAGCCTTGGCGGCCTTGATCAGCAGGACCAGGTCATTGCCCCAATTTTGTGTGATGACCGTGTCAGCGCCGGACGCACTGATCTTGGCGACATAGGGCGCAAAATCCTTCACCTGCCCCAGGGGATGCAAATCGTCCCCCACAATCTTCAGGTCTTGCCGCTTGCGGGGCAACATCTCCTTCACATAACGCGAAGCCTGCTGTCCAGCCGAATAGTTCTGGTTGATCAGATAAACATTCTTGACGGATTTTTCCTTGGCCAGGTGACTGGCCAAGGCATCCACTTTCATGGGGACATTACCGTCGAATGAAAAATGCCAGAAGCTGCATTTTTCGTTGGTCAGCGTGGGATCAACCGCACCATAATTGAGAAACAGTACCGACTTGTCGGGTTCACGTTCGTTATGCTTGTTGACCGCGTCAATCAGCGCCAGCGCGGCGCCTGAGCCCGATGCACCCAGGGTGACGTAGCGGATCCCTTTGTCAATCGCGCTCTTGAGCACCGTCAGTGTTTCCTGGGGCGTCCCCTTGGAGTCGAACGGCACCACTTCAAACTTGATGTTTGCGCCAGCGGCTTTGGAGACATTCATCTGCTCAACCACATATTCAAAGTGTTTGAGCTGATTGGCCCCCACATTGGCGAACACACCGGAAAGCGGATCAATATACCCAATCTTCACGGTTTGCGCCGCCACCACGCCAACACCCAACATACCCGCCGAACCGATGGCGATTGCCGCTGTCAGTTTCCTGATTTTTGTCTGCATGTTTATCTCCTGGAAATCATGTCAATTCAATTTTTCATCCAACCATCCACCACTCACAGTGACCGGAAATAGGCGGCACCTTCGGGTAAACGGTGCGCGCTGCCATAAGTTTTTGAACTGGGGTAATACTCTGCGTTGAGCTGTACCGTAGAGGCCACCTCTTCACCCGCTTCCTGGGCGATCAATGCCAACGTGGCATCCATGCCGGCAGAAACACCCGCTGAGGACCAGACCTTGCCGTCACGGACAAAACGATCTTCCACAACCTCTACCCCGGCCTGCCTCAGCCGGGACAGCACCTTCCAATTGGTGGCGGCCTTGCGGCCCTGCAAAAGACCCGCAGCAAGGAGAATGAAGCTGCCAGAACACACGGACAGAATGGCGTTGACATGCTCCGACTGCTGCTTGACAAAATTGGTCAAGACCGGGTTGTTCATCTCATCAAATGCCGCAAAGCCCCCTGGCACCAACAAGTAGGACAAAGCGCCACACGTAGAGAACGTTTCATCCGGAAGCACCCTCATACCGTGTGCGCAAGTGACTGGCGCGTCGGACTGGGCTATCAACAGTGGTTTGGGCCCGCCCGCGTAACGATGCCACATGCCAACCAGTTCCCAGGGACCTTGAAAATCAAGTTCCTCGACACCAGGATAAATCAGAACACCAAACATCTGTCCCACCTCTCCTTCTCAGACAAAGGTCAACAAACGGCGAGGATTACCCACCACGATGGCGTCAATCTCGGCAGCGGAAAAACCACGACTCTTCATCAGCGGGATGACATTGCTGAAAATATGCGCGTAGCCATGCCCGCCAAAACGAGTCAGGCGGGTCCGGTAGCAAATGTCATGACTGATCACCACACGCTCCAGATGACCACGGTCGATCAGTTGACGAATCAACCGCAAACGCATGGCATCATTCGGCATGTCGATGTCGGACAACGAGTAATAAGACTGCTCCATGCCAAACAGATCGAATTCGATCACCACGCCAGCGTCCGCAAGTCGCAACAGGCGGTCTTCATCAAAAATGGTGCGGTCAATGTGGCTGATGATCACCCGGGATGGATCAGCGCCATGCGCCCTGACAAAGTCAGCCACTTCCTGAGGCTGATCTGGATGCCGACCTGGATGCACGTTCAACGACGCCCCGGTTTCCATCATGGCCAGAACCGCCCCTGCCATCACGCGCTTTTCCAGATCCGTCCACGGCGCCTGACAACCGATTTCGCCAATCACGCCAGCCCGGACATCCGTGTTCCAAGCCCCGATCTGAATCTGGTCGATCATTTCACTGGCGAAACTTTCCACACCACGATCGTGGTTGGCTCCTGGTTGATATTCATGGACATAGTGACCACAGCCCATGACCACATGCACACCCGAGTCACGGGCCAACGCCACCAATCCATGCGGCCTCGGGTCGAGACCGCCAGAAGACAACTCCACCACCGTCCGCCCCCCCGCGGCAGCCATCAGCCTGAGCTCGTCAGTGGCACAGACTTCATCACTCAATCGATAGTTGGCAAACGCCTTGCGCCGTCCGTAGTTGATTGAAAAACAGTTGCACAGCGTGATTTCTGGCCCCTGATCAGGATCAGCCCGCATCGCGGGGGTACGAATGTCCCACAACAAATGTTCGTGCATCAGGGTTGCACCAAGCTCCTGTGGATCAATCAAGCCCAGCACCGTCTGCGCACGTCCGCGCATTTCGGCACGTGTCAGTCGCGTCATCTTGCCGTCTCCTTCAAGAAGGCCATGCGTCCGTGCTTCAAGAAAGCCGGACATCGCCTACAGGGAGTCACCCAGCCAGACGCCGCCAGTGGGCCTGGCAATGTGGCAGCAGCGGGAACAAACGGAAACATGATCATTGAGCGAAAGTTCATTTTTGACATAGGTGTCAATAAATAATAACATGTATGTCAGTTTTTGCAAGAAGGAAATTCATCATGTCAGTTGAAGACCGCTTAGCGGTCTTCACAGCCGCGAAATCCAGTTGACGGGTTTGCCGCCTCATCGGAGTCCAAACATGCCCTTCCCCACATGGGTCAGGCATGCTTTTTTAGAAACTGAAGCAACATGGCATTCAGGATGGCTGGCTCCTCTATGGTTGCCGTGTGGCCGGCTCGCGGGATGATCTCCAGCTGCGAATGGGCAATGCCTTCATGAATCATCTGGGCGCGCCTGGGGCCATTGGCACCATCGTGTTCCCCGGTTGTGACAAACACCGGGCATTTCACATGGGGCAACAGGTAGCGAATGTCGCGCCGGCGCAAAATCGGCGCCGCAGCACGGCAGCAGGCCACCCGATCATTGGCACACATGATGTCGATCCATTGCGCCTTCAACGCGGCACGGGATTCGTCAGCCAAAAAATCAGGACCAAAAATGATCGGCGCCATCTGATCGCGGATCGACTCAAACCCTTCATTGAGGATCTTGTCGAACAGGGTCTCGTATTTGGTGAGTTTCTCGTAGGGTTCGCCATCTGCCGCCGCGCCGATCGCAAACAGACTCCTGATGCGCGTTGGCCATTCGGCCGCCATGCGGATACCAGCCACACCACCGATGGACAACCCTACCCAGTGAAATTGATCCTGTCCCAAATGGGTCATCAAGGCCATGCAGTCACGCGCCAAGTTATCCACGTCATATCCACCCAGGGTGACTTCACTTTTGCCCTGGCCGCGCCAGTCGAGGCCAATACAACGGTATTGCGACTTCAGCGCTTCAAACTGGGGGGCAAACATGGCACTTGAAAAGAAGATGCCGTGCGTGAACAACACGGCTGGCTTGTCGCCGCCAGTATCTTCGTAATACAGATTGGCATCATTGACTTGTGCATAGGGCATGGTGATCTCCGGTTTTTCATTGATCTGACACAAACGTCATATAATACTAACATCCATGTCAGTTTTCAGCAAACATCTGAATCAGAATCATCTTCGTGGCAGGCCTTCACGCACCAGTCCTTACAATCCGGTCATGAATCCAGATCCCTCTGCCAATTTTTTGCACGTACTGGAGGCGCGCATTCAGGACCCGGGTTTCACCAAGGGTGAGCGTACTCGCGCCACCATCCGTTGGGCCACAGCCGCCATACTGGAGAGCACGGGTTATGCCAGCTTCTCGCTCGACATGGTGGCGCGCAAAGCCGACGTCTCCCGGCCAACCATTTACCAGTACTACGCCAACAAGCGCGACTGCGTGTTGGATGTGTTGTCCGAGTTCCTGACCATCGTGTTCCAGTTCGTCGAACGCAATGGCAAAGCCAAACGCGCCAAGACCAATGACCTGCTGACACAAGTCACCGATGTCAACCTGGAATACATTGCGTTTTACCGGGAAAACGCGGCCTTGGTTGAGCGCGTGCGCGAACTGCGGCAAGACATTCCCGAGTTGATCAGCCTGCAACAGGACGTCAATCGGAAATGGGCCGAACGTGTGGCGGCCCGTATCAGCAAAGACGGCCCGTTGTCCCCCAAACAGGCCCTGCTTACCGCCTATGCGCTGGAGTCCATGATTGACGATTTCCTGCGCGAGCTGTTTGTGCTCAAAAACCCGCATCTGGCGGCACTCAACCTGTCGGATGAGGCCCTGGCTCAAGGCCTGTCTGGTGTCTGGGTGCGCGCCGCTTGTGGCGTCCTGCCCCCGACTTGAAGGGCCGCTTGGGCACCTTACCGGGCTGACGCCCCGAAACGTCGTGGGACAATCTGCCCATGCACTTATTATTTGAAGAAACCGGCAAATTCCTGGCTGGGCGGATGTTGTCCGAAACCGACACGTCGGCCCAGGTCGAGCTCGATAGCGGCAAGCGCGTCAAAGTCAAGGCCAGCAACATCCTGCTGAAGTTTGAAAAACCCGAGCCGGCACAACTGATGACGACGGCGCAATCGGTGGCCGCCGGTGTCGAACTGGAGCTGGCCTGGGAATTTGCGCCCGAAGACGAATTTGGTTTTGCCGACCTGGCACGCGACTATTTCTCCGCCCAGGCGACGTTGGCCGAGCAGGCCGGCATGTTGTTTGCGCTGTATGACGCCCCACACTACTTTCGGCGAGCCGGCAAGGGGCGCTTCCGTAAGGCCTCGGCCGACGTCCTGGCCCTGGCGCTGGCAGCCATCGAGAAGAAAAAGCAGATCGCTTTACAGATTGAAGCCTGGGTCAAGGAACTGAGCGCGGGGGTATGCCCACAGCCGATTCGGGACCAGCTCTACAAAATCCTGTTCAAGCCCGATAAAAACGCCCCCGAGTACAAGGCGGTGGTGGAGGCCTCACGGGCCGGCCACCTGGGACCGCTGGAGTTGCTGATCAAGACCGGGGCGATTGATTCGCCTTACCAGTTCCACTGGCGCCGTTTCCTGCTGGAAAACTTTCCCAAGGGCACCGGTTTTCCGAAACTGGACGCCCCACTCATCACCGAGGAATTGCCGCTGTCGCCGGCGCGCGCGTTCTCGATCGACGACTCTGCCACCACCGAGATTGACGACGCCCTGTCGGTCGAAGGCCTGGGCAGCGGCACCGTGTCAGTGGGCATTCACATCGCGGCACCGGGCCTGGCCATCACCCCCGGCAGTGCCATCGACCAACTGGGTCGGGCGCGCCTGTCCACCGTCTACATGCCAGGCTACAAAATCACCATGCTGCCTGACGAAGTGGTGCAGAAGTACACGCTGATGGAGAACACC
>NZ_JAQTWM010000070.1:1890-20793 GCF_028689305.1 Rhodoferax sp. | reverse complement strand
GGTCTGTTGGTTATGGCCTCTGGCACCGCCCTGGCACAGGGTTACCCCAACAAGGTGATCAAGCTGCAGGTACCGTTTGCCCCGGGTGGCACCACCGACATCATTGCCCGCGTCATGGCCGAACCCCTGGGCAAGGCACTGGGACAAAGCGTTGTTGTGGAAAACAAGGCCGGCGGCGGCGGTGTGGTGGGGGCCAACGAGACCGCCAAGGCCGCCCCCGACGGTTATTCGCTGGGCATGGCCACGGTGTCCACCACCGCGGCCAACCCGGCGATCAACCCCAGGATGCCCTACAACACACTGACTGATTTCACCCCCATCATCAACATTGCGGCCACACCCAATGTGATCGCGGTGCACCCGAGTTTCCCGGCCAAGAACTACAAGGATTTTGTGGCGGTGCTGAAGAAGTCCCCGGGCAAATACTCTTATGCTTCTTCGGGGGTGGGTGGCATCGGGCATTTGCAGACGGAGTTGTGGAAAGGCTTGCAGGGGGTGTTCCTGACGCACATTCCGTATTCCGGCGCCGGTCCGGCCCTGCGTGACACGGTGGCCGGCCAGGTGGAAGTCATTTTTGACAACGTGCCTTCGGCCTTGCCTCACATCAAGGGCAACCGGCTGGTGGCGCTGGCGGTGGCCGCGCCGCAGCGCCTGGCCAGCTTGCCCGATGTGCCGACCTTCAAGGAGCTGGGCCTGGAGCCGGTCAATCGCATGGCCTATTACGGCATCATTGGGCCGAAGAATATGCCCAAGGACGTGGTTGACAAGATCAACGCCGCGGCGTTGACGGCACTGGCGGACCCGGCCGTGCGCAAGCGCATCGAGGACACCGGTTCGGTCATCCTGGGCAATACACCGCAGCAGTTCACCCAGCAGATCAAGGATGAATTTGCCGTCTACAAAAAAGTGGTCGAGACCGCCAAACTCAAGCTGGAGTGAGCGCCGGCTGGATGGCCACCGAGGCGCCGATTGACGCGTTCGTCGACGCCCTGTGGCTCGAAGATGGCCTGTCCAGGAACACGCTGGAGGCCTACCGGCGTGACCTGACGCTGTTTGAGACCTGGCTGGCGAGCACGGGCAACACCCTGCTGGCGGTCACAGAGTTTGACATTCACGCCTATTTTGCCGCCCAGCACCACAGCACCAAGGCCACCACGGCCAATCGCCGCTTGACGGTGTTCAAGCGGTTTTTCCGCTGGGCCTTGCGTGAGCATCGGGTGGCGGCTGACCCGACGCTGAAGCTGCAGACCGCCAAACAGCCGCCGCGCCTGCCCAAGACCTTGACCGAAGCACAGGTCGAGGCGCTGTTGTTCGCCCCCGATGTCAGCACCGCCCAGGGGGTCCGTGACCGCACCATGCTGGAGCTGATGTACGCCAGTGGCCTGCGGGTCAGCGAGCTGGTGACCCTGCGGGTCTTCAACATCAGCCTGGCCGAAAACGTGTTGCGGGTGTTTGGCAAGGGTAACAAGGAGCGGCTGGTGCCGTTTGGTGAAGTGGCCAGCCTGTGGATCAAGCGTTATCTGGCACAGCCGCGCGCTGAACTGCTGGCCGGCCACCAGACGGAAGACCTGTTTGTGACCCATCGTGGCAGCTCGCCGGGCACGGCCATGAGCCGGGTGATGTTCTGGCTGTTGGTCAAGAAATACGCGCTGGCGGCAGGCATCACCCAGCCGATGTCGCCGCACACGCTGCGCCATGCGTTTGCCACCCATCTGCTCAACCATGGCGCGGATTTGCGGGCGGTGCAAATGCTGCTGGGGCACGCTGATATTTCCACCACCACCATCTACACCCACGTGGCGCGTGAGCGGCTCAAGCTGCTGCACAGCCAGCACCATCCGCGCGGCTGAACTGCCGCGCAGATGGTGGTCAGGTCAATCGGTGATTTTTTCGGCCCAGGCCAGGGCTTGCAGATGCGCCCAGTTGATTTGATCGCCGCTGAGTTGCAGGGTGTTGGCCATGTCGGCAAACACCGGCTCGTCCGCGCTTTCACAGGCCAGCGTCAGGCGCAGGAACGGCGCCAGCAGGCCGGTGCCGTGCAACAAAGCATCGGTGACGGTTGGCGGCAGCGAGATCGGGGCCAGCGCTTCTTCCAGCGGCAGACCCAGCATCGTGTCCAGCAGCGAGAAAATACCGACCACAAAGGCGTTGTCGCATTCCTCGGCGGGCAGCAGTTCAGACGCCAGCAGCTCCATCAGCCGGCCACGCACCACGGCGGCGTTGCCCACCGCAGGTGAGCCGCCGGCCACCCGGGAGGTGGTGATCAGCAGGGCGGCCCAGCGAAACAGCTTTTTCAGCCCCAGCAACATCACCGCGTGCCGAAACGACGTGACTTCGTTGCGCAAGCCAAAGCCGGCCGAGTTGATGAAACGCAGCAGGTTGAACGACAACGTGGGGTCATGTTTGAAGACCTCTTCAATTTCGTCGGTACTGGCCTGTTTGCGTACCAGGTTGATCAACTGGATCACGGCCGCTTGCGCCGGCCGGATGGTTTGCCCGGTGATCAGCACCGGCTTGGCAAACCAGTAGCCCTGAAACAGCGTGAAGCCAGTCCGGCTGGCCAACTCGAACTGCTCGGCGGTTTCCACCTTTTCTGCGACCAGCCTGGCCTTGGTGACCTGCTGGACACGGTTGGTCAGGCGCGACAGGGTCTCCGGACTGAAACGTTTGATGCTGACTTTGATGAAAGCCGCCAGCGGCAGCCAGCTGGCGTAAGCCGGTGTGAGCACACTCTGGTCAAAGGCCAGGCGAAAGCCACGCTTGTGAACCTCCTGCAGGGTCTGCAGGTAAGCCTCGATATCTTCCGCACTGGCGTTGTCATCCGGCAGCGGCGGGACTTCCAGCACCATGCGGCCTGGTTCCACCAGTTCCAGGTGGCCACCGGCCAGTGTCTGATGGGTACAGTTGACAAAGATGGCCTTGCGGCCGGTGAGCACCTCGCCGTCGGCATTGGACAGCAGGTTGAACAGCAGGGCCGCATCACTGGCCGCGGTGTGTGGGGCATTGCCGCCCGAACGGTCAAACAGCTCGTAGCCAAAGATGGCATGTTGGCTGTCCAGGATCGGCTGGTGCGCGATGCGCAGGATGGCAATGTCAGGGTCGGTCGGTTGTTCGGTGCGGTCAGACATGGGTTTCGAGCAGGGTTTTAAGTCGTTGCGAGGGGCTCGGCAGCCAGTGCACTCAGCTCGGCTTCATTGAAGCCGGCGGCACGCCGCGCCGACAGATTGAACGGGCCCTTGGCCACAGGGGCAGCGTGTTGCCGGGCCAGTTCAGTGTAGGTCTTGACGGGATCCAGCCCGCGCTGGGCGCACAGCGTGTGGTACCAGCGGTTACCGATGGCCACATGGCCGATTTCGTCGCGCAGGATCACATCCAGAATCTTTGCGCCAGCCTGGTCTCCCACCGACACCAGCTTGTTGCGGATGGCTGGGGTGACGTCCAGGCCGCGGGCCTCCAGTGTGCGTGGCACCAGTGCCAGCCGCGCCAGCAGATCAGTGCGGGTTCTGGCGGCCATGTCCCACAAACCGTCGTGCGCCGGGAAGTCGCCATAGGCATGGCCCAGGGTGCGGAGGTGGGTTTCGAGCAGTTCAAAATGCCGCGCTTCCTCCTGCGCCACCTGCCACCAGTCGCGGTAAAAAGCCTCCGGCATGCCGGCAAAACGCCACAGGATGTCCAGCGCCAGATGGATGGCGTTGGCCTCGATATGCGCCAGCGCGTGGATCAGGCTGGCGCGGCCTTCTAGCGTGCCCACCGCCCGGTTTTTCAGTGCGCTGGGGTGCACCAGCTCGGGGCGGGCCGGTCGGCCAGGCAGGCCCGCTGGTTCATCCAGCCGGGCGTCGGCATCCACGCGCAAACCCGAGGCATCCAGCGCCAGTACGGCAGCGGCCTTGTCCTGCGTCTGGTACATCAGCAGCAGGTGCAGGGCATGCTGGCGCAGCGACGCATCGGGTGGCAACGGGGTGTTGTGGGGGAGGGCGGGGGCGTGCGATGTCATGGTGGGCGGTGCAATCCTACAATTCTAGGTAACTTGGACACAAAGGACAGTGATGGCAATTTACGAACTTGACGGTATTTCTCCCAAGGTGGCCGAATCGGCCTGGGTGGCTGACAGCGCCGAAGTGATTGGCGACGTGGTGCTGGGGGACGACGTGAGCATCTGGTTTGGTGTGGTGGCGCGTGGTGATACCGACACCATTCGCATCGGTGCGCGCACCAATATCCAGGACCTGACGGTGTTGCACGCCGACGTCGGGGTGCCGCTGACCATAGGTTCGGGCGTCACCGTCGGGCACAAGGCCATGTTGCACGGCTGCACCGTGGGTGATGACAGCCTGATTGGCATCGGGGCGGTGGTCCTCAACGGCGCCACCATCGGCAAGGGTTGCCTGGTGGGTGCCGGGGCGCTGGTCACCGAAGGCAAGTCCTTTCCAGATGGTTCCATGATTCTCGGCAGCCCGGCCCGGCTGGTGCGCAGCCTGACGCCACAGGAACTGGAGGGCTTGCGTCACAGCGCCCAGCACTATGTGGATAACGCCCAGCGTTATAAAACCAGCCTGAACAAAATCGCCTGACCCCAGGCCCTCTTGACTCAACCGGGAACAGCGTGTGTCTGAAATCCACAAATTTTTATTCCAAGGCCTGCCGGTGCGCGGTGTGTTGGTGCGCCTGACGGACGCCTGGCGCGAAATCCTGCAGCGCCGCGCTGCCAACACGGTCCACGGCGCCTACCCGCCGCCGCTGCAGAACCTGCTTGGCGAGATGACCGCCGCGGCGGTGCTGATGCAGTCCAACATCAAGTTTGACGGTTCGCTGGTGCTGCAGATCTTTGGTGATGGCCCGGTCAAGCTGGCCGTGGTCGAGGTGCAACCCGATTTGGGCCTGCGCGCCACTGCCACCGTCAATGGCACGGTGGCCGCTGATGCCAGCCTGAGTCAGATGGTCGATGTCGGCTCCGGGGGGCGGTGCGCCATCACGCTGGACCCGAAAACACGCCAGCCTGGCCAGCAGCCCTACCAAGGCGTGGTGCCGTTGCACGGGGATGCCCAGGAACCACTGGAAAAATTCAGCGATGTGTTGCAACACTACATGCTCAAGAGTGAACAGCTTGACACCACCCTGGTGCTGGCCGCCGATGACCAGGTGGCCGCCGGTCTGCTGATCCAGCGCCTGCCGATCCAGGGTGTTGGCAACCTGCAAGGAACAGCGTCTACCAACCCTGACGAGACGGCCGATCAGGACGAGGACTATCGGCGGATTGCCATACTGGCCTCCAGCCTCAAGCGCGAAGAACTACTGACGCTGGACGTTGACACCATTTTGCGGCGCTTGTTCTGGGAAGAGCCGCTGTTGCGGTTTGAGCCCCTGCAGGGCGAAACCGGCCCGCGTTTTTCATGCAGCTGCAGCCGTGAGCGGGTCAGCAAAATGATCGCCGGGCTGGGGGCGGAAGAGGCCAACAGCATCCTGCAGGAACGCCCCGACATTGAAGTGGGCTGTGATTTTTGTGGCGCGCAGTACCGCTTTGACGCGGTGGATGTGGCGCAGATCTTCCACCAACCGGGACAGCTGCCGCCGGGCACCACAGCCGTGCACTAGTGTGAAACACCACACCCACTAACGGAAAGATCAGAGCAACTGGTTGTCGCGGTTCAAGGCGTCATCCAGCCGCGCCAGCAGGGCAGTCAGCCTGGCGGATGGCTCGCCGCCAGCCTGACCCGAGGTGGTCGGGGTCGGCCGGGCTGGCTGGTCTGCCAGGTCAAAAGCCAGGTTCAGTGCGGCCAGCACCGCAATCCGGTCACGGGCGCGTACCTTGCCGCCATCGCGGATCTTGCACATGGCGGTGTCCACCCGTTCCACGGCGTCGAGCAGTTTGGCGTCGCCCCCTTGCGGGCAACCCAGCAGGTAACTTTGCCCCATGATTTGCACTTCAAGCTGCTTCATGCGTCACCTCGGGGGGCGGGTGATGGACGGACACTGCCCGCGGCCGAGGCCGGCAGGCGCTCCAGCAGCGCATCCACGCGTGCGCGCGCCGCGTTCAGGCGCGATTTGAGTGAATCGCGCTCCTGCGTGAGGGTGTCGATTTGCTGGTTGAGCAGGGCGTTGGTGCGCATGAGTTCCTCATAACGCAGCAGCAGCCGCTCAACACGTTCGGTGATTTGGTCGATTTGTGACAGGTCCGACATAGACGCGCATTGTAGGGTTTTGGCAGGTCATCAAGGCTAGAATGGCAAGTGTTGGTGCTCGCGGTGTGGTTCACACGCTGCAGTTCAACGGGAAGCAGGGGGGTGTGCCCAACAAGCCCGCCTAACCTGCGCTGCCCCCGCAACGGTAAGTGGACGAATCTTGCAGATTCCGCTTCCATCAGGGCCACTGGGTGTGTTCAGACATCTGGGAAGGCGATGGAGGTTGATTCCACCAGCCCGGATACCGGCCAACACGGTGGTGCCACGCCTGGCGTGACACCGTGACGCTCACACACTGTCGGGGACGACGGTAAGAGCTTTTGATGCTTCCTTTCCTTTTATGAAAACTTCTGGTTCTCTGGTGTGCCGCAGTGCTTCCCTGCGCCTAGTCACCTTCACGTCCATCGCCTTGACGGCGGGTCCCCTCTTGGCGCAAAGCCCGTCTGGCACGACGCTGCAGGAGGTGGTGGTAAGTGCCAATCGCATGGCCGTACCGGTCACCGATGTGATTGCTGATGTCTCGATCATTGACCGCAGCGTGCTCGACACCCTGGCGCAGGGCGCCTTGCGCGACGTGCTGGCGCTGCAGCCCGGGGTGCAATTTGTCAGCAACGGGGGCTACCGCTCCAGCACCAGTGTGTTTTTGCGCGGGGCCACCTCGTCGCAGGCGATCGTGCTGATTGACGGCATCCGGGTCGGTTCGGCCACCTCGGGCGCTGCCGCGTTTGAGAACATGCCGCTGGAGCGCATTGAGCGCATCGAGATATTGCGCGGCGCGGCCTCGGCCCTGTATGGGCCGGATGCGGTGGGCGGGGTGATTCAGATTTTTACCCGTGAACCCAGCGACGGCCTGCAGTTGGCCGCCAATGCCGGCGTCGGCTCGGACGGCCAGCGTCAGGCGGGCGCCTCGATACGCGGGCGCGCCGGCGCCGTGGGCTACAGCCTGGGTCTGTCGCACGAAAAGGCCACCGGCATCAGCGTGACCAACAACCCGGCAGCCAGCAGTTACAACCCTGATGAGGACAGTTTTGAGGTCAGCAGCGTCGACGCCAAACTGACGGCGCAGCTGTCGAAGCAACACGCCCTGACGCTGGGGCTGTTGCAGAGCCGTATGGACTACCAGTTTGACGGCACGGTGACACCCAACCCCCTGCGCCTGACCAAGCTGACCACCGACGCCTGGGCCAGGCCGGTGCTGAAACACACCAGCCTGCGCTGGGACGCCCAATGGCTGCCTCAATGGAAGTCCAGCCTGACGCTGGGCCAGAGTGACGACGACTACGCCAGTGAGTATTTCCGCCTCAGCGACGGCGCCTTCAATGGCCGCAGCAACTTCAGCACCCATCGCACCCAAGCCACCTGGCAGAACGACATCACGCTGGGGGCGGACGTGTTGACCCTGATGCTGGAAAACCGCTCGGAAGCCGTGGACAGTTCGACTGCTTACACGGTGAACCAGCGCGACGTGCGCAGCGCCATGGTGTCGTATGCGCTCAACCAGCCAGACTGGAATGTGCTGGCGGTCCTGCGCAATGACAACAACTCGCAGTTTGGTGATTTCAACAACTGGGCGCTGTCCGGCGGCTACAAGCTCACACCCCACTGGCGGGCGGTGGCCAGCCTGGGCACCAGTTTCCAGGCACCGAGTTTCAACCAGCTGTATTACCCGGGCTACGGCACCCCGACCCTGACGCCGCAGCTCAATCGCGCCAGCGAAATCGGCGTCAAGTACCAGCAAGGGGCGGTGTCTGCCGGCGCGGTGCTGTATTACAACGAAATCCAGGGTTTCATTGAACCCTCCACCAACCGGCAAAGCAGCCTGGCCGTGCTGCGCGGCGCCACACTGAGCTTGCAGGCCCAGCGCGGCAACACCCAGTATGCGCTGTCGTATGACTACACCGACCCGCACACCCAGCCCAACGACTTGCGGTTTGTGCGCATCGCACAGAACGTGCTCAACCTCAACGTGCGCCAGCGTTTCGGCGCGGTACAGGTGTTTGGTGAACTCCGGTTTTCCAGCGACCGCGAGGACAACAATATGACTTTCACCGGCCGCGACGTGTTGGGCGGCTACGGCCTGCTCAACCTGGGTGCCCAATGGAAAGTCAGCCCCAAAGTCAGTTTGCTGGCCCGTGTCAACAACGTGCTGGACAAATCCTATATGCTGGCCAACGGCTACACCATGCCGGGGCGCAACCTGTTGGTATCGCTGTCCTGGGCGATGTAATCCTGCTACTTGAAAGTCCATCGATGACCCGCTGCCCCGCCATCCTGATCGCCGCGCCCGCCTCGGGCCAAGGCAAAACCACCATCACCTCAGCGCTGGCGCGCCTGCACACCCGCCAGGGGCGGCGGGTGCGGGTGTTCAAGTGCGGGCCGGACTTTCTCGACCCCTACTGGCACACCCTGGCCAGCGGCGCGCCGGTCTACCAGATGGACCTGTGGATGACTGGCGAGGCCGACTGCCGCGCCCGCCTGTTTGCCGCCGCGCAGCAGGCCGACCTGATCATCGTCGAAGGGGTGATGGGCCTGTTTGACGGCGAACCCAGCGCAGCCGATCTGGCGCAGCGCTTTGGCCTGCCGGTGCTGGCGGTGGTGGATGCCTCCGCCATGGCGGGCACCTTTGGTGCGCTGGCCTACGGCTTGCAGCACTACCGCGCCGACCTGCCCTGGGCCGGTGTGCTGGCCAACCGCGTCGCCAGTGAGCGCCATGCCGCCATGCTGGCGCACAGCGTGCGCGACCCCGCGCACTACCTGGGCGCCGTCATGCGCAACACCGCCATGACCCTGCCCGAGCGCCACCTGGGCCTGACCGTGGCCAGCGAGGTCTCGGATGCCATGGAGCGGCTGGATGCGGCGGCGGATGCGCTGGCCGCCACACCGCTGGGACAGATGACGCTGGACGATTTGCAGCGTTGGGCTGTTGACTTTGCGGCTGCTGAAGTTGAACCGGCAGGTTTGGAGGCAGAGTGCTCTGCTCCGTGTCCCCCGCCCGCGTTGCGGGCTCCTCCTTTACCTACGCAGAACACTCTGCCTCCAAACATGCCTACGCTGCAGGGCAAAACCATTGCCGTGGCGCGAGATGCAGCGTTTTGCTTCATCTACGCAGCCAACCTCGACACCCTGCGTGCGCTGGGGGCCGAGCTGGTGTTTTTCTCCCCGCTGACTGACACCGCGCTGCCCGCCTGCGACGCGTTGTGGATTCCCGGCGGCTACCCCGAACTGCACGCGACCACCATCGCTGCCAACACGGCGCTACGCGCCAGCCTGGCCGCCCACATCGCCGCCGGCAAGCCGGTCTGGGCCGAGTGCGGCGGCATGATGGCGCTGTTTGACACCCTGGTCACCGTGGACGGCACGCGCCATGCGCAGTGGGGCCTGCTGCCCGGCGAGGTCACCATGCACAAGCGCCTGGCGGCGCTGGGGCCGCAGCAGTTGCCCCTGGCCAGCGGCACCCTGCGCGGCCACACCTTTCACTACTCCACCACCGACACCCCGATGCAGGCCGCCGTGCGCACCGCCCGGCCCGACACCGACCCGTTGCCCGACGCCGGTGAGGCGCTGTGGCAGCAGGGCGCGGTGCGGGCCAGCTACTTTCACGCCTGGTTTCCGTCCTGCCCGGCCGCGGTGGTGGAACTGTTCAGTGCCCCGCAGGCTGCGGCGCCCGCATGAACATGGATGTTCTGCACTTCACCCACGGCCCGCAGCGCATCGTCTGCCTGACCGAGGAAACCACCGAGTGGCTGTACCTGCTAGGGCAGCAGCACCGCATTGTGGGCATCTCGGGCTACACGGTGCGGCCCCGGCAGGCACGTGACGAAAAGCCGCGTGTGAGCGCCTTCACCAGCGCCAGGGTGGACAAGATCCTGGCGCTGCAGCCCGATGCGGTGCTGGGTTTTTCCGACATGCAGGCCGACATTGCCGCTGAGCTGATTCGCCACGGGGTGCAGGTCACGGTGTTCAACCAGCGCAGTCTGGCCGAGATTTTTTCGATGCTCTACCAGGTGGCGGCGATGGTCGGCCAGGCCGAGCCAGGGCTGGCACGGATCACCGCCCTGCAGCAGCAGTTGCAGGCGCTGGCTCAGGCCAGTGCGTGCCTGCCGCGCCGCCCCCGGGTGTATTTCGAGGAATGGGACGAGCCCCACATCAGCGCCATCCGCTGGGTCTCGGAGCTGATTGGCCTGGCTGGCGGGGACGACTGTTTCCCCGAACTGGCGGCGCAGCCGCTGGGTAAACAACGCATCATTGCCGATGGCGCCGAGATTGTGCGGCGCAACCCCGACATCATCATCGGCTCCTGGTGCGGCAAGAAATTTCGTCCGGAGAAAGTGGCGGCGCGAGCGGGTTGGCAGGATGTCAACGCCGTGAAAAACGGCCAGCTGTTTGAAATCAAGTCAGCCGACATCCTGCAGCCGGGGCCGGCGGCGCTGACCGACGGGGTGGCGGCTTTGCGCCGCATCATCCACCACTGGAGCCAGACCCATGGCTGAACTGACCTTGGCCCGCAGTGAATTGATCCTGGGCGGCCAGAAAAGCGGCAAGTCGCGCCGCGCCGAGGCGCTGGCGCAAGCCTGGCTGACCCAGTCGCCGCAGCACCACGCTGTGCTGATCGCCACCGCCCAACCCTGGGACGACGAGATGCGCCAGCGTATTGCCCGCCACCAGGCCGACCGGGCCGAGCGGGTGCCCGGCATGGCCACGGTGGAAGAACCGCTGGCGCTGGCCTCAACCATCACCCGGCACAGCCGGGCCGACACCTTGATCGTGGTCGATTGCCTGACCCTGTGGCTGACCAACCTGCTGATGCCCGCCGATGGGCCGGTTTATGAAGAAAATCAGCCTCTAGCCCGGATAAAACAAGCACATATAGCTCCGTTTTTGATAGCAATTAGAGAGACAGCCGGGCCGCTGGTGCTGGTGGGCAACGAGATCGGCCTGGGGGTGATTCCGCTGGGGCGCGAGGTGCGCGCCTTTGTGGATGCGCTGGGCCGCCTGAACCAGGACGTGGCCGCCGCCTGCCAGCGCGTGACCCTGATGGCCGCTGGCTTGCCGCTGACTTTGAAAGACACCGCATGAGTGATCCATGGCGTTTTGTAGCAGCGGCGACAGCCGTGATCTCGCGCTTTCCGGCGCGCCTGCCGAGGATCAATCTGCTGCTGTCCCTGGTCCTGCTGGGCCTGCCCTCAGCCCATGCCCTGCAAGTCACCGACGACCGGGGCGTGGTGGTCACGCTGGCCCAGCCGCCGCAGCGCATCGTCAGCCTGCTGCCGGCCCTGACCGAGATCGTTTGTGAGCTGGACCAATGCGCCCGGCTGGTGGGGGTGGACCGCTATTCCAACTACCCGCAGAGTGTGCAGACCTTGCCCAAGGTGGGTGGCGGGCTGGACCCGAACATTGAGGCCATCGTCGCCCTGAAGCCTGACGTGGTGCTGATGGCCACCTCGTCACGCGCCGCGGACCGCCTGCGTTCGCTGGGCCTCAAGGTGATGGCGTTTGAGCCCAAGACCCATGCCGACGTGAAACGTGTGCTGGAGAAAGTCGGCCAAGTGCTGGCCGTGCCCGACGCCCAGCGCGTCTGGCGCGCGATTGACGCCAGCGTGATGGCCGCCGCGCAGTCCTTGCCCAAGCGCCTGGCCACGACCCGGGTGTATTTTGAAGTCAACCCTGGCCCCTATGGCGCTGGCGAGTCGTCGTTCATCGGTGAGACCTTGAGCCGGCTGGGGGTTAAAAACATCATCCCGGCCAAGCTGGGCCCTTTCCCGAAGCTCAACCCTGAATTCATCGTGCGCGCCAACCCTGACCTGATCATGATCGGCCAGCGCAGCGTGGACAACATGGGCCAGCGCCCCGGCTGGGCCAGCATGCGCGCGGTGCGCGAACAGCGGCTATGTGTGTTCAGCCTGGTGCAGTCCGACGTGCTGGTGCGCCCGGGCCCGCGCATGGGGGAGGGCGCGCGGCTGATGGCGCAGTGCCTGGCCGACAAGGCTGGGGGAGCTGTCAAGCCATGATGGTGCGGCGCACCGTCACCATCGGCTGGGTCCTGCTGGGCCTGGCGGCGCTGTTGACCGCGCTGGGCGTGTGTGTGGGCAGCGCCGGGTTTGAAAACCTGCTGGGGCCCTTGCTCAACCCGTTGGCCGACCCGGACCAGACCGCGATGGCCCGCCAGATCGTCTGGGACATCCGCCTGCCGCGCACCCTGGGCGCCTGGGCTGCTGGCGCCTTGCTGGGCCTGGCCGGCGCGCTGGCGCAGGGGCTGTTTCGCAACCCGCTGGCCGACCCGTTTTTGCTCGGCAGTGCCTCGGGGGCCTCGCTGGGTGTGGCGCTGGCGCTGGCTGCCGTCGGCGGTGCTGGTGGCATGCTGGGGGGCAGCAGCGGCGGCATGATGGGCGCCGGCCTGGCGTTTTCGGTGTTTGGCACTGGCTGGCTGACCCGGTTGGGCCTGACTGGCGCGGCCTTTGGCGGCGCGGTGCTGGCGGTGTTTTTGACCCTGGCGCTGTCGCGCGGCGTGCAGCACACCCTGCGTTTGCTGCTGGCCGGGGTCGTGGTCGGGGTGGTGCTGGGGGCGTTGACCCATCTGGTGCTGATGTGGACGCCCGAGTCCCTGCAGGCCATGCAGGCGTTCATGCTGGGCTCCACCGCCTTTGTCGGCTGGACCGCGTTTGGCGTGATGGCGGGGGCCTGGCTGCTGACCAGTGTGGCCGGGGCGCTGCTGGCGCGCCTGCTCGATGCCCTGAGCCTGGGTGAGGCCACGGCCCACAGCCTGGGCCTGCCGCTGGGCAGCATGCGCCTGGCGCTGGTGGCGGTGCTGGCGCTGGCCACCGGGGCGGCAGTGGCGCAGACCGGGCTGGTGGCGTTTGTCGGGCTGGCGGCACCGCACCTGGTACGTTCGGTGGTCAAAACCACGCATGGCCGTTTGATTTTGCTCAGTAGCCTGATGGGCGGCGTGCTGCTGATGGCCGCCGACACGCTGGCGCGCTGGCTGATTGCGCCGCAGGAACTGCCGGTCGGTGTGCTCACCGCCGTGCTCGGCGGCGGCTACCTGCTGTGGCTGATGCACCGAGGCAGTCGCGGTGGCGGAGTGGTGCTATGACTTCGATAGCTATCCATGCCCATGACATCCGGGCCAGGCTCGGAAATGTCGAGATATTGCACGAGGTGTCGCTGGCCCTGCCGCAAGGTCGCTGGACCAGCATCGTTGGCCCCAATGGCGCTGGCAAGTCCACGCTGCTGAAAGTGCTGGCGGGGCTGCTGCCCCACAGCGGCCGGGTGGCGCTGCTGGGCCAGCCGCTGGCCGATCTGGCACCCAAGCTGCGCGCCCGGCAGCTGGCCTGGCTGGGGCAAAACGAAGCCGCCGCTGACGATCTGACAGTGTGGGACGTGGTCATGCTCGGGCGCCTGCCGCACCAGGCCTGGCTGGCCGCGCCCAGCGCTGCCGACCGGGCCGCGGTGGAGCGGGCGTTGCAAGCCACCCAAGCCTGGGACTGGCGCAGCCGCAGCCTGGGTCAGCTCTCGGGTGGTGAACGCCAGCGGGTGCTGCTGGCCCGTGCGCTGGCGGTGCAGGCCCAGGTGCTGCTGATGGACGAGCCGCTGGCCAATCTGGACCCGCCGCACCAGGCCGACTGGCTGGTGGTGGTGCGTGGCCTGCTGCAACAAGGCGTCACCGTGGTCAGTGTGTTGCATGAAATTCAGGTGGCGCTGCACTCGGACGAGATGCTGATCATGGCCGCTGGCCGTGTCACGCATTTTGGGCCCAGCGCTGACCCCGCCACCCACCGCGCGTTAGAGGCGGTGTTTGACCAGCGCCTCACCATCCATCCGCTGGCTGGCCAGTGGGTGGTCTTGCCCAACTGATTTTTGCCCTTTGACCCAACCAGGGATTGACACATGCAGATTGAAACCCCGCCCAGCGAAAAACCTTATGACAAACCCGAGGGCGAGCGCCGTGGCCTCGTCATCGTCAACACCGGCGACGGCAAGGGCAAAAGCACCGCCGCCTTTGGCCTGGCGCTGCGCGCGCACGGGCGCGGCAAGGCGGTGAAGATTTTCCAGTTCATGAAAGTGCCCAGCGCCCGTTTTGGCGAGCACCGCATGTTCGAGCAGCTCGGCATTCCGATTGAAGGCCTGGGCGACGGTTTCAGCTGGAAGAGCCAGGATCTGGAACACTCTGCCCAGCTGGCGCGTGACGGCTGGCTCAGGGCCAAAGCGGCCATCCTGAGCGGCGACTACTTCATGGTCACGCTCGACGAGATCACCTACCCGCTGATCTACGGCTGGCTGCCGTTGGATGACGTGCTGCACACCCTGAAGACCCGCCCCAGCCAGGTGCACGTGGTGCTGACCGGCCGCCGCTGCCCACCCGAGATCATCGAACTGGCCGACACCGTGACCGAGATGCAGCTGGTCAAGCATGCCTTCAAGGCCGGCATACCGGCGCAGCGCGGCATTGAAGACTGAGGCCATGGCCCGCCTGCTGCGCTGACATGGACACCGCTTTGATACATGCCACGGCCCTGCTGGTCGCACTGGCTGTGGACCGCTGGCTGGGCGAGCCGCCGGTGCGGCTGCACCCGGTGGTGTGGATCGGCAACTACCTGGGCGGGGTGGGGGCCTGGGTGCAGCGCCACACGCTGCAGCAGCCTGGCGGCAAGGATTTGAAGGCTTTTTGGCTTGCAGCCCTGGTGTGGATGGTGGGTGCAGCGCTTGTTTCAGGCGTGGCCTGGGGGCTGCCATCGCTGCTGTTTGGCTTGCCCTGGTGGGCTGCGGGTGCGCTGCTGGGCCTGCTGCTCAAACCCTTGTTGGCCTGGGCCATGCTCCAGCGCGAGGTGTTGGCGGTGGAAGCGGCGTTGGGCCAATCACTGGACGCGGGGCGTGAGCGCCTGCGCTGGCTGGTCAGCCGCGACGTGAGCCAGCTCACCGAGGCCCAGGTGCGCGAGAGCGCGATTGAGACCCTGGCCGAAAACCTGAACGACTCGGTGGTGGCGCCCATCTTCTGGTTTGTGCTGCTGGGCCTGCCCGGTGCCGCGCTCTACCGCTTTGCCAACACGGCCGACGCCATGTGGGGCTATCCCGGCCTCTACAAAGGGCAGAACTGGGCCTGGGCGGGTAAGTGGGCGGCGCGGGTGGATGACGGGCTCAACTACCTCCCGGCCCGCCTGACGGGGCTGTTGCTGGCAGGCTTGAATGGTGTCGGCTGGGGCCGTCTGACACGTGAGGCGATCAAGACCCCATCCCCCAACAGCGGCTGGCCGATGGCGGCGATGGCGCTGGCGCTGGGTGTGCGCCTGGGCAAGCCGGGCGGCTATGTGTTGCATGAGTCGGGGCGCAAGCCGGTGGCTGCCGATCTGCATCTGGCCATTGTTTATGCCAAAAAAGTGCTTCTAGCCCAGGTATTGATTATGTTGATAGCTATTGTTTTAATAGCAAAAATCGGATCATGAACACGGCTGACACCACACCGTGGGTACACGGCGGCGCGGACGCGCTGGGCGTGCCACGGTTTGATTTTTCCACCAACAGCAATGCCTGCGGCCCCTGTGCGCAGGTGCTGGCGGCGGTGCAGCAGGCCGACCCCGGCCATTATCCCGACCCGCACTACACGGCGCTGCGCGAAGGGCTGGCCGCGTTTCACGGCGTGGCTGTGCAGCGGGTGCTGCCGGCTGGCAGTGCCAGTGAATTCATCTTTCGCATCAGCGCCTGGGTGGCGCGTCAGGGGGGCGGTGTCTGGCTGCCCGCCCACCACTATGGCGACTATGCCCGTGCGGCGCAGGCCTGGGGTCTGCCGCGGGTGGCTGAGCCGGGGCAGGCGGCGCTGGTCTGGGCCTGTGAGCCGTCCAGCCCGCTGGGGCAGGGCCATGCGGACTGGCCACCGTGGCTGGCTGTACCACCGGCCAGCGGCGCAGAGCCTGTTCTGGTGTTGGATGGCGCCTATGCCCCGTTGCGCCTGAGTGGGGCGCCATCGCTGTCCGAGCAGCAGCGCCAGCGGGTCTGGCAGCTGTTCACGCCCAACAAGGCGCTGGGCCTGACCGGTGTGCGCGCGGCCTATGTGATTGCGCCCGAGGGTGCCCAGGACGCTGTGGCCGCCCTGCAACTGCTGGCACCTTCGTGGCCGTTGGGGGCTCACGGGGTGGCCATGTTGCAGGCCTGGCTGCAACCATCGGTACAGGAGTGGCTGCGCGACAGTCTGGACACCCTGCGCGGCTGGAAAAGCCGCCAGATCGCGCTGCTGTCCGAATTGGGCTGGACCTGTCTGCCCAGCGAGGCCAACTATTTTTGCGCCCGGCCCGCGCCGCCTCTGGGCCTTGACGCGGGTGACGCGGCAGCGTGGTGGACGGCTGAGCTGGCACGCCTGCGCGGGCAGGGCATCAAGCTGCGCGACACCGCCTCGTTCGGCCTGCCCGGTCATGCCCGCCTGGGCGTCTTGCCCCCGGCGGCGCAGGACGCTTTGCAGGCCACATGGCTGAACAGGGCCGCCTTGGATCGTCACTTTGCGCAGGGTGCAAACCTCTACCTCGGAAAGTGACTCGGCGAACACTTCACCTGACTGTCACATTGGCTCGGTACATTGCCTCAGCCCTTTACTATCAGGAGTGTTTGTGGTTTCCTTTTACAAATTCAGATCATCATCGCGATCAGTGCTGGTCACGGCACTGACTGCCAGTCTTGCTGCCTGTGGTGGCTCCGATGGCGCACCTGTTGTTAGTCTGCCTGAGTTGGCCAGCGCACAGTTGGCTGTTCTGGAGACCTCGGATCTCCATGCCAATGTGGTCAGCTACGATTACTTCAAACTGGCAGAAGACAAAAGTGTCGGACTTGAGCGCACCGCCACCCTGATCAAACAGGCCCGCGCCGACTTTCCCAATCACCTGTTGATCGACAACGGCGACACCATCCAGGGCACGGCTCTGGCTGACTACCAGGCGTTGGTCAGCCCGCTGGCCTGCAACCAGAAGTTGGCCACCTACAAGGCCATGGATGCGATTGGTTTTGATGTTGGGACGCTGGGTAACCACGAGTTCAACTACGGCTTGCCGTACCTGTCGCAAGTGACGGGCACCAAGTTCAACGTGGAAGGCATGGCCGCTGTGGCCAGCCAGCCCACCTGCACCGGCCCGGCCTTCCCGCTGGTGCTGGCCAATGTGAGCAGCAAAAAAGACGGTGCCACACTGTACAAACCGTACACCATCATCAGCAAAAAAATCAGCGCCAAAGACAAAGACGGCAAAACCATCGAGAGCACCGTCAAGGTGGCGGTGATCGGCTTTGCCCCACCGCCGATCCTGCTGTGGGACAAGCGCTGGCTGGATGGCAAGGTTGACGTGCAAGGCGTGGTGGAATCGGCCACCAAATACGTGCCGATGGCGCGTGCCGAAGGGGCTGACATCGTCATCGCCGCCTCCCACGGCGGCTGGGACACCAGCGCCTACACCGCCACCATGGAAAACGCCAACTACCACCTGGCCAAAGTGGCGGGTATTGACGGCATTCTGATGGGCCATTCGCACGGTGAATTCCCCAACGCGGCCTGCACCACCCCCGCCTGCAACGCCACTGGCGTGGACAAGGTCAAGGGCACCTTTCACGGTGTGCCTGCGGTCATGCCCAGTTACTGGGGCAAGGCCATTGGCGTGATCAAGTACGACCTGGTGGTGAAAAACGGCAAGTGGACGATTGACACCAGCAAAACTGCCGTCAGCGTGCGCAAGGCTTTGCTCGATGCCACCGCCAAAACCTATGTGGCGGTCGACCCGACCATCGCTGCGGCGATCAAGACCGAGCATGAAGCCGCCATCACCTACGTGAAAACGCCCATCGGCCAGTCGGACTTTGCGCTCTCAAGCTATTTTGCCGATGTGGGTGACGTGACCGCCATCCAGGTCGTCAACGCCGCGCAGGCCGACTACGTGGCCAAGTATGTGGCAGCCAACATGCCGCAGTACAAAGACCTACCCGTGCTGTCGGTCAGTGCGCCGTTCAAGAGTGGTTTTGCCGGTGGCACCGATTTCACCGACGTGAAGCAGGGCCCGATTGCCATCAACAATGCCGCCGACCTGTACCTGTACCCCAACACGGTGTACGCGGTGAAAGTGACGGGCGCAGGCATCAAGATCTGGCTGGAAAAGGCGGCTGAGCGTTTTAACCAGATCGACCCCAGCTTGACCACAGCGCAGGCGCTGGTGTCGACCTTTCCGGGTTACAACTTCGACATGTTCACTTCAAACGACATGCAGTATGAAATTGATGTGACCCAAGCCAAGGGCAGTCGCATCAAGAACCTGAGCTACAAGGGGGTGCCGATCAACACCGCCGCCGAGTTCATCATTGCCACCAACAACTACCGCGCCACCAGTGGCACGCAGTTTGGTTTGACCGCAGCCAACACGATTTATGCCTCACCCGATGCCAACCGTGATGTGCTGATCGACTACATCAAGGCCCGCAAAAACCTGACGCTGGCCGCCGACGGTTCGGCCCGCAGCTGGCGCTTCACCAAGGTGACGACCGCAGGCCCGGTGACCTTCACCTCGGGCAGCAACAAGCTGGCGGTGGCACAGACCGCCGGGTTTGCCAACATCAGCGTGGTCAGCAATGACGACGGCAGCGGCAAAGGCCAGGGCGTGTACGCCATCGACCTGTCCAAATAAACTGGCCCTTTTCACCACAGGCCCGGCTGCTGAATGGCAGTGCGGGCCTTTTTGCTTTTGCAGGCCGCAGGGCAGAACCGGGC
>NZ_JAQTWM010000070.1:0-1790 GCF_028689305.1 Rhodoferax sp. | reverse complement strand
CATGCTCACCATCACCCGCAAAATGGAATTCGATGCCGGCCACCGCATTCCCGACCACAACAGCCAGTGCCGCAACCTGCACGGCCACCGCTACACCCTGCTCATCACCCTGACCGGCGACGTGGTGCAGCAAGACGGCCAGTCTGACAACGGCATGATCATGGACTTCGGCGACATCAAGGCGCTGGCGCACGAACACCTGGTCAAGCTCTGGGATCATGCCTTCATCGTCTATGAAAAAGACACCGCAGTGCGTACTTTTCTGGACAGCATGCCGAACCACAAGACGGTCGTCATCGACCGCGTGCCCACCGTAGAAAACCTGGCCAAAACCGCCTTTGACATCCTCAAAGAGGTCTACCACGACCGCTTTGGCCGGCATTTGTCGCTGGCCAAGGTGACGTTGTATGAAACGCCTAATTGTTGGGCGGAGGTGGATGGGTGAAAGGGGCTGTGGCTGGCTCAATGGTGGCGTCGCGCAGACTTGGACTTTGAACGGGTGGTCATTGCAGTAGACAAGAAAGTAAGGAAGAGTTTAAGATGATGGTTATATAGGTGTAACCATGAATGTTGTTTTTGATACGTCAGTGTTGGTTGCCGCCGCACGTTCCCGCCAAGGCGCGAGTTATGCGCTGGTGGCATCGTTGCCAAATCCGCATTTCCAGATTTGTCTGTCAGTCGCTGTGTATACGGAATGGTTGTCGGTGCTGAGTCGTCCTGAGCATTTGCCACCCGGCGTGAGCCCCGACATGGTGCTGAGCTTCGTTCGGTACTTGGCATCTTTGGCGCGTTTGCAGGACATCCATTTTCTGTGGCGGCCTTTTTTGCGTGACCCAGACGACGACATGATTCTGGAGTGTGCGGTGGCAGCAGCTTGCACTTACATCGTTACGCACAACGTGAAGGACTTTCGACGTACCGAGGAATTGGGTATCAAGGCCATTACACCTGCCGAGTTTTTGCACATTTTGAAGGAGCCCACAACATGACCGCACTCACCATTCGTTTACCCAACTCAGTGCATGAAAGTATCAAGGTTTTGGCTCGCCAGGATGGCATATCCGTCAATCAGTTCATCGCCAGCGCCGCAGCAGAAAAGATGGCATCGTTCCAGACGCTGGACTATCTGCGCCGCGAAGCTGCCTTGGGCAAGCGGGCGGACTTTGAACGGTTTTTGCAAGCCGTGCCGGATGTTGCGCCTGTGGCGGGGGATGAAATCAAGCCGGATTGATCATTCGTTGCATGACTGGTAAGCGCATAATGCACAGTATTCTGTACACTTTTCAACCCACCGGAGTCTGTCATGGCATTCACTGCAAGCGATGTGGTTCCCCTTACTCAGGCTCGCGCCACCTTGTCGGACCTGGTCGAGCAGGTCAAGGCTGGCGCTGAAAAAATCATCACCAAGAATGGCGAGAGCTACGTCGCCATCATCGACTCCCGGCGGCTGGACTACTACCACCAACTGGAGCGCGAGCGTATTCACCTGTTGCTGATGGACGATGCGGGTAAGGGCTTGGACGACATTGCCGCAGGCAAGGTGAAGGATGCGCGCACCACCTTGGCTGCGTTGAAGCGTCGCCGTGAGGCCAAGCCCCAAGCCTGATCAGGATCAGTGCCGTGGCAGCTAAGCATCTCGTCAAGCTCACCGCGAACTTTGAGCGCAACCTTGAAGAGGTCGAAGCCTTTTTGCTGGCGGCTGATGCACCACAGGCTTTTGACGCGCTGCTGGATGAACTCTCGGATACCGTCATTCCCAACCTGGAGCGCTTTCCCCGCATGGGCAGGCG
>NZ_JAQTWM010000069.1:15801-21068 GCF_028689305.1 Rhodoferax sp. | reverse complement strand
TGGTGGGATGTGCGGGGGTCGAACCCACGACAAACGGATTAAAAGTCCGCTGCTCTACCAACTGAGCTAACATCCCAAATCTTGCTCTGAAGCAGGATTGTTCCAAGCCTTAAATTATAAACAATTTTTTGGCACTATTTCAAATTTCTCGTTGCCAAACAATTCAAAACATAACCGGCTGCGCAATGTCCAAACGTTGCGGTAACTGCCACCACCGAGCCAAACCCGTGGCAATTCAGCGAGCCGTCGCTGGTGATGTTGCAGGAAGCATCTGGCGGTGCAACCTCTTCACGGCTGAAGACGCACGTTACTCCCATGGCTCTTTCTCCGCGGGGCGCGCCAAACTCCTTGCGCAGCCGATACCGCATCTTGGACAGCAAGGGGTCATGAGTAACACGAGACAGATCATCCACACTCACAAGTTGTGCATGCCGCTTTCCACCTGCAGCACCAGAGGCAATAAAAATGGTGCCTGTCCTGAGAGCCCAATGCGACAGGAAAGTTTTAACCTGGCTCTGGTCACAAGCATCAATCACAGCATCCACGCCAACGGGTAACAATTCAGCCCAGTTCGAAGAACTGGCAAACTCCTCCACACCATGGATGTCACATTGGGGAAAGAACGTATGGATCCGCTCTCGCATGGCCAACACCTTGGCCTGTCCCAAACTCGCCTCCGTGGCATGAATCTGCCGGTTGATGTTGGATTCAGCCACGTGATCCAGGTCAATCAGGGTGAGTTTGCCGACACCGCTACGTGCCAACGATTCTGCTGCCCATGAACCAACGCCACCCACACCAACCACAACAACGTGGGCTTGTCTGATTTGCTGTGCACCTTGAAGTCCGTACAGGCGCTCTATTCCGCCAAATCGGCGATCTTCTGTCATGGGCGAAAACCGGAGGGAAAGGTCAAGGGAAAGCTATTTCAGGGTAGCCAAACGTTCTTTGGCTGCAACAGCCGCTTCTGACTGCGGATAGGCCTTGATCAAATCCGTCAAGGTCTTACGCGCCCCTTTGGCATCTTTGAGTTCCAACTGGCAATTGGCCACCGAGAGCACGGCTTCCGGCGCGCGCATGTGTTCCGGATTGCGAGCAATCAATGCCTTGAAATTGATCACCGCTTCTTTGTAATCCCGGGTCGCATATTGCGCATTTCCCAGCCAGAACAACGCCGGCACCGCATAACCACTGGCGGGATAACGTGCCAGGAAACCCACAAAAAGATTCTGTGCGGCCAGGAAATCTCCCTTGCGGAATACTGTCAACGCGGATTCGTAGTCCCGTTTTTCCACAGGATCGACCATGAAATCCTGCCCATCAACACTCACTTTGATTGGTTCCAGCCGCGCCAGCCGCTCAGTCATTGTCTGCGCCTGGTCCTTCTGGCGCGTCTGCAAATTGGCCAGATCCCTGGCAAGCTGTTCATTGGTGCCACGCAGGGTGGCAATTTCGGCACGTAACAACTCGATCTGCTGCTGCAGGTCAAGCAACCCTTTCCCGTATCCAGCCCCCTCTGCAGCGGCAGTCTTCTGCCTCTGATCAGCCTCGTTTCGAAGTGTCTCGACACGTTGACGCAAATCCAAAATGGCCTTGCGTGCTTCGTCATCCTCAAACAAGGCCGCCTGCAAACTGGTGACAACCGTCAGACCCGCCAGAAAAACCAGCGGGGTCCGCAACATGTAGCTACGCACTGACATGGACGGCTTCATCAATACCGGATTTCAGCACGACGATTCTTGGCATAGGCAGATTCGTCGTGGCCGGCCACAGCGGGCTTCTCCTTGCCAAAACTGACCGCCTCCAACTGGCTTTTGGAGACACCCAGAATAGTCAGGGCATTCACAACGGCATCAGCACGTTTTTGCCCCAAGGCCAGGTTGTATTCACGTCCACCGGTTTCATCAGCATGACCTTCGACCGCCACTTTGCGGTTGGCCTGCCCCTTGATCAGACGCGCCTGCTCCGCCACCAAAGACTGGTACTCCGGTTTGATCACAAAACTGTCGAAATCAAAATAAATCACGCGTTGCGCGGATGCGGCATTGGCTGCAGATCCAGCACCATCCAGGTTCACAGGCGTGACCCCACCCGGTTGGACACCAGAACCAGTGCCCTCGGTGCCGCCTGCGCCCGTCACTGGCTTGGCTGTTGCATCGGTCACCGGCACATCACTGAGCGGCACGGTCGAACCACACCCAACCAACCACACCCCCACCACAAGAAACCACGCCAGATTTTTCATTAACTGCTACTCCTTGAAATCATTACTTCGAGAAAGGGCCCCAATGAGGCTCACGAATATCACCATTTTGACTATTCAGCCGTGCCTTGACCTTGCCGTCCAGCGTGGTGATCATCAATGCCTCCCGCCCCTGTGACTGGGTTGCGTAGACCACCAGTTTGCTGTTCGGTGCAAAACTCGGACTTTCATCTGCGGAAGTATCGGTCACCGCCCTGACACTACCACTTTGAAGGTCCATGAGATGCAACTTGAACGCGCCGCCCACGCGGGAAATATAAGCCATCCAGCGACCATCTGAACTGATGGCCGGAGAAATGTTGTAAGTGCCTGTGAATGTCACCCGCTCAACACCCTGCCCGGAAACAGCCACCTTGTAAATCTGCGGAGAGCCACCACGGTCACTCACAAAATAAAGGCTTTGACCATCCGGTGCAAACACGGGTTCGGTGTCAATGCCGCCGGACTGAACCAGTCGACGGGGCTCGCCACCTGAAGCGCTCATCAAAAAGAGTTGTGAGCCACCATCACGACTCAGGGTAACAGCCAGGGTCTTGCCATCGGGCGACCACGCTGGTGCACTGTTGGACCCCTTGAAGTTGGCGATGAGACGTCGCTTACCCGAGCTCACGTTATGCACGTAAACCACCGGTTTGCGGGATTCGAAAGAAACGTAGGCCAGCTGGTTGCCGTCCGGTGACCAAGCCGGAGAAATGATGGACTCCGGGCTGGCCAATGCAGATTGGGCATTTTCCCCATCGGCATCAGCCACCCACAACTGATACCGCTGGCCAGCTTTGGTCACATAGGCAATACGGGTCGAAAAGGCCCCTTTGTCGCCGGTCAACTTCTCGTAAACGTAGTCGGCAACCCGGTGCGCCGCCAGACGCAGATCTCCTTCCGCCACCGCATAACTCTGGCCACCCAGATCCTGCCCTTTCACCACATCCCACACGCGAAACCGCACATCAAACCGACCGTCTGCCAGTTTGGACACACTGCCTGAAACCAGTGCATCCGACCCGGCTTGGCGGAACACGGACAAGTCCGGCAGAGACAGCTCATCCAGCGCACTGCTGGCAGCACTCACTGCGCGAAATTGCCCGCTACGCTCCAGATCGGCCTGAACAATGTCAGAAATCTTCTGGCTGGAAGCGGCCTGCCCCCGAAAGGGCGCAATGCTGATCGGCATCTGCGTCAGGCCGACACCCGACACCTCCACCCGGAACTGTGCCCAGGATGAACCGGAAAAGCCTGCCAGGAAAAGTGACAGGTAAAACGCAAAAAAAAGACGAATCATGGGTTGAGTTTGCCTGGATATAAATCTGAATCAATTCAAGAAAGTGGACACCACATCATCACTGGAATGGTTCTCTCGCAGTCCGACCACAGCAGGTACCAGACCCGACTGCACCCGCTCCATCACGCGCTTGTAGTTGATGTTTTCTCCGTGCCGACTGTTTTGCCGATGCCACAAATGATAAACCTCTGTGCCCAGGTAACCATTGATCCGGCAAAGCCCGGCATGATGAAGCCGAAGCACCAGATCTGCATCTTCGTGTCCCCAGCCTTCAAAAAGTTCATCAAATCCGTTCACTTTCTCAAAGTCCTTTTTCCAGAGCGCGAAGTTGCAACTCCGGATTTTTTTCCAGTGAAAGTGCGTTTGCACCCTGAACGGCGCGCCTGGCCAATACCACAGATGGGCGAGCTTGTTGACGTCACCGCTAAGCCGCCATTTCAGCCAGTCGATCCAGTTGGCCTTGCCGACATCGGCCTGCCCTGCCAATACCTGCCCGGTCAGACTTTCACTCAGCAGCACTCGGTTACCGTTGACAAAGCAGCCCTCCCTGGCCAGCGCTTCGTGTGCCTGGACAAACCGGGCACTCGGAATACAGTCCCCGTCCAGAAACACCAGATAACGCCCCCGACTGGCCATGGCACCCAGATTACGTGCCCGGGAGGCGGTGAACCCTGTATCAGGATGCCAGACATGGACCACCGGACAGGCAAACGCCGGCAGGTGTTTGGTCCAGGCTTCCCTGCTGGCTGCGGTCGAACCATCATCGGCAATGATGACCTCGTGACCAGGACCACATTGCGGCGCCAGAGCTTCAAGCACTTTCAGCAAAGCGTCAGCGCGGTTGTAGGTCAGTATCACAAACGACGTCTTGATGCCGGTCCCGGTCATGACTGAGCATCCCGTTGGCGTGCCGTCAACCAGCGTTTGGCATAACGGTAATAGGTGCCCTCGGCATTAGAGATCGCCAAGGCCAACCCCAGCTGGCCGTCCAGAAAACCGCGACGGATCACATAGGTCCGGATAAAGGCCCACAGCCCGTGGCCCAAGGCCGCCAGCAGGCTGCTCTGGACACCACGCCGCGCCATGCTCTGGGCTCCCGCCGAGGAGTAGCGGTTCATCTTGTCCAGCACCGATTCAAAATCCGGGAAGCTCAAATGCAGCAAGGGGGTTTTCAGCTGGCCGACACGCCCCGTGGCAAGGACTTTTTCATGCACCAGATCATCCGAAAAACGAGCCTGGCCACGGCGGAAAAGGCGCAGAACATAGTCAGGACTCCAGCCCGAGTGCCGGATGAACTGCCCGCAATAACTCGACAAACGGGGCAACTCATAAGCAGCCGCTGCGTCTTCTCTACTGATTGCCGCCAGGATTTCCTCACGCAAATCAGTGGGGACACGTTCATCCGCGTCCAATGACAACACCCAGTCTCCCTGCGCCATTGCCAGCACCCTGTTCTTCTGCGGGCCAAAACCGGGCCAGTCCTGCGTCACGTGCACCGTCGCCCCCAAAGACCGGGCCATCTCGGCAGTACCGTCCGTGCTGGCATAGTCCAGCACAATCACCTCGTTGGCAAAGTCCAGACCGCGCAAACAGTCGCGGATATTGGCCGCTTCGTTGCGGGTGATGATGATGACGGAAAGTGACATGAAGGCGGCTCAAGAAACTCAGACCGCATCATAGTTGACGCCCGGGCCTCACCAGGCCTTAAGGTAAAGTCGCAACCCC
>NZ_JAQTWM010000069.1:0-15701 GCF_028689305.1 Rhodoferax sp. | reverse complement strand
GATATTGGCCGCTTCGTTGCGGGTGATGATGATGACGGAAAGTGACATGAAGGCGGCTCAAGAAACTCAGACCGCATCATAGTTGACGCCCGGGCCTCACCAGGCCTTAAGGTAAAGTCGCAACCCCGGCTCGCCCTTCACCCACTCCACCCTGATGCACCTGATTGAACGTTTGCGACTCATGATGATTGGTCTGATCGCCATCAGCGTCAGTCTTCCAATGGCATGGGTCAGTCTGGGCAAGCTGCTGCTGTTCGTCAGTTGCCTGCTGGTTCTGGGTGCCGGCTTGCGGCACAAAGAAGGAGACCGGGCTCTGGCTGGACTCTGGTCGGTACGTGTCATTCTGGGGATCGTGGCGGCTTTTGCCCTGAGCCTGACCTGGAGCCAAGCCCCACTGGATCTGGCGCTGCAGGCCTTTGGCAAACACAGCAAGCTGCTGGAAATCGCCATGTTGATCGGCCTGATCCGCCGTGAACGCGATGCCCGCCTGGCTGTGGTGAGCTTCCTGCTGGGGCAAACCTTGTTCATCCTGAGTTCCTGGACCATGGCCGCTGGTGTGGTGGTGCCCTGGGCCACCAGTGAGTGGGCCACGATACCGCAATTCAGGACCGTGGTTTACTCCACCTATCTGGACCAAAGCCTGATCTTTTCCGCCAGTGCGGCGGTTTTCTGGCACCTGCGTTCGTATTGGCCCGCCTGGCGCTGGGCCGCGGCACTGATGGCCGCAGCGGCCCTGATCAACACCCTGTTTTTGCAGGAAGGGCGTACCGGTTACGTCGCTGCGCTGGCGGTCTTGACCCTGGCCATCATGTGGGAGCTGCCGAAAAAACTGCGTTTGGCGGCCCTGGTTTTGATCCCGCTGGTACTGCTGGCCGGACTTTACGCGGGTTCGGCCCAGGTCAAGGCACGTCTGACCCAGGCTTTCAGTGAAAGCCAGAGCTACGGTGCGCAAGGCGCCAGCGCCAGTTCTTCGGGTTTCCGGCTCCATGCTTGGCGCCGGTCGCTGCAGGCCATGCAGGAAAGTCCGCTCAGTGGCCACGGCGTCGGCAGCTGGACCAGCACCGTCAAGCGCATTCAGGGCGCGGACGCCGACAAGGTCTTTGGCAACAACCCGGCCAGCAACCCGCACCAGGAATATTTGCTGTGGGGCGTGGAACTGGGCCTGGGGGGCAGCTTGCTGCTGTTGCTGCTGATCCTGGCGCTGCTGCGCGACGCTTCAGGCATGGCCGCCCCCGTCAAACGGGCTAGCTACTCGGTGATTGCCGTCATGGCGCTGGCCTGCCTGTTCAATTCGTCGCTGTACGATGCCTTGATTGGCGATTTTTTCTGCATCAGCCTGGGCCTGCTGCTGGCGCTGGGTGTGCGGCAACATGGCGCCCACCATCCTTCCACCGCCGCCACAGCCTACCCAAACACCGGAGCCATGGCATGAGCGACTTGCCCGACACCAACGCCGCTGCCAACCCCGAGCTCCCGCGGGACAGCCTGCTGCAGCGCATCCGCCGTTTTGTGCCCTACTTTGGCATCTCGCCCGCGACCTGGGTGCTGGTGGCTGTCAGCGCCGTGGTGGGCGCCGCCACCGAACCCATGATTCCGGCCTTGCTCAAGCCGCTGCTTGATCGGGGTTTCCAGCAGGGCGAATTGCCCATCTGGATGGTGCCTGCTGCGCTGCTGCTGCTGTTTGGTGTGCGCGGGATGGCAGGTTACCTGTCACAAATCGGCTTGACCCGCATCACCCACCAGGGGCTGCAACTGATGCGCCAAGCCATGTTCGACAAAATCCTGGCTGCAGAACTCAAACTCTTTTCAGAACAAAACGCCAGCGCCCTGTCCAACACCGTGGTCTACGAAGTACAAAACGGCGCCACCATGCTGGTCAATGCCATGCTGAGCCTCACCCGCAACGGCCTGACCCTGCTGGCCCTGACCGGCTATCTGTTTTACCTGAACTGGAAACTCACCCTGATCGTCGCTGCCATCTTCCCGGCGGTGGCCTGGGTCATGAAGGTGCTGACCCGGCGCGTGCACAAACTCACCCAGGCCAACCAGGAAGCCACCGATGAACTGGCCTACGTGGTGGAAGAAAACGTGCTGGCGCACCGCGACATCCGCCTGTATGCAGCACAGCCTTCACAAGCCGAACGCTTCCGGCATTTGAGCGAATCCCTGCGCCACTTGGCCATGAAATCGACCGTGGCCGGTGCCGCCATGACACCCATGACACAAATGCTGGCCGCCGTGGCGTTGTCCGCCGTGATTTCTGTGGCCCTGGTCCAAAGTGCCAGCAGTGGCACGTCAGTGGGCGGGTTTGTCGCCTTCGTCACCGCCATGCTGATGATCATTGCGCCCGTGCGTCAGCTCTCCGAGGTTTCCAGCCCGATCACCCGTGGCCTGGTGGCGCTGGAGCGGGCGCTGACGTTGATCGAACACACCGCCGACGAGTCCAGTGGCCAGTTTGCCAAACCACGCGCCACCGGGTTGCTATCTTTTTCAGAGCTATTGGTGCAATATCCATCCGGGCTAAGGCCGGCTTTGAGCATTAAAAACCTGACCATTCAACCCGGGGAAACCGTGGCCCTGGTGGGCGCTTCCGGCTCGGGCAAAACCACCCTGATCAACGTGTTGACCCGTTTTGTGAACATCCAGTCGGGTCAAGTCTGTCTGGATGGACATGAGTTGCGTGACTGGCAACTCACAGCCTTGCGGGCACAGTTCTCGCTGGTAAGCCAGCAGGTGGTGATGATCAATGACAGCGTGGCCACCAATGTGGCGCTCGGCCTGCCGGTGGACCGTGAGCGTGTGTTGCAGTGTCTGGCATCCGCCAATCTGACGGCGTTTGTGCAAACCCTGCCCCAGGGCATCGACACCCTGGTCGGCCACAATGCCACCCAGCTCTCGGGTGGCCAGCGCCAACGCCTGGCGATCGCCCGTGCGCTGTACAAGGACGCACCGATCCTGATTCTGGACGAGGCCACGTCGGCGCTGGACACCGAATCCGAGCGCAGCGTGCAGGAGGCGCTGGAGCGTTTGATGAAAAACCGCACCACCCTGGTGATTGCCCATCGCCTGTCTACGGTGCATCACGCCGACCGCATTGTGGTGCTGGAGCATGGCGGCATTGCCGAATCCGGCAACCACGCCAGCCTGATGCAGCATGACGGTGTCTATGCCCGCCTCTATCGACTGGGCTTGCACGACAGTTGACCCCTTGGCATCGAGCCACCCCGCAGACGGGTCAACCCGCGTCTGCCATTTGCTGGTAAATCTGTGCCTGCCGGCGTGCCTGGGCGGCCCACAAATGGGCACCGGCAAAGGCCAGGGCACCCGTGCGTAAACGCTCGGCCAGCCCCAAGTCGTGCCTGCATTGCTGCAAAGCTGCCACCAGGGCCTGCACATCGTGCGGGTTGTCCAGCAACAGCGCGTCCCGCCCTGGCTGCAACAAGGCCGCAATGCCGCAGTACGGCTGAGCACTGACCACCACCGGCAAGCCGTGCGCCATGGCTTCGAGCACCACCATGGCAAACGTGTCCTCCTGGGTGGGGTGGGCCAGACAGTCCGCCGCCACATACGCCGGCCCCACATCACGCAGCGCACCAAGGAAAAACACCCGCGCCGCCACCCCGGCGGCCTCAGCCTGGGCTCTGAACACCGGCACTTGGGCCGGGTTGCCCACCACCACCAGAAAGCTGTCCGGCAAGGCTGCCAGGGCATGGATCAGAACCCCCAGCCCTTTCTTGCGGTAATCGTTGCCGACAAACAGGATGCACTGCCCCACCAGCGGCACGCCAAGTGCCTGTCTGGCGGCGACCTGTTCCGTTCGGTCCGCTGTCCCATAGACCCGGTCCACACCAGGGGTGATCACCTCAATGGCGTGATGGCAGGCCGGATAGGCCTGCAGCGTCTGGGCCACCAGCGTTTGCGAGGTCAGCACGATGGTCCGTGGCCGGCGCAAGGCAAACCGGCTGCGTTCCAGCGCCAGATACACCAGCAGGCGCGGGCTGGTCAGCACCTTGAGCCAGCGCAGCCCATAAGCCCAGCCCTGGCGTCCCTGGAACAGGTTGTATTTGATCGGCAGCACATGCACCGTCTGCACCTGGCCATGCCAGGTGTTCTCGTGGGAATGCACCACATCAAAACCACGCCGGGTCGCCCACCAGGTCACCCCGGCATACCAGAGCTGGTTCAGCCAGCGCGGCCGGGACACCAGCTTGGACACCCGGTGGTAGCTCACCCCGGGCACATCATGGTCGATGTGCTGGGCAAAGACATGAATCTCATGTTGCGCTGCGAGTTGCGCCACCAAAGCCATGGAATAACGCTCAGCACCACCGCCCGTGGCCGAAAACTGGCGGTTCAATACGGCAATGCGCAGCCGCCGAGCGGGTTCCTGTTGCCCGCTCTGTTTCACAGGCGGTGCCGATCTTCGTAACGGGTGGCCAGCTTGAGCCAAAACACCGGCAAGCTGGTGCTGCGCACCACCGGCACCCGTGGCAACAACCACCAGTCATCGCCGGCCTGGCAGCGCGAACGGGCCGTGGTGGTGGCCGTGGCAAAGCCAGCCTGGCGCACCATCGCCACATGCGCCGGACCAAAGTCGCCATAGGGGTAACAAAAGTGCGCCACCCGGGACTGGCTGGCCTCTTCCAGTTCGGCCTGGCAAGCCGCGATTTCACGGGCACTGTCGGTATCACTAAGCTGTGGCAAGTGCACATGGTGCCGGGTATGCGCGCCGACCTCCTGGCCTCCCGCCACCCAGGCACGCAACTGGCCGGCGTTCATCAGGGGCGCCGCAGCAACACCGACAGACTGGTCCCAGTCATTGGTTTGCCCCAGCCGCTGGCTGACGGCGTAACAGGTCGACGAAAACCCATACGCCTGCAACACTGGCAGCGCCTGCTCAAGGTTGTTGACATAACCGTCGTCAAACGTGATGCCACACACCTTGCCACGCCGTTCGCCGCTGAGGTAGGGTTGCAGCGCTGTCAGCGACAGGCCACGGTAACCCAGCATGTTCAGCAACGCCATCTGCCGTGCAAAAGCATCGGGTGCCACATACAGGCTGCGAAAGGCCGCCCCTCTGGCCGGCGCCACGTCAATCTGGTGGTAGACCAGGATCGGAATCGGCGCCGCAGGTGCACAGGTATCAGACCGCATACACACGCTGCCTTGTCAGATCAGCACAATGTCGTACTGTTCCTGCCCCATGGCGCTTTCGCTGTGCAGCGACACCGGTTTGCCGATGAACTCGCTCAAACCAGCCAGATGCTGGCTTTCCTCGTCCAGAAACAGCTCGATGACCTTGGGCGAGGCCACCACCCGGAATTCCTTGGGGTCGAACTGGCGCGCCTCGCGCAAAATTTCGCGGAAGATGTCGTAAGCCACGCTGCGCGGCGTTTTGACAATGCCCTTGCCATCACACATCGGGCAGGGCTCGCACAACATGTGCGCCAGTGACTCTCGGGTGCGCTTGCGCGTCATTTCGACCAGGCCCAGCTGAGAAAAACCACCACACATGGTTTTGACACGGTCACGCGCCAACTGCTTGCGCACTTCGGTCAACACCGCCTGGCGGTGGTCTTCACGCTCCATGTCAATGAAATCCACCACAATGATGCCACCCAGGTTGCGCAAGCGAAGTTGCCGTGCAATGGCCTGCGCCGCCTCCAGGTTGGTCTTGAAAATGGTGTCATCAAAATTGCGGGCGCCCACGTAACCGCCGGTGTTGACGTCGACCGTGGTCAGCGCCTCGGTCTGGTCAACAATCAGGTAACCCCCCGACTTCAGCTCCACCCGCCGCCCCAGCGCCTTGGCGATTTCCTCATCAATCGAATGCAGGTCAAAAATCGGCCGCTCACCCTTGTAGTGCTGCAATTTCTGCGCTGCCGCGGGCATGAACTCAACCCCGAATTGCCGCAATTGATCGAATTGCTCCAGCGAATCCACCCGGATCGACTGGGTGTTTTCACCCACCAGGTCACGCAAGACACGTTGCAACAGACTCAGGTCCTGATGCAATAACGAGGTCACGGGCAGGCGGGTGGCCGCTTCACGCGTGCGTTGCCAGGCCTTGCGCAGGTAGGCGATATCGTCGATCAGCTCCTGGTCAGTGGCATCTTCGGCGTTGGTACGCAAAATAAACCCGCCCCCCAAATCACCAACCAGCGCCTGCACACGTGTGCGCAAGGCTTCCCGCTGTTCCGAAGGGATTTTCTGCGAGACACCAATGTGATCGTCCTGCGGCAAAAACACCAGCATGCGCCCGGCAATGCTAATCTGGGTGGACAAGCGTGCGCCCTTGGTGCCGATGGGGTCCTTGATCACCTGAACCATCAGGCTCTGACCTTCAAACACCTGTTTTTCAATCGGGATCTGTGTGGCAGCGTTGCGCGCCGCAGAAATGGTTTCGCCCTCGGCCGGCGGGTGCCAGACGTCGGCCACATGCAAAAAGGCCGCCCGCTCCAAGCCAATGTCAATGAAGGCCGACTGCATCCCTGGCAGGACCCGCGCCACCTTGCCCAGATAGACGTTGCCCACCAGGCCACGCTCCAGCGTGCGCTCCACATGCAGCTCCTGCAGGGCGCCGCCTTCGACAATCGCCACCCGGGTTTCCTGCGGCGACCAGTTGATCAGAATATCTTCTTGCATAGGGGTCAGACTGTAACGCGTCAACCATTCAGGCCGAAGGCCCGCAGCAGCGCCGCTGTTTCATACATGGGCAGCCCCATGATGCCGGAATAACTGCCGCTGAGGTGGGCGATGTAAGCCGCCGCCCGGCCCTGCACACCATAGGCACCGGCCTTGCCAAACGGCTCACCGGTGTCAATGTAGCGCTGGATCTGCGCCTTCGTCATCGGTCCGAAAGTGACACGCGAGACAGACACCGTCTGCTGGCGCCGGCGCGCCGTGCCCAGCGCCACAGCCGTCAACACCCGGTGTGTCTGGCCGGCCAGCCTGGTCAGGATGTCCATGGCCTCGCCGGCATCGGCCGGTTTGCCCAGAATGGTGCGCCCCAGCGCCACGGTGGTGTCTGAGCACAACACCGGTGCCGCCGGCAAACCGCGGCGTTTGAGCCGGACCAGCGCAGCATCGAGCTTAAGTTGGGTCACCCGCTGCACATAGGCCAGCGGCGCCTCACGCGGCAGCACCACCTCCAGGCTTTCCGGATCTTCATCAGCATCGGGCAACAGCAGCTCGTAAGCGACACCGATCTGCTCCAGCAACTGCCGGCGCCTGGGGCTTTGCGAAGCCAGGTAGACAAATTTCTTCATTTTTCAGATGCCATGCCTGAATCGCTCCTGTCTAGGCGTTGAGCCGCAGACAGCACAGAGGTACGGCAAGGCGCAACAACAACGACAGGGGCGATTCAGACATAGCATCACTCACGGTGGTAGGGGTGGTTGGCATTGATGGACCAGGCGCGGTAGAGCTGCTCGATCAACAACACACGCACAAAAGCATGTGGCAGCGTCAGGTCGGACAGACGAATTCGCTCATGGGCTGCTTGCCGGAATGCCGGATCGAGCCCATCCGGGCCGCCAATCACCAGCGCCACGTCGTCACCCGACAACTGCCAGTCCTTGAGCTTGCCGGCCAACGCCATGGTGGTCAGTGCCGTGCCCCGCTCATCGAGCGCCACCACGCGGCACCCCTTGGGGATGGCCGCCTCGATCCGCGCACGCTCAGCGGCGTACAGCGTGTCGAGGGACTTGGACGCCCGTGGTTCGGTCTTGACGGCTTTGAGCTCGACCTTGAGTTCAAACGGAAAGCGTTTGGCGTAGTCGTCCCACGCCGTTTGCGCCCAATCAGGCACACGCTGGCCGACCGCCACGATCAGCAAGCGCACGGTCAGGCTTGACGCGAAGCCGGTTTGCTGGCCTTTTTGGCGGCCGGACGCGTGGTCGGCTTGCCGGCGACCTTTTTGGCAGCAGGTTTTGTCGGTGCGTTCACCACCAGGGTGCGGACCTTGGGTTTGGCGATTTTTTCATCGTCTTTTTGCACTCTAGCCCGCGTAGATACTGGCTTTGTAGCTACCTTTTTAGCAGCAGCTGCTTGGCGGTCCTGGGCCTTCTTGAGCTGTGCCTTGGACGGGAAGGCTTCTTCCACCCCCTTCTTGGCGGCACTGGAGCGCCGCAGACTGCCGACAGGCTTGGCGGTCTTCCTGGCCATGGGCTCACTGGCCACCGCCACCACCGGCTTGGCCGCGCCAAGCTTCAGCCGCACCGGTTTTTCACCCCACAACTCTTCCAGGTTGTAATAGGTGCGAATGTTGGGTTGCATCACATGCACCACGGCCTGACCACAGTCCACGATGATCCATTCCCCGTTGTCTTCCCCTTCCACCCGCGGTTTGGCAAAACCCGCTTCACGCACGGCATCCACCACGCTGGCAGCCAGCGCCTTGGTCTGCCGATTGGAGGTACCCGAGGCCACAATCACCCGCTCAAACAGCGGCGAAAGTTGCTCGGTGTCAAACACCACGATCTCCTGTCCCTTGACATCCTCCAGACCGTCAACAATGGCGCGTTGCAGCTTCTGCACGTCCTTTTTGTCGGCGGTTTTGCTGACCGGTTTGGCCGTGGCCTTGCCCGTGGCTGGGGTCCTGGGAGCGGCAGCGGTTTTGGCTGCCGTCTTGGCGGTGGTTTTGGTAGAGGTTTTGGTAGTCATCAAACAGTCTGGTAAAGATGGTGGTCGGCAATATAACGCGCAACAGGCTCGTCCACCAGTGGCGTCACGTCCTGATGGGCCAAAACAGCCGCCCGGATGTCCGTCGCGCTGATGGCCATGGCCGGCATAGGCAGGTGCAAAAAGCGCTGCGGAAACGCTTTTTCGGCGTCAAATTCGGCGCCAGCCCGCATAAAACAGGCACGAAAAGCTACACATATTGTAGCTATCTTCACAATCTCCTGCCATGACCGCCAGCTTGTCAGGGCTTGCGCCTGGTCCGCGCCGATGATCAGGAACAGTTCACACCCCGGCGCAGTCAGCTGCAGTTCGTGCAAGGTGTCAATGGTGTAACTCGGACCAGGGCGCTCAACCTCCCGGGGGTCCAGCACCACCTGCGGCAGCGCCGCAAAAGCCAGCCGGGTCATGGCCAGGCGGTGTTCCGGCGCCGTCAGGGGACGTGGTTTGTGCCAAGCCTGACCCGTGGGGATGACACGCAATTCATCCAGCTGGAGCTGCTCAATCGCGATCCGGGCCAGCGCCAGGTGGGCACGGTGCGGCGGGTCGAAGGCGCCGCCCAAAATGCCAATACGCCGGGCCACTCCCGTCATCAGACCCAGTCCCGGCGCACCAGAAACTGGCTGTACAGCGCGGCCTCGGGGCTGCCCGCTGCCGGCACCTGCTGATAGGCCCAGCTCACCAGCGGCGGCATGGACAGCAGGATCGACTCACTGCGGCCGCCCGATTGCAGGCCAAAATGGGTGCCCCGGTCCCACACCAGGTTGAATTCCACGTAGCGCCCACGCCGGTACAACTGAAACGCCCGTTCGCGCTCGCCGTAGGTCATGTCCTTGCGCCGTTCGACTATCGGCAGATAGGCGCCCAAAAAGGCGTCCCCCACGGATTGCATCATCGCCAGGCTGGGTTCAAAACCCAGCTCGGAAAAGTCGTCAAAAAACACGCCGCCGACACCACGCTGTTCATTGCGGTGTTTCAGGAAAAAGTACTCGTCGCACCAGGTCTTGAAACGCGGGTACTTGTCGTCACCAAAGGGCTGCAAAGCCGTTTTGCAGGTTTGGTGAAAATGCACGGCGTCTTCCTCAAAGCCGTAATACGGCGTCAGGTCCATGCCACCACCAAACCAGCACACCAGCTGACCGTCACGCCCGGTGGCTGAAATCATGCGCACATTCATGTGCACGGTCGGCACATAAGGGTTGCGCGGGTGAAACACCAGCGACACCCCCATGGCTTCAAACGGCGCACCCGCCAGTTCAGGCCGGTGCTGGGTGGCTGACGGCGGCAGGCTCGGGCCGCTGACGTGGGAAAAACCGCAGCCAGCGCGCTCAAACACCGGTCCACCTTCCAGAATCTGCGTGATGCCCTGCCCCTGCAGCTTCTCACCCGCCGGTTTCTCCCAGGGGTCCGCCAGAAAAGCCGTGCCGTCCAGCGCACCAATGGCGCCGGTGATGCGGGCCTGCAGACCACGCAAATAGGCGCTGACACGCTCTGGAGCGCTGGCCGCCACTGCCTGGGCCGTCATGCCCCAGCCCCTTTGATGGCGCGGTAACCGATGTCGGTGCGGTACTGCATGCCGGCAAATTGCACACCTGCGGCCACTTCATAAGCCCGTTGCTGGGCCTGACGCACGTTGTCCGCCAGCACCGTGACACAAAACACACGCCCACCGGAGGTTTGCAACTGCCCGTCCACCAGCGTGGTGCCGGCATGGAACACCATGGCGTCTTCGGTTTCCCTGGGCACTTGGGTGATGGCATCACCCTTACGCGGTGTCAACGGGTAACCCTGCGCAGCCAGCACCACACCGAGCGCGGTACGGCGGTCCCACTCCAGTTCCACCTGGTCGAGCTTGCCGTGCAGGCCGGGTTCGGTGGCCGCCAGCATCACGTCCACCAGATCGGATTTCAGCCGCATCATGATCGGTTGTGTTTCAGGGTCGCCCATGCGGCAGTTGAATTCGAGCGTCTTGGGGCGGCCATGCTCGTCAATCATCAAACCAGCGTACAAAAAGCCGGTGAAGGGGATGCCGTCCTTTTCCATGCCACGCACCGTGGGCAGAATGATCTCGCGCATCACGCGGGCATGCACGTCAGGCGTGACCACCGGGGCCGGGGAATAAGCGCCCATGCCGCCGGTATTGGGGCCCTGGTCACCATTGAGCAGACGTTTATGGTCCTGGCTGGTGGCCAGTGGCAAGACGTTCTTGCCGTCCACCATGACGATGAAGCTGGCTTCCTCACCCGCCAAAAACTCTTCAATCACGACCCGGGCGCCACCAGCGTTATGGCTGACGCCCAGCGTGTTGTCGAGCAGCATGAAATCAATGGCCTCATGTGCCTCGGCCGCCGTCATGGCCACCACCACCCCTTTGCCCGCCGCCAGCCCGTCAGCCTTGACCACAATCGGCGCGCCCTTCTGGTCAACGTAGGCATGCGCCGCCACCGGGTCGGAGAAGGTTTCGTAGTCGGCCGTGGGAATGCCGTGGCGCTTCATGAAGGCCTTGGAAAACGCCTTGGAGCTTTCCAGCTGCGCCGCCGCCTGGGTCGGGCCAAAAATGCGCAGGCCATGTTTGCGGAATTCATCCACCACCCCAGCCGCCAGCGGCACCTCGGGGCCCACCACCGTCAGGACCACTTTTTGGGCCAGCGCCCACGCCGCCAACTCTTTCACGTCGGTGATCGCGACGTTTTCAAAGCGGTCATCCTGAGCGGTGCCACCGTTGCCGGGGGCGACATAGATGTTGTGGGTTTTGGGCGACTGGGCCAGTTTCCAGGCCAGGGCGTGTTCGCGGCCACCGCCGCCAATGACAAGAATTTTCATAGGCTGTCGGTGTCGATTTCGGCGTTGTGATAAACCTCTTGCACATCGTCCAGGTCTTCCAGGGCGTCCAGCAGTTTTTGCATGCGCACGGCATCGTCCCCGGTGACCTCGATCGGATTCTCGGCCCGCATCGTGACCTCGGCGTCATCGGGGGTCAGCCCGGCTGCCACCAGGGCGTCCTTGACCGCCTCAAAATCAGCCACGGCGGTGATCACTTCAATGGCGCCATCGTCGTCGGTGATGACATCGTCGGCCCCGGCTTCCAGCGCCACCTCCATCACCTTGTCTTCACTCACACCCGGCGCAAAAATGATCTGGCCGCAATGCTTGAACTGGAATGCCACCGAGCCTTCGGTACCCATGTTGCCGCCAAACTTGGAGAACGCGTGGCGCACCTCGGCCACCGTGCGCACCTTGTTGTCGGTCATGGTGTCCACGATGATGGCGGCACCACCAATGCCGTAACCTTCGTAACGGATTTCTTCATAGTTGACGCCATCGAGCGAACCCGTGGCCTTGTCGATGTTGTATTTGATGCGGTCAGCCGGCATGTTGGCAGCCTTGGCCTTGTCGATGGCCAGGCGCAGACGCGGGTTGGCTGACAGATCGCCGCCACCGGCACGGGCCGCCACGGTGATTTCACGGATGATGCGGGTCCAGATCTTGCCGCGTTTTTCGTCCTGACGGCCCTTGCGGTGCTGAATATTGGCCCATTTGCTATGTCCTGCCACGAGAAATCCTTCAAAAGTTCGTTACGCTATCGGGTGAATTGTACTTTTTGAGGTTGACATGCCCGAACCCATCCTGATCGCCCAGCATGGCGCTACCCAGTGTTTCCTTCAGCCCGACAAGGCCAACCGCCACGGCCTGATCACCGGTGCCACAGGAACCGGCAAGACCATCACACTGCAAACCATGGCCGAAGGCTTTGCCAAACTCGGCGTGCCGGTGTTCATGGCCGACATCAAAGGTGACCTGACCGGCATTTCTCGCGCCGGCAGCAGCAACCCCAAACTGGCCAAGCTCCTGGAGCAACGCGGTATCCCCGAACCGGCTTACAGCGGTTTTTCCACCACCTTGTGGGACGTGTTTGGCGAACAGGGTCACCCGGTGCGCGCCACCATCAGTGATCTGGGGCCGCTGTTGCTGGCACGCATGCTCAACCTCAACGAGACCCAGGCCGGTGTGCTGCAACTGGTATTCAAGATCGCTGACGATGACGGCCTGCTGCTGCTGGACATGAAAGACCTGCGCGCCATGTGCCAGCAGGTGGGTGACAACGCGTCTGACTTCACCACCGAATACGGCAACATCAGCGCCGCCAGCATCGGCGCCATCCAGCGTGGTCTGATGCAGATCGAGCAACAGGGCGGCGACAAGTTCTTTGGCGAGCCCATGCTCAACATCGACGACTTCATGCAGACCGACAGCGCCGGGCGCGGCATGATCAACGTGCTGGCGGCCGACAAGCTGATGAACTCCCCCCGGCTCTACAGCACTTTCCTGCTATGGCTGCTCAGTGAACTGTTTGAGAACCTGCCTGAAGTCGGTGACCTGGAGAAACCCAAGCTGGTGTTTTTCTTTGACGAAGCCCACCTGCTGTTTGCCGATGCCCCCAAGGTGCTGATCGAGCGCATTGAGCTGGTGGTGCGGCTGGTGCGATCCAAGGGCGTGGGGGTGTACTTTGTCACGCAAAACCCGCTGGACATCCCCGACACCGTGCTGGCCCAGCTGGGCAACCGGGTACAACACGCGCTGCGCGCCTTCACGCCGCGCGACCAGAAAGCCGTCAAATCCGCCGCCGACACCATGCGCCCCAACCCGGGCCTGGACGTGGCCGCCGCCATCACCGAACTGGGTGTCGGCGAAGCGCTGGTGAGTTTCCTGGACGAAAAAGGCCGCCCCTGCCCGACCGAACGGGTGTTTGTGCTGCCCCCCGCAAGCCAGATCGGCCCGATCACCCCCGAACAGCGGCAAGCCTTGCTGACCGACTCGATCGTGGCCGGTGTTTATGAAAAATTGCTGGACCGGGAGTCCGCCTTTGAAAGCCTCAAAGGCCGCACCAGCACACGCACGGCCTCCGCCACCAGCACCAACAGCCCGGCGAGCAGCGGCCAGGACGCAGCCCAGGCGCCAGCGGCTTCCGGTGGTATTCTGGACAGCATCAGCTCCGGTCTGGGCGGCTTGCTCAGCGGCGGCAATGGCCGGCGCACCTCGGCTGGGGAACAACTGTTGAAAAGCGCAGCCAGCTCCATTGGCCGCGAAGTGGGCCGCCAGATCATTCGCGGCGTGCTTGGTGGCATATTCGGCGGATCAAAAAGATAAAAGGACTCTTCATCATGACTATTTCAGACCCCTTTGTACACGTCATCGACCACCCGCTGGTGCAGCACAAGCTGACCCTGATGCGCCGCAAGGACGCCAGCACCACCAGCTTTCGCACCCTGCTCAATGAATTGGCGATGCTGATGGCCTATGAAGTCACCCGCGACATGCCCACTCAGGACATTGAAATCGAAACCCCGCTGGAAACCATGACGGCCAAGGTCATCGATGGCAAGAAACTCGCGCTGGTGTCCATCCTGCGCGCCGGCACCGGCATTCTGGACGGCTTTTTGTCCGTGGTGCCAGGCGCACGCGTGGGTCACATCGGCCTGTACCGCGACCCGACCACGCTGCAGGCGGTGGAGTATTACTTCAAGATGCCCAAGGAGATGCCCGAGCGTGATGCCATCGTGGTCGACCCGATGCTGGCCACCGGCCACTCGGCCATTGCCGCCATCACCCGCCTGAAGGCCTTGAAACCCCGCTCGATCAAGTTTGTCTGCCTGCTGACCTGCCCCGAAGGTGTCAAGGCCCTGCGCGACGCCCACCCGGACGTGCAAATCTTCACCGCCGCCATCGACCGCCAGCTCAACAGCCACGGCTACATCCTGCCGGGGCTGGGAGATGCCGGTGACCGGATTTTTGGAACACAGTGAGGGTACCTTTTTCCTTGTTCAACAAGTTGGGAGTTGTTAGCAGGCTGTAACGGCCATTCGTATTTGCTACGAACTTGTGCTTGCCTCGCGCCTTGATGCCGCAGCCGACTTCCCCTCCTTTTTGAGCTGCCTATGCGGCAGTGAACGAAAGCAATCGCTACAGCCGATCAAACGGGCATTTCTGAGCTGCCTATGCGGCAGTGAACGAAAATTTCATCACGGGATTCAGTGGCTCCATTTTCTGAGCTGCCTATGCGGCAGTGAACAAACAGCAATTCAAAGACACACCACTGATGCATTTCTGAGCTGCCTATGCGGCAGTGAACACAGCCCTCAGGCCAATGAGTCCAGCAAACGTTTTCTGAGCTGCCTATGCGGCAGTGAACGCGCTGACGATGGATTTGCCCGCTGCGTCGGTTTTCTGAGCTGCCTATGCGGCAGTGAACCGGCACAGAGTACACGGTGCCGCGTGTGGCCATTTCTGAGCTGCCTATGCGGCAGTGAACTCGATGATGCGGGTGCGCACCTGGGCGCCTTTTTTCTGAGCTGCCTATGCGGCAGTGAACGTGAGCGATGCGGCCAGCGCCGTGACCTGCGCTTTCTGAGCTGCCTATGCGGCAGTGAACCAGCTGCAACACATGCCCTGGGAGCCGCTCAATTTCTGAGCTGCCTATGCGGCAGTGAACCTTTTGAACCTGCCCCTGTTTGACGTACCGCTTAGCCGTTCCATTATGCGGCCTTCAATTGCTGTGCCGCAGTCCAGCGTTCTTCAAACTTCATCGGACTGACATACCCCAAAGTGGAGTGCAACCGGCTGTGGTTGTAGAACGTCAGCCAGTCAATCACTTCGTCCATTGCCTGTCGTCGGGTTGCAAATCTTTGCCCGTAAAGCCTGCCCACTTTCAATCGCGCCCACAGGCTCTCCGTGGGCGCGTTGTCCCAACAGTTGCCTTTGCGGCTCATCGAGCTTTTCATCTTGTAGCCCGCCAGCGTGCCCTGAAACTCGTGCCCGCAATATTGGCTTCCCCGGTCTGAGTGGAAGATCAACCCCGCAGCTGGGGAGCGTCTGAACCAAGCCATTTTTAGCGCATCTTGAATCGCCCCGGGTATCGTGGAGGCTGGTTAGTTAAAGTGAAACCGGGGATTCGGTCTTCTCGGCGAGTTGCCGGTAGTAGTTGGCCTCAGCCTCGGCCGGTGGAATATACCCAATCGGCTCCA
>NZ_JAQTWM010000147.1 GCF_028689305.1 Rhodoferax sp. | reverse complement strand
GCGTTTGGTGAGTTCACCGCCCACGCGTTCAAGGACAAGACCGCCCACGGGGTCCACCTGGCACTGGTCAAAGGCCAGTGGCAGGCCGACGAAGCCGTGCTGGCCCGCGTCCATGAACCGCTGTCGGTATTTGACGCGCTGGAGGTTGGCCGCTCGATGCACTCCTGGAGCCTGGATGCCAGCCTGCAACGGGTTGCCGCCGAAGGCAAGGGGGTCGTGGTGTTCCTTAACTGCGGCGAAAGCGGCAAGCAGCTGCTGGCGCAGTTTGATGGCACGGCCCGCGCCAGTCATGCCCCCGAGCGGGGTCGCATGGACTTGCGCACCTACGGCATTGGCGCCCAGATCCTGCGTGACCTGGGTGTCCACAAAATGAAACTCATGGGCAACCCGCGCCGCATGCCCAGCATGGCCGGCTACGGACTTGAAATCGTCGACTACGTCACACCGTAGCCCAACCGTACCAACCCTTTACGAGAACCCAACCATGCTGATTGCAGATCAAGGCACATTGGATGCCAACAACCCCCTCCTGGATGGCAAAAAACTCACCATCGGCATCGTGCAGGCCCGTTTCAACGCGGGTGTCACCGACGCACTGGCGCAAGCCTGCCGGGCCGAACTGATCCGCCTGGGCGTGCCCGAAAAACACATCACCCTGGTGCAGGTGCCCGGCGCCCTGGAAGTGCCGGTGGCCTTGCTGGCCATGGCAGAAAAGCTCAAGTTTGACGCCCTGATTGCCCTGGGCTGCATCATCCGGGGTGAGACCTACCACTTTGAACTGGTGGCCAATGAGTCCGGCGCCGGTGTCAGCCGGGTTGCCCTCGACTACCAGTTACCCATTGCCAATGCCATCCTCACCACCGAAAACATGGAACAGGCGGTGGCCCGCCAGACCGACAAGGGTCGTGACGCAGCCCGCGTGGCGGTTGAAATGGCTAACCTGATCGAGACCATTTGATGAACCCATTCAATTCTCCCAGCGGCTCCAAACGCCCTCCCCGCCAGCCCCGCAAGGGCCTGACCAGCACCGGCGCCCGCAAGGCGGCCAGCAAATCCGACCGGTCCCGTGCCCGCGAATTTGCGCTGCAGGGCCTCTACCAGATCCTGGTGGGTAAAAACAGCGTTGCCGATGTGGATGTGTTCACGCGTGACCTGCTGGGTTTTTCCAAGGCCGATGCGGTCCACTTTGATGCGCTGCTGCATGGCTGCACCGACCAGGCGACAGAGCTTGATGCGCTGATCCAGCCCGCGCTGGACCGCCCACTGGGCGAAATTTCGCCGGTGGAACATGCTGCCATGTGGATCGGTGTGTATGAATTCAAGCACTGCCTGGATGTTCCCTGGCGTGTTGTGCTCAACGAATGTATCGAGCTGGCCAAGGAATTCGGTGGGACTGACGGCCACAAGTATGTCAACGCCGTCCTCAACTCCCTGGCGCGGCAGCTGCGCGAGGCAGAGGTCAACGCTGATCGCTGAGCCCGACGCCCCGCCAACCCGGATGGACGCGTGCCGCGGGTCTGTCCCTCTCATTGTTTACGCATGAAAATCTCTGAACGTGCCCGACGCATCGAACCGTTTTACGTGATGGAGGTCGCCAAGGCGGCCCAGGCCATGGCTGCCGGTGCGGCCCAATCGGGCCGGCCGATGATTTATCTGAACATTGGTGAACCCGATTTCACCGCCCCGCCGCTGGTCCAGGAAGCCGCCAGCCGGGCTATCCGCGACGGTCTATCGCAATACACCCCCGCCGTTGGGCTGCCGGAGCTGCGTGAGCACATCAGCCAGTGGTACCGCCAGCGTTTTGCCGTGAACGTCCCGGCCAGCCGGATTGTGGTGACCGCCGGCGCCTCCGCCGCCTTGCAACTGGCCTGTCTGGCCCTGATCGAATCGGGTGACGAAATCCTGATGCCCGACCCCAGTTACCCCTGCAACCGGCACTTCGTCTCGGCCGCCGATGGCAAGGCGGTCCTGATCCCGACCACTGCCGAGGAACGGTTTCAGCTCAGTGCGGACAAGGTCGCGCGCGCCTGGAACGACAAAACCCGCGGCGTGTTGCTCGCCTCACCCTCCAACCCGACCGGCACCTCGATTGCGCCCGACGAATTGCGCCGCATCCATGAGGTGGTGTCGGCCAAAGGTGGCGTCACCCTGATCGACGAAATCTACCTGGGCCTGAGCCATGACGCGCAGTTTGGCCAATCGGCGCTGGCGATCGACGACCAGATCATCAGCATCAACAGCTTTTCCAAATACTTCAACATGACCGGCTGGCGCCTGGGCTGGCTGGTGGTGCCGGAGAACCTGGTGCCAGTGATCGAGCGGCTGGCGCAAAACCTGTTCATCTGCCCCAGCACCATTTCACAGTACGCGGCGCTGGCCTGTTTTGAGGCTGACAGTCTGGCGCAATACGAACGCCGCCGTGCCGAATTCAAGGCCCGGCGCGACTATTTCATCCCAGCCCTCAACGCCCTGGGCTTCACCGTGCCGGTCATGCCTGACGGCGCGTTCTACGCCTGGGCCGACTGCACGGCGGCTTGCGACAAGCTCAAGATCAGCGGCAGTTGGGACCTGGCATTTGAGCTCATGACCCGAGCCCACGTGGCTGTCACCCCCGGGCGGGACTTTGGCACGGCCGATACCGCCCGCTTCATCCGCTTTTCCACCGCCAATGCCATGGCCCAACTGCGTGAAGCCGTTTCGCGGCTGCAAACCCTGCTGGCATGACAAGGGCTGCGTTTTCCTGGCCGGTGCGGATTTACTGGGAAGACACCGATGCGGGCGGCATTGTTTATTACGCCAACTACCTGAAGTTTTTCGAGCGCGCCCGCACCGAGTGGCTGCGCGCGCTGGGCATCCACCAGCAGGCCCTTCGGCTGGACACCGGTGGCATGTTTGTGGTGAGCGAGGCCAATGTGCGCTACCACCGCAGCGCCCGTCTGGACGACGAACTCCTGGTAACAACTTCGCTGCTGGCACCGGGCCGCGCATCCATGACAATACAGCAGCAGGCGTTGCGCCAGACCGGTGGCGCGGCGCAGTTGTTGTGTGAGGCGACCATCCGTGCCGGCTGGGTCGATGCCGATGGCAGACCGGCCAGAATTCCTCAAGTTATCCTGGACAAACTGACATGAACCAAGACCTCTCCATCGTCACCATGGTGCTCAATGCCAGCCTGGTGGTGCAACTGGTGATGCTGCTGCTGGTGAGCATCTCGCTGGCCAGCTGGGCGGCCATCTTCCGCAAGCTGTTCTCGCTGGGCAAAGTCAAATCGCTCAACGACAAGTTCGAGCGCGAATTCTGGTCTGGCAGCAGCCTCAATGACCTATTTGCCGCCGCCACCCAGAATGCCCGCACCGCCGGCCCCATGGAGCGCATTTTTGCCAGCGGCATGCGTGAATACCAGAAACTGCGTGAACGCCGCATCACCGACCCCGGCACCCTGATGGACGGCGCCCGCCGCGCCATGCGGGCCAGTTTTCAGCGTGAAATGGACGTGGTGGAAACCCACCTGTCGTTTCTGGCCTCGGTCGGATCGGTGTCCCCCTATGTGGGCCTGTTCGGCACCGTGTGGGGCATCATGCACGCCTTCACCGGGCTGGCCGCGCTCACCCAGGTGACACTGGCGACCGTGGCCCCCGGGATTGCCGAGGCCCTGGTGGCCACCGCCATTGGCCTGTTTGCCGCCATTCCGGCGGTGGTGGCCTACAACCGGTTCGCCCGCGATATTGACCGCATCGCCATCCGGCTGGAAACCTTCATCGAAGAGTTCTCCAACATCCTGCAGCGCAATGTGGGCGCGCAATCAGCCTCCGGGCACTGACACAGGGGAGACAGCAACATGGCAGCCGTGGTAAGCCGTGGGCGGGGTCGCCGCACCATCAATGAGATCAACATGGTGCCCTTCATCGACGTGATGCTGGTGCTGTTGATCATTTTCATGGTCACCGCGCCGTTGATCGCACCGAGCATGATTGCCCTGCCCAGCGTTGGCAAGGCGGCCAAACAGCCGGACCAGGTGGTGCAGATCGTCATCGGCAAGGACGAAGCGCTGGAACTCAAGCTCAAGGACAAAACCTCGGCCATCACGCTCAAGGGGCTCGCCCAGGCCGTCAAGCAGGCCCAGGCCGGTGTGCCCAACTCGGCGGTGATCATCAGCGCGGACAAAGCCGTCAAATACGAAGCCGTGGTGCGGGTCATGGACACCCTGCAGCAAGCCGGTGTGGCACGCGTCGGGCTGTCGGTGCAGCTCACCCACTGACACCGGACCATGCAGGCCAGCGCCGACCGACTTGAATTTGCGCCACCGGCCACCCCGGGCCGGCTGCGTGCCCTGCTGCTGGCCGCCCTGATGCACGGCCTGCTGCTGGCGGCGCTGACCTGGGGCGTGCACTGGCAGCGCGACGCCCAGACCCTCAGCGTCGAGGCCGAGCTCTGGTCTGCCGTGCCGCAGGAGGCAGCCCCCCAACTGGCCGAGCCACCGCCGGCGCCAGCCGCGCCCCCACCCGCCCCCGAGCCGACACCGGCGCCAACCCAGGCCGAGCCAGTGCCCCCACCACCGGTGGTGGATATCGCCCTGGAGCAGGAAAAACTGCGGCAGGAACAACTGAAGAAGCAGGAACAGGCCCGGCAGGACAAGCTCAAGCAAAAGCTCGAAAAAGACCGGTTGGAAAAAGCCCTGCTGGAGAAACAGAAGCAGGAAAAACTCAAACAGGACAAGCTCAAACAGCAACAGGCTGACAAGGCCCGCCAGGCGGCGCTGGACAAGCAACAAGCAGCCCTCGAAGCCAAACAGCTCGAAGCCCAGCGCCTGAAAAACCTGCAACGCATCACCGGACTGGCTGGCGCAGCCGGAGCGGACAACGCCAAAGGCACGGCGCTGAAATCGTCCGGGCCGTC
>NZ_JAQTWM010000068.1 GCF_028689305.1 Rhodoferax sp. | reverse complement strand
ACCTGCGACCCACCCTGCACCTTGCGCGCCGCCACCAGCACACCGCCGTGTTCGGTATATCGCAGGGCGTTGCCCACCAGATTGAGCATGATGCGGTACACCAGTGTGGCGTCGCTCAACACCCACAAAGGGCTGGGACGAATTCGCAGCGACAGCCCCTTGTCCACCGCAGTTGGCATCAAGTCCTGCGCCAGTTGCTGCAGCAGCGGGGCCAACGCGAAGGGCTGCTTGTTGACCTTTACCGCCTGCGCCTCCAGTCTGGAAATATCCAGCAAGCCGTCCAGCAGGGACTGCATGGCACGCACCGAGGCTTCAAGATTGCCGATCAATTGTCCGGTCTGTCCGTCATGTGGCAATTGCGCCAGCCGGCTGACAAACATGCCCAGGGCATGCAGGGGCTGGCGCAGATCGTGGCTGGCAGCCGCCAGGAACCGTGACTTGGCCTGGGTCGCCTGCTCGGCCTCGTCCTTTTTGCTGCGCAAGGCCTGGGTTGCCAGGGTGATCTGCTGTTCAAGGTCATCCCGCGCACTGGCCAGCCGCTGCGCCATCCGATGCAAATGGTCCTGCAAGTCGCGCAGGGGGTCCCCCGCCTGCACCGCTGGCGGCACGTCGGAGGCAGCAGAAAAGTCGCCATGGCCAATGCGCTCAATCAGTTGCGTGATACGCATGATGGGACGAATCACACCACGGCTCAGCACCACCGCCAACACCATGCCAAACGCCAAGCCCAGAACACCGATACCGCCGCCCAGGCGCAACATCTGCTGCTTTTGCTCATCCACCGATTCACGGGAGAATTCCACCACCACCTGCCCGAGTTGAATGTCCCCGCCACTGTTGTACCTGCCGCTGTCCGTGAACAGGTCTTCGAGTTCGATCCCGCTGGCAAACACCGGCTGGGTCAGCCAGTCCATCCGCCATTTGCGGTCAAAACTCTGCGTCTCCTGGCCACTCATGGCCATCGGGTGGGTTCCCTGGGCATCCCCCGCGCCCACCAGCAGTCGGCCCTGGCTGTCCAGAATCGCCACCCAGCGCACATCCGGTTCACGCAGCGCCCCACGCACCAGGGCGTGCAGCTGGGTCCGATTGGCCGAGAACAAACCGTATTCACTGGCCAGCGCAATCTGTCTGGCCACCGAACGGTTGCGCTGCTGGTAAGACGCCTGCATGTCATCAAAACGCACCATCAGAAACACCACCGCCATCAGCGTGCTCACCAGAATCAGGGGCAGCAGCGCGGCCAGCAACATGCGGCTGCGGATATCGAGCACTTTCATCATGGCAACTGCTCCAGTCGGCGCAAGGCCTGCCGCAAGACCTTGTCATCCAGGCTCAACCCCAGTGCCCTGGCCACATGCGGGTTCACCGTGACCTCAAAATCCTGCGACTTCACTGGCGCTACCGGCAATGGCCGGCCATGCAGGACATCCAGCGCCAAGGCCGCTGCCTGCACCCCGGCCTGTGCCGGCGTCACGTGCAGCGACAGCACGGCCCCCGCGCGGGCATAGGCTGGCGAAAAAGCCACCATCGGAACCCTGGCGCGAAACGCCGACAGCAGGATGTTTTGCAGACTGTTGCTGTTGTAGACCTGCGGATCGGCCACCGCCAGTAACACGTCGCTGTCATCCAGCACCTGTTTGAGTCCGATAAAAATTTCCGCAGGCGAATTCACCGTCGCTTCTTTCACAGCCCAGTGCTCGGCAGCGGCAAGGGCATGCAGGGTCGGCGCCTGGGCCAGCGACTCCGCCCCCCACAACACCCCGAGGCGCCGCGCCTGTGGCCAGACCAGCCGGATCAGAGCCAGTTGCCGGTTCAGTGGCTGATCCAGATACAGGGCCGTCAGCTGGCTGGAAGCCGTGCGCCCGCTGTCACGCAAAATCCGCTCAAAACTGGTGCGGGGAATCAGGGCGCTCAAGACCGGCGCCGACTGCTTGGCCGACGCCAGCACCTGGGTGGCGTCACTGCCCAAGGCCACAAACAGGCTGGGTTGTGGCAATTGCCCCTGCCTGATGCGCCAGGCCATCTCGGCGGCGGTGAGTTGGATGATGCCCTGGCGCGCCACATCGGCGCGAACCAGTCCGTCCACCAGCGCCTGGGCCGCCTCGGCATAGGCCCCCGCTGTACCACTACTGACAATCACCACGCGCTCGTTCCTGCTCACCGGTTCGGCCTGGACGCCCAAGCCCAGCAGGCTCAGCACCCCCAACCACCATAACCAGTGCAGGTAACGCCCCATGGCCAGTGGCTCAGTCTTCCAGCCGCAAGGTCACAAACGCCTGGCGCCGAAACTGGAACAAGGGGCTGAAATCGGCGTAGGACAGCCCCAGATTCTGGATGACCAGCGCCACTTCGCCCCGGCGCGTGCCCCAGCGCATGGCCTTGGCCAGGCGCAGGTCGGTGCGGGTCATGGCCATCCGGTCACCCAGGCCACCACCAGTGAGTGTGGCCGTGCCGTTGTCCTGGTGCATCAGGGTCAGGTCCAGGTCATGCGGCAACTTCTGGAAATAGGCCAGGGTACTGGCCAGCCTGGGCGCAGCATACGCGGTGCCAACGCCATAAACCTTTGAACCAATGTCGGTATACGTCTGATTGAACATCACCTGCCCTCCCTGCCATGGCCGCCATTTCAGCTGGTATTCCAGCCCCTGAATGGCAAAATTTTCGTCATTGATGTAATCCTTGGGCGACACATTATTCTGCTGACGAATAAAGCCATTGATCTGTTCATGGAAAAGCCGCATGTCCACCGACAGCCCCACGCCGGGAAACTCTCCCAGATACCCCAGCTCCTTGGACTGGACCGTTTCGGCTTGAACCTGACCACTGGCCAAGGTGTTGATACCAAACAGATGACCGTTCCAGACATAACGCAAATTGCCAAATTTCTCAAAAGTGCTTGGTGGCCGGAAGGCATTCGAAACCCCCAGCCGCAAAGTCTGCCCGGGCGCCACCTGCCAGTTGGCCATCAGCCGCGGCGACACGGTATCACCGGTCACGCTGCTGTGCTCAGCCATCGCACCAGCATTGAGCTGCCAGTTGGCGGCGATACGCCATTCCAGATTGCCGAACAGCCGGGTGAAGTCAGTGACCCAGGGGCTATCGGTGTTGTAGAGCGCACTCGACTGGATGCGTTCGCTGCGGAATTCACCGCCCCACACCAGACGTGTGCTGTCGCTGTGGCGCAGGGTGTGCTGCAGGGTCAGCACATCGCTGCTGGCCTGGCCCGTGCCACGGACCATGTACACGTCGTTGAACTTGAATCTCTGCAATGAATAGGGGAATTCGTCGGTGTACGACTCCTGGCTGTGCGACAGCCGAAACGCCACGTCCTCGTCAGCACTGAGGCTGCGCCGATAGTCAATCTGGGCATAAGCCGAATCAAAAACCGACGGACGTGGCGGATTGTCCACCAGCCCGGCAAAGCCCTTGCCAGCGTCGATCGACAAGACCCCCAGGCGCACTTGCAGTTCATCACCTGGCGCCGGGGTGATATCCTCACGCAGGTTCACGCGCCGCACCTGGTTGGCACCGTTGGCCCCGTCCAGCCCGTCGTCGGCACGACGGCTGGCCGTCAGACGGAAGGTGCCGCCAGTATCACCCCAGCCGATGCGCGCCTGCACATCACGCACCCCGTTTTCGCCCACCACCAGCGTGCCCTGCCCCCCCAGGGTATCGGCGGTGTGGCGGGTCACGATGTTGATCACCCCCAGAATGGCGCGGGCACCGTAGGCTGCCGAATTGGAGCCACGCAACACCTCGATACGCTCAATGTCCTCCAGCGCCACCGTCTGCAGCCCCGGCCCGATGCTGCCAATGAAATACGGCGAATAGGCCGAGCGCCCGTCGATCAGCAGTTCCAGCCGGTTGGAATAACTGTCAAACGCCCCGTGGTAACTCACCAGTGGCGCCACACTTTCAAAAGCATTGCTGACCTGGAAACCCGGCACCAGCCGCAGCAGATCAGCCACATCACGCGCGCCGGAGCGCCGGATCAACTCGCGATCAATCAGGGTGACGGCGCCCGGGGTTTCGTCCAGCCGCTGCGACAGGCGCGACACACTGAGCACCATCGGCATCTCGGCCAGGAAATCCTTTTCTGATACCGGGTCACTGGCCTGCGCGCAGACCACACGACTGGCCAGCAGCACGCCCAGGGTCAAAGCAGAAACACGGCCACAAGCTTTACAACGATCATTTTTGGAGGAGTTCATGAGGCGCCATTCAATTTGTCACAGGAAGCTGAATTTTGCCCCCTGTCAGTTTGTGCTGGACTGACAGGCCTCATGCGCCGGCGTGGGTGCCGCGTGGCAAACCCAATTGCTATGTAAAAAGTAGCTAATCAGGGTTGTTTTATGCGGGCTAGAGGCAAAAAATGCCTCTAAATTTTGGTGAAATGCTCACCCGTGCTGCGCCGCGGGAGATCCCCCATCCCCGCGCGGCGGCAACGCTGAAAAATTCAAGCCTTGAACTTGGCTGTCACGGCAGCCACGCGCTGGCCGAACTGACGCGCCGTTTCCAGATCACCCGGCAACATCTCAGCCGGCGATGCATCAGAGGGCGACTGGGCCATGGCGCCGCTGAACGAGCCGACAAAATTGAGGTCATTGCGCTGGGCAGCCTTGCTGTTGCTGGGCATCATGCCGGTGCCCACCCAGATGCCGCCTTGCTGCATGGCCAGCGTGAACAGATAGTGCAAGGTGGAGAGTTTGTCGCCGTTCATGGTGGCGCTGTTGGTGAAGCCGGCGAACACCTTGTCCTTCCAGGCCTGGCTGAACCAGGGTTTGCTGGTGGCATCGGCAAATTTCTTGAACTGCCAGCTCACCGAACCCATGTAGGTGGGGCTGCCCATGATGATGGCATCGGCGTCGTTGAGCGTGGCCCAGCCCTCTTCCGACACATTGCCTTCGGCGTCAATCGCCACCAGCTCGGCCCCGGCGCCCTCGGCCACCGCTTGCGCCATGCGCAAGGTATGGCCATAACCGGAATGAAAAACAACTGCAATATTTGCCATGATGAAACTCCTTGAGTGGTTGAGGAAAAAGAGAGAAAAAGAATCAGTCGGACAGATCAAACACCAGCACCTCGGCGTCCACACCGTCAAACAGCGTAACCGATGCTTCATCGGCCAGCAAGGCGGCGTCTCCGGTCTTCAGGGTCACCCCGTTGACCAGCAACTGGCCGCGCACCAGATGCACATAGACCTTGCGCCCGACATCCACCAGCAGACTGGCAGTTTGCGGGCCATCGAATAACCCGGCATAAACACGGGCATCGGCGTGGATCCGGACCGAACCCTGCACCCCGTCCGGTGACGCCACCAGCCGCAAACGCCCCTGCTTGTCCACGTCGCTGAAGGTTTTCTGCTCGTAGCCGGGGGTGATCCCCGACACGTCGGGCTCAATCCAGATCTGCAGGAAATGGGTGTCAGCGCTGGCAGAAGGGTTGAACTCGCTGTGCTGCACGCCCGTGCCCGCACTCATGCGCTGTACCTCACCGGGGGTGATCGTCTTGACGTTGCCCAGGCTGTCCTTGTGCGCCAGCGTCCCCGAGAGCACATAACTGATGATTTCCATGTCGCGGTGGCCATGGGTGCCAAACCCCCGGCCCGGCGCCACCCGGTCTTCATTGATCACGCGCAGGTTGCCCCAGCCCATGTGCGCCGGATCGTGGTAGCCGGCAAATGAAAAGCTGTGAAAAGACTTGAGCCAGCCGTGGTCGGCATAACCGCGTTGGGTTGAAGGTCTCAGAGTGATCATGGTCGGTCATTTCAGCAACATCAAAACAGGGTTGAACTGTAGCCCGCCAGGCCCGCTTCCAGTCTCTGCCAATTTGATGGCATCATTCAAATATTTCGAACTATCTGTGAACAACCATGCAAACTGCTCGCAATGTCCTGACGCCCGATGCCCTCGCCATGTTGCAGACCATCGCCACCAGCGGCAGCCTGGCCGCCGCCGCGCGGGTCCTGGGCATGGTGCCCAGCGCCCTCACCTACCGGGTGCGCCAGATTGAGGATGCCCTGGACGTGCTACTGTTTGACCGCAGTTCACGCCAGGCCAAGCTGACCGAGGCCGGACGGGAACTGTTGCATGAGGGCGCGCGCCTGCTCGAAGACATTGACGCCGTGGCCAACCGGGTCAAACGTGTGGCCACCGGCTGGGAGCCGCAATTCACCATCGCGGTGGACAGCATCATCGCCAAGGCCACGGTGATGGAACTGTGTGACCGTTTCTTTTCGCAGAATCCACCCACCCGCATCCGCCTGCGCGACGAGACCCTCTCGGGCACGCTCGAAGCCCTGACCAGCGGCCAGGCCGACCTGGCACTGGGCGGCGTGGACCTGGGGCAGAACCCCAACATCCGCACCCAGCCGCTGGGCAAGGTGCGTTTTGTCTACGCCGTGGCGCCGCATCACCCGCTGGCCAACGCCCCGGAACCGCTGACCGACGAGATGACGCGGGTACACCGTGCCGTGGCCGTGGCCGACACCATCAGCCGCGGGCGTGGCGTGACCTTTGGCCTGCTGGGCGGACAGGACGTGTTCACCGTGGCCACCATGCAGGACAAACTGGATGCCCACCTGCGGGGCCTGGGCTGCGGCTCGCTGCCCGAATCCATGGCGCGTGACTACATCGACGCGGGCCGGCTGGTGGTCAAGACCACAGTCCGGCCAAACCGTGCGGTCAACGTCATCTACGCCTGGCGCACCAACCAGACCAGCCAGGGCCGTGCCCTGCACTGGTGGCTCAACACGCTGGAAAGCCCGGCCACCCGCGCCGCTTTGCTGGAGCGCCACCGGGGCGTGTAAAGTCGGTGCCATACACACAACGGAGAAACCCAGATGAGCACAGCCCCCCGCGCTTCCAAACACTTCGCCATCATTGGCGCTGGCATGGCCGGTATCACCTGTGCACGGACCCTGCTGCAGGCCGGTCACCGCGTCTCCCTCTTTGAAACAGGCCGCAGCCTGGGCGGCCGCATGGCCACCCGCGACAGCGCTTTTGGCTCGTTTGACCACGGCACCCAGTATTTCACCGTGCGTGACCCGCGCTTTCAGCTGGCGCTGGAGACCACGCCCAAACTCTGCAAACGCTGGAGCGCCAATTCAGTGCAGATGCTCGACGAGTTGGGCCACATCACCGGTAGCGGCCTGAGCGCCCGTGAAGCCCACTGGGTGGGGGTGCCGGGCATGCAGTCCCTGGTGGCTGGCTGGGCCGAGCCGCTGACACGTGCAGGGCAGATCGAATTGCAGACCCGTGTCACCCGCATCGAGCGCGACGCGCTGCAGCCGACGCAATGGCAACTGCGCACCGAAACACTGGACGGCGCCCTGCACGTTTACTCCGGTTTTGATGGCGTGCTGCTGGCCACCCCCGCGGCCCAGGCCCAGGGTTTGCTGCAGGACTCCAAACAGTCCGGCCCCTGGGTGAAGCAACTGGACGCGGTCCAGGTCGCGCCCTGCTGGACCCTGATGCTGGCGTTTCCGCAAGCCATGCAGCCCGGCCTGTGGACACTGGGCCCGCAGTGGAATGCCGCCCGCAGCACCCACCACCGCATCGCCTGGCTGGCGCGTGAATCGAGCAAACCGGGCCGCAGCGCCGTGGAACGCTGGACCGTGCAGGCCAGCGCTGCCTGGTCACAGGAGCACCTGCAGGACGACCCGGCCCGTGCCGAGGCCAAGCTGATCAAGGCCTTCACCGAAGTCACCGGCATTCGCGCCGAACCGGCCCATGTGGACAGCCAGCGCTGGCTCTACGCCAAAACCCTCAAGCCGCTGGGCAAAAGCCATTTGTGGGACGCCAAAAAAGGCCTGGGCCTGTGTGGCGACTGGTGCCTGGGCCACCGGGTGGAAGATGCATTTGTGTCAGGACTGGAGCTGGCACTGGCCGTGGTTTGAGCCCCGGCGGTGGAGGCCTCACGCTACATCGGTCGTTTTGCGCCCTCACCGACCGGACCGCTGCATGCGGGCTCGCTGGTGGCGGCACTGGCCAGCTGGCTTGATGCCCGCGCCCATGGCGGCTTGTGGCTGGTGCGCATCGAAGACGTGGACAGCACCCGCTGCCTGCCGGGGCTGGACCAGATCATCCTGCAGCAGCTCGCCAGCTGTGGGCTGCACAGCGACCGGCCGCCGCTGTACCAGTCGGCCCGCCATGCCAGCTACCAGCAGGCGCTGGACCAGCTGGTGGCAGGTGGTCTGGCCTACCCCTGTGCCTGTACCCGCAAGGACATCGCCGCCGCACTGGCACAAAGCGGCCAGGCCAAGCCGCGCCATGGCGAGCTGGTTTACCCCGGCACCTGCCGCGCTGGCCTGCACGGCAAGACTCCCCGGGCGTGGCGGTTCCAGACCCGGTTTGATCAAGAAAACAGGCCTCTAGCCCGTATAAACAAAGCGCTATTAGCTATAACTTTAATAGCAAACATCAACCCCACAGGCACCCAAGCGCCGCCGCCCGGCGGTGTGGTGCGCTGGTGTGACCGCCGTCTGGGGCCACAACAGCAGGACGTGGCAAGCGAGGTCGGCGACTTTGTCCTGCTGCGCGCTGACGGTTGTTTTGCCTACCAGCTGGCGGTGGTGGTGGACGATGGCGCCCAGGGCATCACCGACATCGTGCGGGGTGAAGACCTGGCTGATAACACGGCGCGGCAGATCCTGCTGCAACAGGCCCTGGGCTTGCCGACACCGCGTTACCTGCACACACCCCTGGTGCGTGATGCCCGGGGTGAAAAACTTTCCAAACAAAGCGGGGCACAGGCCCTGGACACCCGCGACCCGCTGACCGCCCTCAACCAGGCCGCCGCCGTGCTGGGCCTGCCCGCCGCCACCGGCACACCGGCAGACGCCTTGCTGGCCTGGGTAGCGTCATGGCGCGCGCGCTGGGCGACTCAGCCAAACGCGGGCGGCTGACGCACAAAAGCCGCCAATTGGTCGGCTGGCAAGGGTTTGCTGAAGTAATAACCCTGGACTTCATCACAGCCCTGCAGGCGCAGGAACGCCAGCTGCTCTGCCGTTTCCACCCCTTCGGCAATGGTCTTGAGCCCCAGGCTGCTGGCCAGGTTGATGATGGCGGTCACGATCGCCTTGTCATCGGGGTCGTTTCCGATGTCGCGGACAAAGGACTGGTCGATCTTGAGTTTGTAGACGCTGAATTTTTTCAGGTGACTCAGGCTCGAATACCCAGTGCCAAAGTCATCCATGGCCATGAGCACGCCACGTTCATGCAACTGGTTCATCAGCGTCACCGCGGCTACCGGGTCATCCATGGTGCTGGCCTCGGTCAGCTCCAGCTCCAGGCAATGCGGTGCCAGGCCGACTTCCTGCAAGATACGGGTCACCAGATCCGGCAAATGGGGATCACGAAACTGCACCGCCGACAGGTTCACCGCCACCACCATCGGGCGCATGCCTGCATCCAGCCAGCACTTGAGCTGGGTGACGGCGGTGCGCAGCACCCATTCGCCGATGGCCAGGATTTGCCCGCTGCTCTCGGCAATCGGGATGAATTCAGCCGGTGACATCATGCCGAACTCGGGGTGTTGCCAGCGCAGCAGCGCCTCGACGCCAACCACACGGCCGTCCTGCAGCGACAGCTGTGGCTGGTAATGCAGCAGGAATTCACCACGCGCCAGCGCGTGGTGCATGGCGTTGACCAGTTGCAGCGAGCGCGCCGAATGGGCCTGCATCTCGCGGGTGAAGAAGCAGTAATTGTTGCGGCTGGCGTTTTTGACCCGGTACATGGCGGCATCGGCATTTTTGGACAGGGTCTCGAAGTCCTCGCCATCCTGCGGGTACAGCGCAATGCCGATCGAGCAGGTGCTGATCAGCTCATGGTGTTCAATCTGGCACGGCCTGGCCAGCGCATCGATCAGCTTGAGTGCGACCTGGCTGGCGCCCTCTTCATCAATGGCGGGCAGCAGCAGGATGAACTCGTCGCCCCCCATGCGCGACAGGGTGTCCCCGACCCGCAGCACCGAGGTCAGCCGGCGCGACACCTCCACCAGCAGCTGGTCACCGACACTGTGGCCCAGTGTGTCGTTGACGTTCTTGAAATGGTCCAGGTCCAGGAACATCAGCGCCATGCCCTCGCCACTGCGTTGCGCCAGACTGAGGGCAAACTGGAAACGCTCCTGCAGCTGCGCCCGGTTGGGCAGGCCGGTGAGCTGGTCAAAATGCGCCAGCCGCTCGATCTGGGCATCCGAGCGCTTTTTCTCGGTGATGTCGCGCGTGATGGTCAGGACACAGTCCACCTCGTTAAAACGCACCCGCTCCGCCGAAATCAGCCCGTGCAGCAGGCTGCCGTCCTTCTTGACGAAATCCGCCTCCATGTTGCTGCAGCGACCCTCGCGCTGCAAAGCGTCCCGCATGCGCTGTTGCTCGACCGGAGCATGCCAGACCCCGATTTGCGCCGCTGTCCGGCCCACCACCTCGTCGTGCCGCCAACCGGTCAGGCGTTCAAACCCGAGATTCACGTCCAGGCAGACACTGTCGGCCATGCGCGAGATGGTGACCGCATCCGGACTGGTCTGGAAGGCCTTGCGGTAACGCTCCTCGCTGTCACGCAATTGGTCCTGCACCTGTTTGCGCTCGACTTCATCGGCAAAGCGATCCAGCGCGTAGTCGATGTCCATCACCATTTCCAGCAACAGCGCGCGCGCATCGTCGTCAAAGGCATCCACCTCGGCGGCATACACCATGAAGACCCCGACCACCTGGCCACGCAGATGCAGCGGCAAACCTGCGGCAGCGCCCCAACCATACTGCCTGGCCTGCGCATGCCAGGGCACCGTCGCCGGGTTGTTCTGGAAATCCTGGCACCAGACTGGCCGGTTTTCACGCATGGCGGTGCCCGCTGGCCCCCGGCCGCTGGGGTCGCCGGGGTCCAGCGTGATCTGGATACCGTCCAGGTAATGTGTGCCCTCGCCATACCAGGCCACCGGCACCACGCGCTGGGCAGGCACATCGAACTTGCCAAACCACGCCATCTTCATGCCACCAAAGTTCACCGCGTTGCGGCACAGGATGGCGAACAACTCGACTTCACCCTGACAGCGCACAATGGCCTGATTGCACTGGCTCAGGGCCGCGTACAGGCGGGTCAGCCGCTCCACTTTCAGTTCGGCCGTCTTGCGGTGGGTGATGTCGCGCGACAACATGATGAAGGTCACCGGCTGGTCGGGGCCGTTGATCTTGCGCGATACCGAAAACTCGAACCACCGGGGGCCGTCGGCCAGCTTCAACTCGACCTGATGCCCATGCGAATAACCATGCAGGGCGGCCTCGTGCAGCGTGGTCATGCCGATGTCGGCCGCCGCCTTGGGCAGCACTTCACGGAAAGTCTTGCCCAAAAAATGCTCAGCGGGCGCTGCCAGCAGGTCCGAACGCGGCGAGTGGTAGTCCAGGTAACGCCCGTCAGCATCGAGCTCAAACAGCAAATCCGGCAACGCGTCGAGCACGGCCAGCCAGCGGTTCTCCTGTACCTGATTCTGGCTTGCAGCCATGTTTTGATCCCTGGACAAAGCGTTCTCCTGACAGCTGGTTGACGCATGTTCGATGGCACGCATTCTCTACCGATTTTTGTCCGGCGGGAACCGGCTGGCCCAGGAAACCTGGGTGCCTGCCTACAATGGCGGCCAGATTTTCCTCACGCCACCATGAACGACGAAGCCACCGCCATTTCCACGCCCGCGCCCCCCCGGCGCGCCATCCGCAGCTTTGTCAAACGCACCGGCCGCACCACCAGCGGCCAAACCAAGGCGCTGGAAGAACTCGGACCCAGATTCTTGCTGCCCTACCAGGAAAGTGCTCTTGATGTTGTAGCTGCTTTCGCAGATTCCACGCGGTCTGAGGGCCAAAAAGACCTGAAAAAACCGCTGATCCTGGAAATCGGCTTTGGCATGGGTGAGGCCACCGCCCATATTGCCGCGCTGTTGCCCGAGACCCACTTCCTGTGCTGCGAGGTGCACGACCCCGGCGTTGGCGCGCTGCTCAAACGCATTGGTGAGCAGGGACTCACCAACATCCGCATCTGCGCCCATGACGCGGTGGAAGTCATTGACCACATGCTGCCGCTGCAAAGCCTGGACGGCGTGCACATCTTCTTTCCCGACCCCTGGCACAAGGCCCGGCACAACAAACGCCGGCTGATCCAGGGCCCGCTGGTGGCCAAGCTGGCCGAGCGCCTCAAAGTGGGAGGCTACATCCACTGCGCCACTGACTGGCAAGCCTACGCCGAGCAGATACTGGAGGTGCTGAGCGCCGAACCTCTGCTGAAAAACACCGCCAGCCAGAGCCACCCGGAGCTGCTGGGTTACGCCCCCAAGCCACACTACCGGCCGCTGACCAAGTTTGAAAACCGCGGCCTCAAGCTTGGCCACGGCGTCTGGGACCTGGTGTTTGAGCGGATTTAGGCCGCCCACACGCCACGGTGTTGGCCCCAGCTGCGTTGGCCTGCCAGCCGGGCCGTGGCCAACGCTGCTGGACTTCCTGGCCGAACGGTTTCCCGGCGTTGCGTGGCAGACCTGGCAACAGCGGCTGACCCGCGGCGATGTGCTGGACGCCTGTGGTCAGCCGATCAGCCTGGCAGCCGCCAGCCAGCCGCCCTGCCCAACCCACACCCGCCTGTATTACTACCGCGAGGTGCCCAACGAGGCGCCGATCCCGTTTGAGGAAGTGGTGCTGCACCGGGATGAACACCTGCTGGTGGTGGACAAGCCGCATTTTTTGCCGGTGGTGCCCTCAGGCGGCTACCTGGCGGAAACCGTGCTGGTGCGGCTCAAACGCAAGCTCGGCCTGGACGATCTGGCGCCGATTCACCGCATTGACCGCGACACCGCCGGGCTGGTGCTGTTTGCCACCCAGAGCGCCAGCCGTGCGGCCTACAGCGCCTTGTTCCGCCAGCACCAGGTGCACAAGATCTACCATGCCATCGCGCCCTGGCGGGCTGACCTGCCGATGCCGCAGCTGCGCCAGAGCCGCATCCAGCCAGCCGGGCATTTCATGCTGCAGCAGGAGGTGCCGGGAGAGCCCAACGCCATCACCCACATCCGGGTGCTGCAGGTGCGCGGCGCGCTGGCGCGTTACGAGCTGCGGCCCGTGACCGGCCAGCGCCATCAGCTGCGGGTGCACATGCTGGCCCTGGGCCTGCCCTTGCTCAACGACGGCCTGTACCCGACGCTGACGCCCGAAGGCCAGGTCGACCACGCCCACCCCTTGCAGCTGCTGGCGCGCGAACTGGCCTTCACCGATCCGGTGACCGGCCAGGCGCGGCATTTTGTCAGCCAGCGCCAGCTGATGTTCTGACCCCCGATGCCGGGGCGCCAAGGCCTCAGGTGCCGGTAGAAATCTTGATCGCCGGGAACTTGCTGGAAAAGTCCTTGTTCTTGGCCGCGATCGCCAGCGCCACCTTGCGCGCCACCGCCTTGTACAGGCCGGCGACCTCGCTGTCCGGGTCGGACACCACGGTGGGTTTGCCGCTGTCGGCCTGCAGGCGGATCTGCATGGCCAGCGGCAAGGCGCCGAGGTAGTCCATGTGGTACTCCGCCGCCATCTTCTTGCCGCCATCGGCACCAAAAATATGTTCCACGTGGCCGCAGTGGCTGCACACGTGCACCGCCATGTTTTCCACAATGCCCAGAATCGGCACGCCCACCTTCTCAAACATCTTGATGCCTTTTTTGGCGTCCAGCAAGGCAATGTCCTGCGGCGTGGTCACCACCACGGCACCGGTCATCGGCACACGCTGGCTCAGCGTCAACTGGATGTCACCGGTACCGGGCGGCATGTCCACCACCAGGTAGTCCAGGTCGTTCCAGTTGGTCTGGCGCAGCAGCTGCTCCAGCGCCTGGGTGGCCATCGGGCCACGCCAGATCATGGCTTCATCCTGCGCCACCAGGAAACCAATGGACATCACCTGCACGCCGTAGTTTTCCAGCGGTTCCATGGTCTGGCCGTCGTTGCTCTCGGGGCGGCCTTCGATGCCCATCATCATCGGGATGCTGGGGCCGTAGATGTCGGCGTCCAGCAGGCCCACCTTCGCACCCTCGGCAGCCAGCGCCAGCGCCAGATTGACCGCCGTGGTGCTCTTGCCCACGCCGCCTTTGCCCGACGCCACAGCCACGATGTTTTTCACGCCAGGCAGCAGCTGCACACCCCGCTGCACGGCATGCGCGGTGATCTTGGTCGTCACGTTGACGGACACATTGGCCACCCCGGCCACACGCTTGGCCGCAGCAATCAGGTCCTTGCGAAAACCGGGGATCTGGCTTTGGGCCGGGTAACCCAGCTCCACATCAAACGCCACGTCACCCTCGGTGATATTAAGGTTCTTGATGGCTTTGGCCGACACAAAATCACGCCCGGTATTCGGGTCGATCACACTTTTAAGGGCATCCAGCACGGCTTGTTCTGTCACGGTCATAGGGTTCTCCGAAAACAGCGAGTCTAGCCAAGACCCAATAGACCTTGGCCAGCCCGGCAAATCGGGGTTTACCCGCAAGTTGACCGGCGGCCAACGGTGGTGGGCCTGGCGTGGCCGGCAGCTGAGCATAATGGCCGCATGGCTCATGACCCTTTTGCTCCTTCCGAATGGCCAGCGGCCAACGCCTCTGACACGGCCCTGATGCTCAGCGGCGGCGGTGCCCGCGCCGCCTACCAGGTCGGGGTGCTTGAAGCCATTGCCGACCTGCGGCGGCGCTGTGGCGCGCAGGATCAGCCCAACCCGTTCCCCATCATTGCCGGCACTTCCGCCGGGGCGCTCAACGCCGCCGCGCTGGCCTGTGGCTGCGACCAGTTTGACAACACCGTGCGCATGATGGCCGATTTGTGGCGCAACTTTCACGCCGATCAGGTCTACCGCGCCGACTCGGTCAGCATGCTGCGCACCGGCGCGCGCTGGACCACCCTGCTGTCGCTGGGCTGGCTGGTAGCCAAATGGCGGCGCCTCAAGCCCAGGTCTTTGCTGGACAACAGCCCGCTGGCTGAACTGCTGACCCGCACCGTGCCACTGGAGCGCCTGCCCTGGCTGATCCGCAAAGGCCATCTGCAGGCGCTGGCCGTCACGGCGTCCAGTTACAGCTCGGGCGAACACCTCACTTTTTTTCAGGGCGACAAACGCCTGCAGCCCTGGGTACGCTCCCATCGCCGGGGCTTGCGTGACCGCATCACCCACGCCCACTTGCTCGCTTCCAGCGCGATTCCGTTCGTGTTCCCAGCCATGCCGCTGCAGATTGAAGGGCAGACCGCCTACTTCGGCGACGGCTCCATGCGCCAGTCGGCGCCAGTGGCGCCACCCATTCATCTGGGCGCGCAACGCATCTGCGTGATTGGCGCCGGGCGCATGCATGAACCCGCCTCCCAGGGGGCGCTGCCCAGCACTGGCAGCTACCCGACGGTGGCGCAAATTGCCGGCCACGCCCTGTCCAACATCTTTCTGGACGCCCTCGCGGTGGATGTCGAGCGCATTCGCCGTATCAACCAGACCCTGAGCCTGGTGCCCGCCGAACTGCGCGGCGCCAGCCAACTGCGGCCGATTGAATTGCTGCTGATTTCCCCCTCGCAGCGGCTGGACGACATTGCCGCCCGGCATGTGCACGAATTGCCGGCAGCGGTGCGCACCCTGCTCGGCGGCGTGGGCGTATCGTCCGCGGCGGCAGACGTCAAGGGCGCAGCGCTGGCCAGTTATTTACTGTTTGAACAGGGTTACACCCGTGAACTGATGGCGCTGGGCCGGGCCGATGCCCTGCGCCAGTGCCACGAAATCTGCCGCTTTTTTGGCTGGACCGACCCCAACCCGCCCCCCGCCGATGCGGTACACGGGTGCTTGCCGGTGCCGGATCGGCGGCGCGACCCGCTGCGCCTGCGCTGAAGTCGGCAGCGCCGGTAAAATTGCCGGCTGTCTTTGAAAGTCCACGCCCCATGTCACGCCAACTCTTCGTCACCACCGCCCTGCCCTACGCCAACGGCAACTTCCACATTGGCCACATCATGGAATACATCCAGGCCGACATCTGGGTGCGCTTTCAACGCATGATGGGCAACACGGTGGACTTTTGCGGGGCCGACGACACCCACGGCGCGCCGATCATGATTGCGGCTGAAAAAGCCGGCATCACGCCGCAGCAGTTCGTGGCCAACATCGCCGCTGGGCGCAAGCAGTACCTGGACGGTTTTCACATCAGCTTTGACAACTGGCACAGCACCGACGCACCCGAAAACCACGAACTGGCCCAAGCCATCTACCGTGGCCTGCGCGACAACAAGGACGGTTCGCTGATCGAGTCCCGCACCATCGAGCAGTTTTTCGACCCCGAGAAAGCCATGTTCCTGCCGGACCGCTACATCAAAGGCGAATGCCCCAAGTGCCATGCCCAGGACCAGTACGGCGACAACTGCGAAGTCTGCGGCGCGGTCTACGCGCCCACCGACCTGATCAAGCCCTTCTCGGCCCTGTCGGGTGCCACGCCGGTGCTCAAGAACTCCGAACACTTCTTCTTCAAGCTGTCAGACCCGCGCTGCGTGGCCTTTCTGGAGCACTGGACACAAGACGGCAAGCTGCAGCCCGAAGTGGCCAACAAGATCAAAGAGTGGTTCACCATCCGCACCAACCCGGACGGCAGCACCAGCGAAGGCCTGGGCGACTGGGACATCAGCCGTGATGCACCCTACTTCGGCATTGAAATCCCCGACGCACCGGGCAAATACTTTTACGTCTGGCTGGACGCGCCGATTGGCTACCTGGCCTCGCTGAAAAACCTGTGCAGCCAGCGTGGTGTCGACTACGAGGCCTACATGGCCAACCCGGCGCTGGAGCAGTACCACTTCATCGGCAAAGACATCGTCACCTTCCACACCCTGTTCTGGCCCGCCACGCTGCACTTCAGCGGTCGCAAAACGCCTGACAACGTGTTTGTACACGGCTTCCTGACCGTGAACAACGGCGAGAAGATGAGCAAGAGCCGTGGCACCGGCCTGGACCCGCTCAAATACCTCAAGCTGGGCATGAACCCCGAGTGGCTGCGCTACTACCTGGCCGCCAAGCTCAGCGCCCGCAACGAAGACATCGACTTCAACGCCGACGACTTCATGGCCCGCGTCAACAGCGATTTGATTGGCAAGTTTGTCAACATCGCGTCACGCGCCGCCGGCTTTTTGACCAAGCGTTTTGACGGCAAGCTGGGCGAAGTATCGGAAGACGGTGCCGCCCTGCTGCACCAGTTGCGCATTGAGCACACGCCCATCGAGCAGTTGTACGAGGCCCGCGAATACGCCAAAGCCCTGAAGGAAACCATGCTGCTGGCCGACCGCGTGAACGCCTACGTGGATGCCAACAAACCCTGGGACCTGGCCAAAAAACCCCACCAGGAGGCACGCCTGCAAGACGTGTGCACGGTGTGCATCAAAGCCTTCCGCATCCTCACCTGCTACCTGAAACCGGTGCTGCCCGCGCTGGCCGCCGAGGTGGAAAAATTCCTCCGCATCGAGCCACTGAGTTTCACCAACATCGCCGAACCACTGCCTACCGGCCACGTCATTGGCAACTACCAGCATTTGATGCAACGCGTGGACGTGAAGCAACTTGATGCATTGTTTGAGCCTCCAGCCCAGACAGAATCTGGGCAAGTAGCTACAGAAAAAGTAGCGCCCAAAAAAACCGCCGCCCCGGCAAGCCCCATCGACCCGACGGCCCCTGGCGGCGAGGCGATTGCGCCCACCATCACCATTGACGACTTTGCCAAGATCGACCTGCGCATCGCCAAAATCCTCAACTGCACGGCAGTGGCTGGCTCCACCAAACTGCTGCAGCTGACGCTGGACGTGGGTGAACTCGACGATGCCGGCCAGCCCAAAACCCGCAATGTGTTCAGCGGCATTGCCAGCATGTACCAGCCCGAGCAACTGGTGGGCAAACTCACCGTGCTGGTGGCCAACCTGGCCCCGCGCAAGATGAAGTTTGGCCTGTCTGAAGGCATGGTCCTGGCTGCCAGCCACGCCGACGAAAAAGCGGAACCCGGCATCTACGTGCTGGAGCCGTTTGCTGGTGCCAAGCCGGGCATGCGGATTCACTGAGCTGAATCACCCCAGGGTTCACCCACTTGCGCGTGTGAGTGATGACCATGGCGTCGCGCAAACTGCCAAACCCGCACGGCCGGCATCAAGCTGCGGCCAGCTGAGCAACCATGACGCTTGATATCAATACCCTGCTGGTGGTCACGGTGGCCAACATGGTTGTGCTGGCGCTGATTTCACCCGCCGTGATGGGCAGCCGGCTTGAAGCGGCGGCCAATGCAGCCCGCTGGAGCCTGGTCGTCCACGCAGCGGCCTGGGTGTGCATGATCCTCGCCAACCTCTGGCCCGAGACCTGGCGTGACCGCGCGCTCTCCACGTTGTCGCTGGTCGGCTTTTGCGGCACGCACTGGCTGATGTTGCAGGCGCTCCAGGGCTGGCTTGGCCCACGCCGTGGGGTCCGCACCGTCACGGCCCTGACCTGGTTGACCCCGCTGGGCTACTTTTTCCTGTTTGACAGTTACCCATGGCGGGTGGGCTGGGCCAACATTTTGCTGGCCGTCCAGCTGCTGCTGTTGACTGCCGCCTGTTTTGCGCCCGCCACGTCTCTGCGTGGCCGCTGGCGCTGGGTGGTGGCAACCGGTCTGTTCAGCATGGCCGTCCTGACCTTTGGCCGGGGCTATCTGGGCGCGTTCACAGATCTGTACCCGAGCTTTCTGACCCCGCACCCCTGGAACGTGGCCGCCATGCTGATGACCAATCTGGCACCGTTGATGATCAATTTTGCGATTCTGGGCGGCTGGCATGAAGAGGCCGAAACCGCCCTGTACCGCCAGGCGGTGACCGATGCGCTGACCGGGCTGCTCAACCGGCGCGGCTGGCAGGAGGTGGCCAATCCGATGATTGCCCACGCCAGCCGCCATGACTTGCCGATGGCCTTGCTGATGATCGACATTGATCTTTTCAAGGGCATCAATGACCGGTTTGGCCACGATGCCGGTGACCGGGCCTTGCAGGCCTTGAGCCAGCTGCTCGGCAACGCCATCCGTTCCAGCGATGTACTGGCGCGTGTCGGCGGCGAAGAATTTTGCCTGCTGCTGTCGGGTAACGACGCACCCGCCGCACAACATCTTGACCAGCGGCTGCGCCAGCAGCTGCCCACCCTGGCCCAAACTCTGGGGCATCCGCTGAACTTCAGCGCCGGGCTGGCGCTTCACCAGCCCGGTGAAACCCTGGATCGCCTGATGATCCGTGCGGACAAAGCACTGTACGCAGCCAAACATGCCGGGCGCGGACAGCTGTACATCGCCAGCACTGACAACGCAGACGAACGGCCATGACAGCCTGACCGCTGGTGCCTTTTGCCAGGGTCAAGCCAGACACGATGGAGGTTTGACAAAAATGCCCCTCGTCAATGGACTTGGCCCACTCGATAACTGGCACGAAGACCTGTCATAACCTGGCAGTGCAGCACTCACTTTCATGGACTCCGGTCACCCTCGGATACCCGCCATTTATGCCAGTTTGCTGCGAAGATTTGTCAGACGGTACCGTCCTTGTTTTACTTTCACACTACACCCACAATTTATCATCTTAAAGCAATTTCTTGACATTATCACTTTTGAGCAATATGCTGACAATATTATTTCAAGATGATTTTTTGCCATGGACTATCTGATCGCCATTTCAGACCAGCTCGCGCCCCAACTACGCTCCCTGCGCAACGTGCGCGGGCTCAACCAGGCTGATCTGGCCCTCAAACTGGGGGTGACCCAGTCCCGCATCGCGGCGATTGAGCGCAACCCTGCGGCGGTCAGCGCCGGGCAACTTCTGGAGCTGCTGAAGGTTTTGGGTGTTGACCTGGTCTTGCGCGATACGCAGGCCCCGGCTGCCGACACCTCACCGCAACCCAGCATTCCCAACACCCCCAACACCGGCCCACAAGGAGCGTGGTAGTGGCCGCGCTTGCCATCTGGATGAACGGCGAACTGGTGGGCACCTGGAGTGTGGGGCGCACCGGCTACCACCGCTTGGACTATGCGCCGTCGTGGCGGGCCTCTGCGCGCAGCCGTCCGCTGTCCCTGTCGCTGCCCTTTACGGCAGACAACCGGCTGGAAGGCGACGTGGTTCGCAACTACTTTGACAACCTGCTGCCTGACAGCGATGGCATTCGCAAGCGCATCAGTGCGCGCTTCCGCACCAAAGGCACGGACGTGTTCACGTTGCTGCAAGCGGTGGGTCGGGACTGCGTGGGTGCGGTGCAACTGCTGCCACCTGGTGTGACCCCGGAGGGCTTTGACCAACTCAAGTATGAGGCGCTCACATCCGAACAAGTTGAAAAGCATTTGAGCGCCTTGGGCTCCCAGGTTGGCGTCGGGGCGCAGGACGATGATGAAGACTTCCGCCTGTCCATTGCCGGTGCGCAGGAAAAAACGGCACTGCTCCAAGTGAACGGTCAATGGTGTCGGCCCCTGGGTGCCACGCCCACCACCCACATCCTCAAACCCCCCATCGGGGTAACCCCGGGCCCAAACCTGGACCTGCGGCTATCCGTCGAAAACGAATGGCTTTGCAACCAAATTGTGCGAGAGCTGGGTTTGCCTGCGGCTGAATGCCAGATGCAGGACTTTGGCGTACGGCGGGCGCTGGTTGTCAAGCGCTTTGACCGAAGCTGGCACCCAGAGGGCTGGATTGCCCGCTTGCCCCAGGAAGACTTTTGCCAGGCCAAAGGCGTTGCCAGCGACCAGAAGTACGAGCAAAAAGGCGGCCCCAGTATCGAGGCCTGCTTGGAGGTGCTCAAAGGCGGCGAGGCTTTCCACGAAGACGGGCGCAACTTCTTGTGCGCCCAACTGCTGTTCTGGTTTCTGGCGGCCATCGACGGCCATGCCAAGAACTTTTCATTGTTTGTGCTGCCCGGTGGCCGCTACCGGATGACACCCTTGTACGACGTACTCTCCGCATGGCCACTGATCGGCACCGGCCCACACGCCCTGCCGTACAAAAAAACCAAGTTGGCCATGGCTGTGCGTGGCAAGTCGGCTCACTACAAGTTGTCAGAAATCCAGCACCGCCATTGGGAAGCACTGGCCAAGCGCAGCGGCGTAGACAGTGGCTGGGATGCCATGCTGGACATGACGCAGCGCCTGGACGCGGCGCTGACCGCCGTTGAGCAACGCTTGCCAGCCGACTTTCCCATGGAAATGGCGCGCACTGTGTTTCAGGGTGTGCGTCAGCACTTGGAGCAGTTCAAGCGAGGGGGCTTGGCGACGGACGAGGCGGATCAGGCGGGATAGGCTGGTTGTAGATTGCCAGGTAGGCCAGCAGTTGGCAGGTGGTAACTTGATGGAGATATGGCCTGATGGGAAATTGCAAAAAGTATACTTGTCAATATACTTGGCTTATTCAACGAAAGGGGTCTTTGCCATGTCACAAATCACGCTGTATCTGGACGATGCCAC